>CAJUHL010000005.1 GCA_910586425.1 uncultured Bacilli bacterium
AAACTAATGAATATTTATTCCATCAGTTCACATCTTAAAGTATACATGATATAATATTTGTGTACTAATTATAAAAAATTGAAAAAAGTAGGTGTATATATGAAACTTTCTCAATTTAATAATAATTCTTTACAATCTATATATTATAATTTGAAAACACCAAATAATAAAGTTATATGTGACTTTACTGATGAACAAATTTCATCTATTGTTTTTAGCGGAATTGCAGATAATTTAGTGAACTGCGATATTGCAATTGTTTTTGGAAATAGTGATATGATTTTAGAGAGAGCGAAGAAGGCAGTAGAAATGTATAGACAAGGTAGGGTTAAGCTATTATTGTTCACTGGTGGAATTAATGGTATAACAGCTACGGAACATAATATGTCAGAGGCAGAAAAGATGGCACAACTAGCATATCAGTATGGTGTACCACAAGAATGTGTTTTGGTTGAGAGCCACTCTAATAATTCTTTTGAAAACGTAGAATGTTCAATTAATCTATTAAAAAAGACAATGGATGTGGATTCTATTACTAATATTATGATAATTACTTCTGATTTTCATTTGAAGAGGTGTTACTCTATTTTTTTAAAACATTTACCATATAAGAATTATACATTAATTGGTGTTAAGAATGGCTATTCTGACGAAGAAAATTGGACAAATTCAGAACTTTATTGGGGTTCTGGAAGAAGTATTGTTACATATGAGGCTAATATTTTAATTCAATATGCAAAAGATAATAAAATAGCAGACTTGGAAATTGAAAATTATCCTATAAATAGAAAGTAGGAATTGTATGGAAGAAAGAACAATTAGGCAAATTCAGGGTGAAGTTGATTTATGGGTAAATCAGTTTAAAAAACCTTACTTTTCCCCATTATCACAACTTGCATGCATGGTGGAAGAAATAGGTGAGGTAGCACGCATTTTAAATATTATGTATGGTGATAAAAACAAGAAAAATAAAGAGATTCTAGCTGATTTGGAAGAAGAATTAGGAGATTTATTTTTTAATATTGTTTGCTTGGCAAATTCCCAAAATATAAATTTAACAAATTGTTATTTTCGTAAATTGGATAAACTATATCAAAGGGACAACATGAGATTTGAGAGAATTGATGGATAGACAAATGAAAAATAAAAATCAGGAGCAACCGATTTTAACAATCATTCCAGTATTGTTGGGCTGGTATTATCAATTTAAAAGAGATTTACCATGGCGAAAAGATAAAGATGCTTATCATATATGGATATCAGAAATTATGCTGCAGCAAACAAGGGTAGAAGCTGTCATAGATTATTATAATCGTTTCTTGAAACAAATTCCTGATTTGAAAACATTGGCTCATATTTCAGAGGATGATTTATTAAAACTTTGGCAAGGACTTGGTTATTATAGTCGGGCACGTAATCTCCAAAAGGCAGCAAAACAATTAATTCAAGAAGGAAAAGATACCTTACCAAGCACGTATGCCGAATTACTGGAACTACCTGGAATTGGGACCTATACAGCAGGAGCAATTGCATCCATTGCTTATCAAGAACCAGTTCCTGCAGTAGATGGAAATGTACTACGGATTATAACACGTATCCTAGGCGCTTATGATGATATTGCCGATTCTAAAACGAAAACAAAATATGAGAATATATTGAAACCATATATGCCAGAAAAAGAGTCTGGAAATTTAAACCAAGCCATGATGGAATTGGGAGCAACTATATGCATTCCCAATGGTGCACCTAGATGTAATATATGTCCTGTTTCCTTTATTTGTCAAGCATATCAAAAGGGACTACTTGCAGTATTACCTGTGAAAGCAAAAAAACAAAACAGAAAAATCATCAATAAAGTTGTTTTTGTTTTCCATTATGAAAATGAATATGCAATTCAGAAAAGGCCAGATCATGGACTACTTGCTTCTTTATATGAATTTCCCAATATTGATGATGTGATGAATTTAGAAGCATTCAGCCGCTATTGCGTTCAAAATAATATTTTCTACCAAACAATTGATTTATTAGGAGAATATAAACATGTATTTACTCATTTAGAGTGGAATATGAATTGCTATATTATTTCTTTATCCAAGAAAATAGAAGACAAGTATATATGGGCAACAAAAGATGAATTATACACAAAATATTCTTTGCCTACAGCATTTTCAAAAATCTTAACTGATATATAAGTTGTATTATTGAATGGCCTAAAAGTGCTTGCTATAGAATTGCGTTTATGCTATGATGTATATAGCTGAATGGAATTTTATAACATAAAAAAATAAGAATACTTTTGGTTGTTGAGTACTTACCAAACAATGATTTCGGTGTACTTTAATCTATGATGGATTAGAGTACTATTTTTTTATTGATAGAATTATAAGAAAAATCATTCATAAAAGGATGATTTGAAATTGAAAAACTTTTTCTCTTTTATTAGAAAGGGATGTAAATAATTTTGTGTTAATTATTTTAAAATATAACATGATACTATTTAATAATAGTTTAGCAATAATTTAAAAATGAGGTGATAAATATGGATCAATTATTAATGATAAAATATGGAGAATTAACAACCAAAAAGGCAAATCGAAATACATTTATTACATTATTAACGAGTAATATTAAAAATATATTAAAGGAATATGAAATTACCATTCAAAAAGATAGGGTTCGTATGTATATTGCATGTCATTCTGTGGATTGTGATGCAATTGTTTGCAAATTAAAAAAAGTATTTGGAATTCATGGTATAGTGATTTGTCATAAAGTAAATACTAATATAGAGGATATAGAAGTAAAAATATTAGAATTGCTTCATAATGAGTCTTATCAAACCTTTAAAGTAGAAACCAAAAGAGCAGATAAGCGATTTCCTATTCCAAGTATGGAATTCAATCAAAAAATAGGCGGTTTTGTTTTAAAAAATACTGCTTTAAAAGTAGATGTCCATCACCCAGATGTCAAAATTCACATTGAAATTCGTAATGAAGGAACATTCATTTATACCAATGAAGTGAAGGGAAATGGTGGATATCCCGTTGGCGTTCAAGGAAAAGGCTTACTTATGCTTTCTGGTGGAATTGATAGTCCTGTTGCAGGATATTTATCTTTAAAACGTGGAATTGATTTAGAATGTCTTTACTTTGAATCTCCTCCACATACCAGTTTAGAAGCGAAAAATAAAGTAATGACACTCGCTTCTATTATCAATCAATATTCAGGAAATATAAAAGTCAATATTATACCATTTACCAAAATTCAAGAAGAAATTTACAAAAATGTTCCTGATAGTTATATTATTACCATTATGAGAAGAATGATGTATCGTATTGCGGAAAGAATTTGTAAGTTACATAAGTGTAAGGTAATAATCAATGGAGAAAGTGTGGGACAAGTTGCAAGTCAAACATTAGATAGCATGGTTGTAATCAATTCAGTTACCAATTTACCTGTGATTCGACCAGTTGCTTGTATGGATAAATTAGAAATCATTGAATTTGCAAAAAAGATTGAAACGTATGAAACAAGTATTTTGCCATACGAAGATTGTTGTACGATTTTTTTACCAAAGCATCCTGTCATTTATCCTAATATAGAAAAAGCCATTCTCTATGAAAATCTGTTTGACTATGAAACATTGATAGAAGAATGTATTACTCATATGGAAACTATTACTACATTTGAAACGAGCCACAATTCTTATTTATAACCATAAATTACCATTCAAAAAATAGTATGAAAAAAAACTCCATGGACATGATATTAGTGTACAGGAGGTGAAACATATGAAAAACAATACTAATAAAATGGTAGTTCCTGGAGCTAAACAAGCTATCGATAAGATGAAATATGAAATCGCTAGTGAATTAGGTGTTAACATGGGACCAGATGCAACTAGTAGAGCTAACGGATCAGTTGGTGGTGAAATTACTAGACGTTTAGTTCAAATGGGTGAACAACATTTAGGTGGTTCAAATTACCAAGCTAAATAATGACTATAAAATGGACAGTGAAACGTTACTGTCTTTTTTTAGAACTATCAAAAATTACCACCTATATATTTTATGTGCTAGGAAATAATAATAGTATAAGGTGGTGAGCTGTAATGAGTCATTTGAATAATAAATTAGTTGTTCCTGGTTCAAAACAGGCAATTGAAAATTTAAAATATGAAATCGCAAATGAATTAGGTATCACTTTAGGAGCCGATACGACTTCTAGATTAAATGGTACCGTTGGTGGCGAAATGACAAGAAGGCTCGTTCGTTTAGGTGAACAAGCTTTAGAAAGTCAAAATCGATAAAACAAAAGAACAGTAGCCCTGTTCTTTTCTAGAATAAAAATATATTTCTTAACTATAAATCAATAATTAGGAAAATACCATTTATAAAAAATGTGCTTATGTTGGCTTTTATTTATACCTCTATAATATATCTTCAACACATGTATCAGTACAAAACAAAAAAGCCCATATTATGATGTCTACTTTCAAAGGTGCATTTCAATTATAAGGCTTTTATTAATTATTCTATACTTTATACACATCCGATTTTAAAAGTTATTTGCATTGATAATTCTGTTTTTCAAATGTTTGTTTGGCGTCATTAAAATTTTGTTTTGTATCTACGATATCTAAACTCTTTTTGCTCGCTTCATCCATTTTTGAAAGATCTATATTTACCGCAATTTTGATGTTATTTTTATCTGTTGTAGATGTCACTTCAAATCCATTCATTCCTTCAAATCCTGTAAAAACACCTTTCAATGATTCTTCTAATTGTTGGATATAAACTGAATAATTTTCTGCAACGGCGATATCTTCAATATATTCTACTTTTGTAATCGTATCTTTTTTGAAAGTGATAGTATATGTTTCTTTCTTGTTCATAATAGAAGAATTATCCTCTTTGGAACATTTTAATGTTTTGTTAGAACCGCAGCCTGTTACGATACTAATCATTATAATGGTAAAACAAACGACTAAATACTTCTTCATTTTCTTTCCTCCCTAATGTTAGAATAATAAAAAATCCTATTTTTGTCAAGCATTTATAGGATTTTATCAACAATGCCATATGCTAGGGATTCTTCGGCACTTAAAAAATAATCTCTTTCTGTATCTACCTCAATGGTTTTCAAATCTTTTCCTGTATTTTTAGAAAGCATATGATTTAATTTATCACGCAATTTTAAAATGCGTTCTGCTGCAATTTTGATTTCTGTCGCCTGTCCTTGAGCACCCCCTAAAGGCTGATGTATCATCACTTCACTATTGGGAAGACAACACCTTTTTCCTTTTGTTCCACTAGACAACAAGAACGCAGCCATACTTGCTGCCATTCCTACACATATAGTTGAAACATCACTTTTGATAAAATGCATTGTATCATAGATAGCCATTCCAGCAGTGACACTCCCACCTGGAGAATTGATATAAATGCTAATATCATCATGGTTGATGGAATCTAAATATAATAGTTGGGCAACAATGGTATTCGAATTAATATCGTCAATTTCACCACATAAAATAATAATTCGATCTTTTAATAATCGTGAATATATATCATAAGCACGCTCTCCATTGTTACTTTTTTCAATTACAGTTGGTACTAAACTCATGCAATCATCCTCTCTATTTATATCATAGGATAGAATTCGATTGTTTATTCAAAAAAAGATGTGACAAAATTACACTTTTTTGATAAAATGAGTATAGTATAAGAATAAGAGGGATATTATGCCAAGAACCATTAAAGTAAATTATAAAGATTTGGAAACCAAAGAATTCCCAGTAGGCGCGACGTTACTGGAAATTAGTCATGCCTTTGATCGCTACTATAATTATCCAATACTAGTAGGAAATGTAGACAATAATATTACGGAATTAAATGAGCCAATGACAAGAAGCTGCACCGTTGATTTTTATGATCGAAGTAGCGGAGTTGGAAATAGTATATATGGTAGAACCGCACAACTGATATTGATTTTGGCAATCAAACGGGTTTTAGGTGAAAAAGCGGAAGTAATTATTGAGCATTCTATTGATAAAGGTTTTTATTGTGAAATTGAAAATGTTTCTATTGATAAAAAAGTAGTCAAGCAAATTGAAGATGAAATGTATGAAATTTCAAATCAGGATTTATTAATTCAGAAGGTGAGTGTGTCACGTTTTGATGCAATGAAATATTTTAAAAAGAAAAAGCAATTGGATAAGGTAAAAGTATTAAAATATATTAGTAACAGCTATATTAATTTGTATCGGATTGATGATTTGTATGACTATTTTTATGGAGAACTTGCTTATAGTACAAAACAAATCGATGATTTTAAATTGACGTTTATTAAAGACAATGGATTTGTGTTAAGTTATCCTACCATGTATAACCCAGAGTGTACGTTGGATTATATGCACCATAGTATGCTCTTTGATACATTTTTGAGTTATACCAAATGGGGAAATCAAATTGGCATTCGAAATGCAGCTGATTTAAATGAAATTGTATCACAAGGAAGATATAATGAGTTAATTCGTTTGTCAGAAGCTTATTATAATAGTCAATTATCTCGTATTGCAGATGAAATTGCTGAAAATCATAAAAAAATAAAATTAATCTTAATCGCTGGACCTTCCTCATCTGGAAAAACAACGACTTCCAAAAAATTAGAAGTTTATTTGCAAAGTAAGGGAATTCAAACGCATCAAATTTCTATCGACGATTATTTTTATGATCGAGACAAAACACCAAGATTAGAAAATGGGGAACTTGATTTTGAATCTTTGAATGCAGTAGATGTTACATTATTTAATAAACACTTAACCAAATTGTTAGATGGTGAGAAAGTAGAATTGCCAGAATACAATTTTGTTCTTGGTAAAAGAGAATACAAAGGAAAAACATTACAAATAGGAGAGGACGATGTGATTGTCATTGAAGGATTGCATGGGTTAAATGATGATTTGACAATTTCAATTGAACGAAGAAATAAATTTAAAATTTATATCAGTCCTCTTACACAATTGAATATCGATAATCATAATCGAATTCATACCAGTGATACTCGGAAGTTAAGGAGAATTGTTCGTGACAATAAATATCGTTCCCATAGCGCGACAGATACATTGAAAATGTGGAAAAGCATTCGCGAAGGGGAAGAAAAGTATATATTTCCATATCAAGATCAGGCAGACGCTATGATTAATTCTGCTTTGTTATATGAACTTGGCATATTAAAAACGTATGCAGAACCTCTTTTGTTTTCTGTTTCTGAAGATGATGAAATGTATCCAGAAGCATTACGTTTGATTAATTTTTTAAGGAATTTTTTGCCAATCCCAAGTGATGATATACCAAACGATTCTATTTTAAGAGAATTCATTGGAGAAAGTTGTTTTCGATAATAGAAAGAAGGAATAAAATGACAAGAGTTGCGATTAATGGTTTTGGAAGAATTGGTAGACTTGTATTTCGAATAATAGAAGAAACACCTAATTTAGAAGTAGTTGCGATCAACGATTTAACAGATGCGGAACAATTAGCGTACCTATTAAAATATGATACCTCTCATCGTGTATATTTAAAAGAGGAAATATCATTTGAAGGAAATGAGTTAATTGTTAATGGAAGACATATCCCTGTTTATGCAGAAAAAGATCCTTCACAGTTACCATGGAAGGAATTACAGATAGATCAAGTGATGGAATGTACAGGTGTTTTTACTGAAAAAGAAAAAGCACATGCCCATATTGATGCTGGGGCAAAGCATGTTATTATTTCTGCTCCTGCAAAGGGAGATTTAAAAACAATTGTATATCATGTGAATGAAGAAAGGCTAGATGGTAGTGAGGAAATTATTAGTGCAGCTAGTTGTACAACCAACTGCTTGGCACCAGTTCTCTCTATTCTAGAAAAGGAATATGGAATTATATCTGGATATATGACGACCATTCACGCATATACAGGAGATCAAGCGGTACTAGATGTTGCTCACAAAAAAGGAATTCGTTCCCGCCGAGGACGTGCAGCCGCTGCTAACATTGTTCCAACTTCTACTGGTGCAGCCAGTGCGATAGGCGAGGTTATTCCACAGTTAAAGGGAAAATTGGATGGAAGTGCAGTACGTGTTCCTACAACTACGGGTTCGATGATTGATTTGACATTGCGATTGAAACGAAATGTAACAGTAGAAGAAATCAATCGTTGCTTTTTAAATCATCAAAATGAGACCATTCAATATACAGAAGATCCAATTGTATCGAGTGACATAATTGGTTCTTATACTGGCGCTTTGGTAGATGGATTATTAACTGATGTTCTTGAAGTCGATGGAGAACAGCTTGTAAAAGTTGTGGCGTGGTATGATAATGAAATGGGCTATAGTGCACAAATGGTAAGATTAGCTTCTTATTTTGCTACCAAATTTTAATAGGTTATTGTAATATCAAATGGGGGAATCATCCCTTTTTTGATGGCGAAACTATAATGATTTGTATGAGTGAAAAGATTGCTGTAAAAGAATAGTAAGGATAGATGGAGTACTATATAGGTTGTTTGAATTGTTTTGCAATATAGTAAGTATTTATTTTTTCTTTTAAAATAGTGATTGGTATTGATAAAAAATGGAAAAAGATATAAAATAAAAAAGAAACATAAAACTTT
The DNA here is from genome assembly GCA_910586425.1 of uncultured Bacilli bacterium. The sequence continues at coordinate 8,664 of CAJUHL010000005.1, forward strand.
ATTATGGGGTTTCAAAATGAGATTGTATAACAATAGTTTATTGAAAACAATATAAAGATTATAGGAGGTCTTATGAAAAAAACAATTCGCGATTATAGTTTAAAAGGTAAAAAAGTCCTCATTCGTGTTGATTTCAATGTACCAATTTCAGATGGAAAAATTATGGATGATACTCGTATCAAAGCTAGCTTACCCACTATTTTGTATGCGATAGAAAATGGTGCAAAAGTGCTTCTTTTATCTCATTTAGGACGAATTAAAACAAGCGAAGATAAGCTACAATATGACTTATCTCCAATTGCAATACGTCTTGGTGAATTACTAAAACAAGATGTTATTTTTGTAGATCAAACAAGGGGAAACTTGGTGGAAAATGCTATTTCAAAGTTACAAAATGGACAAGTTTTATTATTACAAAATACGCGATATGAAGATTTGGACGGGAAAAAGGAAAGTAACAATGATGCTGAACTGGGTGCTTATTGGGCAAGTTTAGGAGAAATATTCATTAATGATGCCTTTGGAACCAGCCATAGAGCACATGCTTCCAATGTTGGTATCGCCTCACATCTTCCCAATGGAATTGGTTTTTTAATCGAAAAAGAGTGGAATGCATTTATGCCGATTTTGACACAACCCGCTCGACCATTTACTGTGATTTTAGGTGGCTCTAAAGTGAATGATAAAATAGAAGTGTTAGAACATTTGGTTACATTAGCTGATCAGATATTAATTGGTGGGGGAATGGCGTACACTTTCTTAAAGGCAAGTGGACTATCAATTGGTAAATCGTTATGTGATGAGGAACATATTGTGTATTGTAAAAATATAATGCAACAATATCCTGATAAAATTATATTACCAATCGATAGTGTAAACGCAAAAGAAATCAATAAAGATACGGAAAGCCATGAACGTTTTATTAGTGATTTTCAGGAAGATGAAATTGGATTAGATATTGGTCATAATACAATTAAATTATTTGCTCAATATATCAGAAGTAGTAAGACGATTCTTTGGAATGGACCTGTTGGAATGTTTGAATTACAACCTTTTAGTGAAGGAACGAAAGCCATTTGTCAGCTGTTAAAAGAAAATGATGGAATGACAGTAGTGGGTGGTGGCGATACTGCATCTGCGATTCAAAGTCTTGGATATTCAGAATTTGTAACACATATTTCAACTGGTGGTGGTGCTTCATTGGAATGGCTTGAAGGAAAAAATCTGCCTGGAATCGAGATTATTCATGAAAAATAAAAAATCAATTATTAATATTTTAATTTTACTTTTTATTACAGGATTTGTTCTATATTTTTCATTAAAAGATGATTTTGAAAATATTGTTCATGAAATAGTTACACTCAATCCTCTTTGGTTTATAATTGCTATATTTTTAGTGATCTGCTACTGGTTATTCAAAGCCATTGAAGTTCATCATGTGATTGGTGATTTTAAACCTGATTATACCTTCAAACAGACATTACGACTTACTTTATCCACCCAATTTTTCAACGCCATTACACCTTTTGCTTCTGGTGGACAACCCTTTCAAATTTATATGTTAAGTAAAAGTGGTATAAAATTAACCGATAGTACCAATATTATTATTCAAAATTTCATTGTTTATCAAATTCCTCTTGTTTTTTTGGGAATGATGGCGATTCTATCGAACCATTTTGGCCATTTTTTCAAAGAAGTCCATCTATTAAAATATTTGGTAACTATTGGATTTATTATTAATACATTGGTTATCGTAGGTTTATTCATTATTGCATTTGCCCAAAAAACCAATAAAAGAATTATGCATGTTGTAATTAAGTTACTTCATAAATTACATCTTGTGAAAAATAAGGAACAAAAAGAAACAGAATTTGAAGAGTACATCAATCGCTTTCATGCAGGTGCAAAATTATTATTTCATAATAAAAAACAGTTTATTTCTTCTATTTTATATAATTTTATTGCTTTGCTATGCCTATATTTAATTCCTCTTGCCTTACTGTTTGCAATGGGTGATTATACGAGTATGAATGCGTTTCAAGTATTGGTTACGAGTGCTTATGTTATGTTGATAGGTTCTTTTGTACCAATTCCCGGTGGAACTGGTGGATTGGAATATGGATTTATTGCATTTTTTGGAAACTTTGTTGTCGGTAGTAAATTGAGTGCTGTTATGCTGTTATGGCGCGCGATTACTTATTATTTTGGGCTGATTGTAGGGGCCATTGCCTTTAACTTAAAGGGGAGAGAAGAAAAATGAGAATTGGAATATTTACGGATACCTATCCACCATTTATCAATGGGGTTTCTACAAGTATTTTGATGTTGGAACGAGCACTAAAGAAAAAGGGACATCAAGTGTTTATAGTAACTGTAAATCCCGAAAATATGTCTTATAAATATGAAAATTATGATCATATCATTCGAATTCCTGGGATTCCGATTGGAATCTATGACTATCGATTAACGGGTATTTATCCTATCCGTGCGATTAATAAAATAAAAAAATGGAATTTGGATGTCATTCATTCTCATACTGAATTTGGAATTGGAACATTCGCACGTATCATTGCTAGGCAACTGGATGTGCCACTGGTTCATACCTATCATACGATGTATGAAGATTATGTTCATTATATTACAAAAGGACATTTTGATAAATCCAGTAAAAAAATTGTAGAATATTTAACCAAATTTTATTGTGATAAAACAGCAAGTGAATTGATTGTTCCGAGTAAAAAAACGTATGATTTATTTAAAGAAAAATATAAATTTGAAAAAAATGTTCATATTGTTCCAACGGGTATTGATGTAGAGCGGTTTTATAAAGAGCGACTCAAACATGATGAATTGCTTACAATCAAACAAGAACTCGGTTTAAAACCAGAGAATTTTGTAATTATCTATGTAGGTCGACTTGCCAAAGAGAAGAGTGTAGAATTACTACTGGAAGCACAGGTAGATCTTGTTAAGAAGTATCCATATTGTAAGTTAGTAATCGTCGGTAGTGGTCCTGACTATGAGCATTTTATTCAAATGAGTATGGATTTAGGAATTTCTCAATCCGTTATTTTTACCAATGCGATAGCATGGGAGGAAGTACCTAATTATTATGGCATTGCCGATGTATTTGCAACCGCATCTAAAACAGAAACACAAGGGCTGACAGTAGTGGAGGCTATGGCTGCTTCTTTGCCTGTGGTATGTGTAGATGATGAGAGTTTTAGGGACGTTGTTGTTGATGGTTTAAATGGATATTTATTTAAAACAAAAAGACAATATCGTACTTGTATGGAGACTTTGATTCAAAATAAGGAAACACTATTTCATATGCAAAATCAAGCTCGTATTACCGCAGATGAACATTCCTTAAAATATTATGCTGAAAAAGTCTTGGATGTATATCACAGTGCTTTGGAAGCGAAACGAAGTGAAAAACGATTTATAGATAAAGTAAAAGATGTTGTAAAACGTGGATTTGACGATAAATCCTAGCGTTAAGTTGTGAGAAGTTGTTTGATATTCAACTTCTTTCTTTTTTCGACAAAACTAGCTAATTTTTTCTCTAGTAAAGTAAGTGTATAGTGTAGTATAATAAATCAAGATAGCAGTACGATTTAGAAAGGAAGACAGAAATGAAACATACCAGAGTACTTATGATAGACGACAATGTAAATTTAGTCGAAATGGTCAAGGAGTATTTTAGTAGTAGTGAACAGATTAGTATTGATTTAGTGGCTTATGATGGGCAGGAAGGGATACAAATTATTGAGGAAAAAAAGGATGAGTACGATTTAATTTTATTGGATTTGATTATGCCTAAAAAAGATGGAATGTATGTATTGGAGGAAATGAAAGCACGCGATATTGATAAAAAAGTCATTGTGGTAACAAGCTATAATACCAGTGATATCATTCGTGAAGTTTCTGAATATGGAGTTAATTATTTTTTACTCAAACCATTTGAACTTTCTGATTTACAAAAACGAATTGTAGAAGCAACCAAAGGCAATAACGTACAAAATAAGAATATTGATTTTTATCATAACAATCTCCAGATTTCTATTACGAAAATTTTGCACGAATTGGGGATTCCTTCTCATATTAAAGGATATCAATATATTCGGGAGGGAATTGGAATTATCTATGAAAGACCAGAAACGATTGGTGGAATTACCAAAGAATTGTACCCAGAGCTTGCTTCTAAATTTGATACAACTGTATCTCGTGTAGAACGTGCGATTCGTCATGCGATTGAAGTCAGTTGGAATCGTGGTAATTGGGATTTGATGGAAGAAATTTTTGGGCATAGCGTCGATATTGATAAGGCAAAACCAACCAATTCAGAATTTATTGTGACAATTGCAGATAAATTAAAATTAGAAGGAAATAAAATAGGGGCATAGCAATATGTCTTTTTTGATGGATTTGATATGTAAAATTTACTGTAATATTTGGAAAATGACATTCTTTTATGTCAAAAATTATTAATTTTAGGTATAATAAGAAATAATGGAGATGATTGTTTTGAAACCAGTTCTACTTTGTATATTAGATGGTGTTGGGATGCGCAAAGAGATTTATGGAAACGCCTTCTTACAAGCCAAAACACCTAATTTTGATGATTTATGGAAGAAATATCCACATAGTTATTTGGAAGCAAGTGGTTCTTCTGTAGGCCTTCCAGAAGGACAAATGGGCAACAGTGAAGTGGGGCACTTAAATATTGGAGCTGGTAGAATTGTATATCAACCATTACAATTAATTACACAAAAAATAAAAGACAAAAGCTTTTTTGAAAATGAGCATCTATTAGATGTGATACATTATGCAAAAAAAAATAAGACTCGTTTACAGATTTTTGGATTATTAAGTGATGGGGGAATTCATTCTCATATTAATCATTTGATGGCTATTATCGACTTGTGCCAAAAAGAAGATATGCATGATGTTTACTTTCATGTATTTACGGATGGAAGAGATACGTTAAGCAATGTGGCTCTTTCTTATTTGGATCAATTGCAACAAAAAATAGAAGAAACCGGAATTGGTAAAATTGCAACCATCACTGGTAGATACTATGCGATGGATCGTGACAATCGATATGACCGTATCAAGAGGGCATACGATGCTTGTGTAAAAGGAAAGGGGAAAAAGTTTAGCACTTATCAGGATGTAATTGAACATCATTATGAAAAGGGTATTACTGATGAATTCATAGAACCTTCCGTATTAGATATCAATGGATGTGTCAAAAAAGGAGATGGCTTACTGGTATTTAATTATAGACCTGATCGTTTGCGTGAACTTTTTTCGGCTTTCACAAACCCTAAATTCAATGGGTTTAAGCGAAAGAAAATACCAAATTTAAAATTGGTAACTATGATGCCTGTTAGTAATGAAGTAATCTATGAAGCTGCATTTACCAATGAAAAAATGGATAACACATTGGGAGAATATGTCAGTAAACAAGGGTTAAAACAATTACGTATTGCTGAAACAGAAAAGTATGCCCATGTTACTTATTTTTTGGATGGTGGTGAAGAAAAGTCGTTAACAGAATGTGATCGTATTTTAATTCCCTCCCCTAAAGTTGCTACTTATGATCTGGCACCCGCTATGAGTGCAAACGAAATTACCGATACCTTACTTCAAAAATTGGATGAAAATCTTTATGATTTGGTGATTCTCAATTTTGCAAACGGAGATATGTTAGGACATACTGGAAACATGGAAGCTGCCATTCAGAGTTTGGAAATAATGGATATTTGTTTGGGGAAACTATATCAAAAAATCAAGGAAAAGAACGGCCTAATGATTGTGACAGCTGATCATGGTAACTGTGAATTTATGTTAGATGAAAACCAAAACAAAATTACTTCTCATACAACTAGTTTGGTCCCTTTTATTGTCACCAAAACTGATATCGCCTTACAAGATGGAAAACTTTCTGATATCGCACCGACGGTACTGTCTTTGCTCAAACTGGATATACCTGTTGAAATGACTGGCAAAAGTTTATTAAGAAATTTCAAAAAAAGATTTGGGTTTCGTTTTTGGTTTATTTTATTATCTTGTTTGTTTTTGATGGGGATTATTTTGAATTATGGATATCGTTTTTTCCATTTTTATCATTTGGCACATCAGGAAAGGGATGCACAAAAAAGTACATTACATGATATGATTTTGCGCAATTCTCCTTTGGTGGCTAGTGGAGATGGACTTTATTTTGATCAAAATCGGTATGTATTTAAAGGTATGGTTAACAATAATTATGTGTACTATTCCAATCGTTATTTTCGTATTGTACGTGTCAATCAGGATGGCTCTATTGTTTTGATTGCAGATGACATTGTAACGTCATTGGTATGGAATTACAAAGATACTGATTATACCAATTCTTATATTCGTAGTTGGTTAAATGCGAGTGACAAAGATTATACAGGTATTTTTTATCATAGTCTTGAACATCCAGATAATTATATTATGGAAACTTCTTATTGTGTGGATGTGGTCGATGGAGAAAATCTGACTTGTAAGCAAACAGTAACAGATCAAGTAGGATTGCTCAGTATTGCGGAATATAAAGAGGCTATGGGACATTTGAGTTACCTAAATATCGGTAAATACTGGTGGACAAGCAATTCCTCAATGGATGGGCAAGTATGGTATGTATTTAGCGAGGGTGGTATTCATTCTAAATCAAATATGCATGATATTTATTATGCGTATGGTGTACGTCCTGTCATTACATTAAAGCCAGATGTTCATTTTGTAAGTGGAAATGGAAGTAAGGAAAATCCATACCTTATTACTCCACCAAGTCAGCAGCTTAATATTGGAAGTTATGTTACATGGAATGATAATATATGGCAGGTACTGGATATAACTGAAGAAGATATTCGTCTAATGAAACATGAAGTATTAACCATTGATTCCAAGATGGTATCTCGTATATTTTCCAATCGTTCTAACCAGTATAATCCAAATGATTTGGGATCCTTGGCGTATTATTTAAACCATAATTATTTGCAGTCGTTATCCAATTCTAATTTAATAGTAGATGCTTTATGGTATAATGGAACTTATGGGGATTCTTATGATTATCAAAATATATATGGAAGTACAGTACAGGCAAAAGTAGGGATGGTAACTGTTGGAAATTTATATGGTAGTACCGACCAATCCTTTGTTACTATGACTGGAATGCATGATGATTTACTTTATTTTGTTTCCAATCAAGGAATGCTATCTACTGCGGATATTGAAACTGAATTTGCCGTAAAGCCTGTTGTTGCTATTTCCAAATCAGTAAAAATTTTAGGCGGCAATGGTATGAAACAGGATCCATTTGTGATAGGATAGGTGTTGTATGAAAAAAAAGAAAGTGATTATTTTATTTGGTTTTTTGGACTTTATGGCTATTGTATTTCTATTTTTTACATATGGGCCAATCTCTTATTTCCGTGATTTATGGATTACAACGTCAATGACAACTATGAATCATAAATATTTGGCGCGTGTTCTTTATAGTGAAAAAACGATATATCAGGTGTTGAGTGAGAATTATTTAAAAGAGGTAGAAGAAAATACGGATACCAGCCAAATTGATTTTAGTGGAATAGTAGAGCAAGAACATTATGAATCTATTTATGAAGAACAGGTTTTAAAAAAAGAAGAGGACAATGATCTTTATAAAGTTGTGCCACTTTCTGGGAGTGGATATAAAGGACATATGGTGGTAATTTATGATCCGAGTAAAGTACAACTCGCTCTTGCAGAACATTTGGGAACCAATGGTGAGGTATTGACTAGAATGTCTAGGCGTTTATCATTTCAGGTTGGAATCAATGCGGGTGGTTTTGCGGATGCAGGCGGAGTTGGAAGTGGGGGTATTCCCACTGGAACGGTCATTCACAATGGTCAAATTATATACCGAGGACCCGAAACTGGTTGGACAGGTGGGTTGATTGGTTTTACTAGTGACCATGTATTGATGTTAACAAAAGAGAGTCCCGAGGTTGCGATCGCAAATGGGATGCGTGATGCTGTTGAATTTGGTCCTTTCTTAATTGTCAATGGAAAACGTGCGATTGCACGTGGAAATGGTGGATGGGGCGTTTCTTCTAGAACTGTTATTGCTCAACGTCAAGATGGCATTGTATTATTTATTGTAATCGATGGGAGACAACCTGGACACAGTATTGGAATTAATATGGTTGATTTAACCAATTTATTGGTACGTTATAAAGCTTATAATGCTGCTAATTTAGATGGTGGTGCTTCAACTGATTTGGTCATCAATCAACAATTAATCAATAAGCCATGTGGAATTGGCGGAAATGGAGAAAGAAGATTACCAAATGCATGGATTGTAAAATAGACGAGTTCTATTTTTTTGATACTGTTTTCTTCTCTTTTTGCATATGATGGATTGGGGAGGTAAGTTGTGTGTATCGAGGAAAGTATCAAAAATTATTAATTGTAGTTTCCATTTTTTTAGTTGGAATTCTTTTGTTCTTTGTTTTGAAACCACGACAAAAAAAGCAGGATGAATACACTTGTTATCCACAAATTATTTTAAAAGGTAATAAGATTGTTTCCGTTTTTGTTGGGGAGGAGTATCAAGAATCTGGGTATGAATTAAAAGATAGTTGTGGTGAAAATTTAGAGAGTAGAATTGAAATTCAAAGTGATTTGAATAGTAATAGACCAGGTACTTATCAAATTGTTTATAAGGTTAGTAATCAATATGGTAATTTTACAGAGGAAAAACGATATGTAACAGTAAAGGCAAGTTCTCTTTCTTATCAGGATACTTACGATAAGATTGATAATAAGGTACGGGGCTGGGGAATTCCCAATAAGAAGGATGGAGCACGACCCATTGAAGCAGGCAGTGTGAGAGAAAACCTGTTGCAATATAATGCGTATTTAATTGGAAATGATGAAAAAAAACTATATTTGACATTTGATGAAGGAAGCAATGATACCTATTTGGAACAAATTGTAGATATACTGAATGCGAATGATGTGAAGGCAACTTTCTTTTTCTGTAGAAGATATATATTGGATCATCCTGAATTGATGAAAAAATTAGTGGAAACAGGGCATTCAGTTGGGAACCATACAGCTAATCACTATCAGATGCCAAAATATGCAACAAGGGAAGGCTTTTCAAAATATATAGATGAGATTACAGCTGTAGAAGTGGCATTTGAACAGGTAACTGGCACTTCAATGGACCGTATTTACCGGGAGCCAAAAGGGGAATATAGTTATCGTAGTTTGCAGATTGTCAAGGATTTAGGGTATAAGACCTATTTTTGGAGCGTTGCCTATTTAGATTATGCGGATGATGTGAGCAAAGAAAGAGCTTTTCAAGAACTCACTTCTAGAGTACATAATGGCGCGATTTATTTGATTCATCCTAAAAATAAAGGTAATTATGAAGCTATGGATGATTTTATTAAAGCGATGAAACAACAAGGTTATACATTTGATTTGGTAAAAAATATTGGATAATTTATTAGAAAAACGATTCACGGAGATAAAACATCAGAATCGTTTTTTTGATAAAAATTATTCTAATGTAGGGAAGGGATTAAAAAATAAGGTAGATATATTTTTTAAATTTATTAATAACGTTATCAATAAACATAAAGGTAAATTACATAACAAATTAATGAAAGAATTTGGAATTAATTCTAATATAAATAATATGTTAATAAGTAGAATATTTAATGTAAAATCTAGATTTAAAGATACGGGTGAATTTATAAAAGTAAAAACTTATTACTGGGAATTAATATTTTAATCATTTAATAGTTAAAGAATTGTTTGACCAAAAAGTAAAGTATCGATTTTATTATTAATTTTGGTTTACTATGTAAGAAAATTATATCTATGGGACTGCATTTATTAATGTGGTTTTTTCTTTATAAGTGTCTTACTAGTGAGAAATAATTAGTATTTGTTAAATAATTTTACGCAAATAGTCAAATTTTCTTGAATTTCATGTTATACTTAAATTAGAAAGGTGCTAATCTGAAAGAAAAATATATTTATTACGAAAAGGCGAGAGGAATGAGTATTAATATGGAAGAATTAACTAAAAAGATAAGAAAATTTGCAGAGGAAAGAGATTGGTTACAATTTAACACCCCAGAAAATCTTGCTAAATCAATTGCGATAGAGGCTGGAGAATTATTAGAGTGTTTTCAGTGGAATAGCAATTATGATAAGGATGAATTAAAATATGAAATAGCGGATGTAATGAATTATTGTATATTATTGTGTTCACAAATAGGAGTGAATCCGAAAGAAATAATTCTTGAAAAAATGGATATATCTGCTAAAAAATATCCAGTTGATAAGGCAAAAGGAGTTAGTACAAAATATACTAAATTATAGTTTTAAGGAGATATATACTATGGAATTAACCAATCCTATTATAAAAAAAATAGAGGACAATGAATTTAGTTTAAGCCAATTTGAAGAACAAATAAATGCCTGTAAAGATAAAAATGAAAAAATGATTATACGGGATTATCCAACTGTATATATTCATACATGGGAAAATAAGGGTATTTATGAGGTTTATGTTGGAGAAACAAATGATATTTTTAGAAGAACAAGACAGCATTATGAGGATAGCCGATTTGCAGAAAACTGGCAATATAATTTAAAGTTAAGTGATAATAGTTTATATGTGATAGGCCATGAGCATTTTAATAAGTCATTAACTTTGGATATTGAAAATAAATTAAGAGATTATTTAACGGGTGTTGATAGTGTTAGGAGAGTTCATAATATAAAGGCAAATCCACAAAATCAGTATTATCCAGCAAATGAATTTGATCAAATATTTCATAAAATATGGAAAAATTTAACAAAATATAATAATAAATTATTTCCTTTAGAGAGTGAAGTAATTAATTCTGCAATTTTTAAAGCCTCACCATTACATAAACTAACCAGAGATCAACAAAGGGCAAAGGAATTAATAATAAGTAAAATTATAGAGGCATCAATCACTAGAAAAAGTGGAAAATTAATATTTGTAGAGGGTGGAACAGGAACTGGTAAAACAGTATTAAATAGTAGTACTTTTTACGAATTATGTTGTATGAATGAGACATCTATTGAGGATGATTCTAAACCAAAAATTAAAGAATTAAAATGTTGTTTAATTGTTAATCACAAGGAACAAGAAAATCTTTATAGACAAATATTCAAAAAATTTGGTATTGAGGATAATACTTTATATTCCCCAATTAAGTTTATTAATAAGCATGACATTAATAGCCCTATTGATGTTGCATTCATAGATGAGGCACATTTATTGTTAACGCAGGGTAAGCAATCTTATAAAGGTAAGAATCAGTTGCAGGATATTATGAACCGTGCACGGGTAACTGTTGTAATGTTTGATATGAGTCAAATTTTGACTGTTGAACAATATTGGGAATATGAACTTTTAGAAAAATATAAAAATATGGCAAGAGAAAATAATAATTATATTGTTCTTACAGAACAATTAAGAATTCAAGCGAACAAAGATGTTATTCAATGGATTGAGAACTTTACGAAAAATGGTATTGTTACTAAACTTCCAAATAATTTAGAAAACTATGATATTAAGGTATTCGATACACCAAAGCTTTTAGAAGATATGATAAAGCAGAAAGCAAAGGATAAAAATTCGAAATTGTCTAGATTAGTGGCTACATATGATTGGAAATATAGTTCCTTGTATACAAATAATGAACAATATTGGGAAGTAACTATAGGTAAATGGCATAAACCATGGAATTATGAAATGGCCAGAAAATTTAACAGGAATGAGAAAAAGAAAATTAAGGACAAAGCTTGGGATGAACAAGAACATACTATTGATGAGATAGGATCAACATTTACAATTCAGGGCTTTGATTTAAATTATGTTGGTGTGATTATAGGACCATCGGTAAAATATAGAAATAATCGGATTGTTTATTGTCCTGAGTTTAGCTGGAATCGCAGGGCAGTTATAAAAAGAAGGATGTCTGATGGTACCTATAAAGAATTCGGGGAACAATTAATAAAAAATCAATTAAGAGTATTAATGACTAGAGGTGTCAATGGTCTATATATTTATGCATGTGACGAAGAATTAAGAGAACATTTAAAAAAATGTGTTGAAAAAAGATACATATATAAATAGAATTTATTATCAAAATTATAATTTATGGCAATAAAATGAAATAGAACTTCAAATGTAGCTTAAAATAGTGTTTTTTCTTTTTGTCTCCAAACTGGGCAGCTTACATATAATGATTTAGGAGGAGATTATATGAATAATTTTCAAGTCGTTGTAGATGCTGGACATGGCTGATACAGTTATGCCAAGACAAGTGAGAAGGCATGTTAGGGCAGATAATACAAGGAATGATACACATTGTATCGTTTTTTTTATTTTGTCAAGGTAAAGGTCTTACCATGAGTTTATTTGCAATTCGTGTCTATAATAGTGTCATGAAAGGAGCAAAAAAATGTTTAATATGGGTATTGATTGGGACAATGAAATTAAATTTATTTGTAGTGTTGATTGGGACGATATAGTTAATTTACATAATATAAGAAAAGGGTTGAAAAAGGGAGAGTTTACCGAAATACAAATTGAAGAAAGACCTTGCGTTTTAATTAGTAAGCATAACATTTTATGTAATAAAACACTTTTAGAATGCGTATGGGAACATGATGATATATTATTTATAAAAATGAAAAAAACGGTTGATTAGCCGTTTTCTTTTTGTATTTTATCTTTTAATTTTAAGTTATCTAGGGCATATCTTATACATTGGTTTATCAATTCATTTCTACTAATATCAATTTCATTTGCTAGTTTGTCAATTTCTTCTAGCATAGTGTTATCTATACGAATTGTTGCAACAACTTTTTCAATAGAAGTCGGTTTTTTATAAGGTTCAAATTCTTTCATAATTTCACGCCCTTTCTATATATATTTTAATGCTTTTTTGTCTTTGATAATATACTTAATATGCGAAGTTAAAATACATCATATAATGTAATCTATGATAAAATACAAAAATGTAATTGACACAATTTGATAATAGTAGTAGAATGAAATTGTCGGTAAGAAGTACCATGTCCGACATTGCAGTAATGTTGGTGGCAGTATGCAGTTATGCCAACATATGCATTATCGGAACACAAGGAAGTTTATCGTGTTCCATTTTTTAAATAATAATGTTTAAAGGACATTTATTATAGATAAAATTTTAATATGTTAGAAAGGAAAGATAAAAAAATGAAAAAAACAAGTAAAATTTTATTATCAGCATTAGCAGTATCTAGTATGTTCTTTACTATGACAGTTAATGCAGAAGAACTAACACCAAGTGAAAATCAAGAGCCAGTACAAGTAACTAGAATGGGGGCAGAGACTTTTGATGCCATAACAAAGGAAAAATTTGATAGTATTGTCCCAAATACTATTGAAATTACTAAAACTAAAACAGAATTTTCTAATGCAGTTGTCAAAGATAATGGAAGTCTAAACGAGGATTTAACTAAAATAATAGAAGAAATTAATACAGAGATAGAAACAGAAATAATATCTTTATTTGAAAATTCAGGATATATGGATACAGAAGAGATAGAAAAAGAAGCAATAAAAGCACAATTTAATGACCCTTTTTACGATTTGTATTCAGTAACAGTTTCATTAAATATAGATGGGAAAACAAAATATTCAAAAGATATAACAATTAAATATGCAAAAGAAAGTAATTATAGTGCAACTGATGAAACTTATGTAAAAAATGCCGTTAACAGTATTAAATTTGCAAAATATGGCAATAGCGATTGGGGAATTGAAGAAAGTGATGCTGTATTTACAATGTATAACATAGGCGATGAAGAAAGTACTAAGAATTGGGGGTATGAGAATTATGATTTTAATACCTTAATCAATGATAATTCTATAACTATTAAAACTTCAGTGTTTGCAGGTGGTTTTGGTGGTGGTACTCCTTGGGGTACTCCTGTATTATTACATTTTTATAAAAATGGTGTATTATATGAAACAAAGTCAATTTGGTATTTAGGTGCTTATGGAATAACACTAGAAAATGGAACACCTGTTAATATGGCAAGATTAGAACAAGACGACGAAATTTACAAAGCAATGGCAAAAGAATTAGAAAGTAAAGGCTTTACAAATGTTCTAGGTTGTTATGAGTTGACGGCTTATGGAACAACTTATGACAATATGAGAGTATCATTTAATCTAGGAACTAACTATAATGGTAAAGAAGTGCAAATATTACATAAAAAGAAAGACAATACTTATGAAATATTTAAAACAACAGTAGCAGACGGAAAAGCAGAAATAACAGTTAATGAGTTTTCACCATTCATGATTGCTTTAACTGAAAACACTACTACTGAAAATGTAAATAAAGCACCTAACAATGCTCAAACTTCTTCAATGAATATTGTATTATATTCTATATTGGCTCTTGGCTCTCTAGTGGGAATTACTTATATATTAGTTAGCAATAAGAAAAAGGAAATAGCCTAGTTGCTATTTCTTTCTATTTTAGGACTATGAAAAGAAAAATTAAAGTAAAAAATATTATATTGATTTTATTTATAGTAGTGTTCTTATTCTCTACTACTCAAATTGTGTTATTCTTATTTGATTCACACAAAAATAAAAAGGAAACAAAAGAACTTATACAAGATGTTATCAATATAGAAATAGAAGAAGAAAAAGAAGTTTTTAAAATTGATTTTGATAAGTTATTATCTATTAATAGTGATACTGTTGGTTGGGTACGATTTAATAGTGATAAGGTAAATAACCCTATTGTACATACAAGTGATAATTCGTATTATTTAAAAAGGTCTTTTGATAAATCATATAATCAAGCAGGAGCAATATTCATGGACTACAGAAATACATCTTTTAATGATAAAAATGTTGTATTATTCGGTCATGCTATGCTAGATGACACAATGTTTGGCTCACTACAAGACATATTTAAAAATGGTTTCTTTGATACGAAAGAAAATAACTATATTCAAATATACAATAAAGACAATGAACTTCTAACCTATCAAATATTTAGTTATTATATTATTGAAAAGGAAGAATATTATATAACTACTTCATTTAATAGTGATAGTGATTTCAATAAATTTATTGATACCATTACAAGAAGAAGTTATAAAAAATTTGATGTTGAAGTAAATACAAGTGATAAAATACTTACACTCTCTACTTGTTCGGGTACGGGTGGAACATCTAAAAGAAAGGTTGTACACGCAAAAAGAGTTGAAAATTTAGAATAGTCTATAAAATAATTTTGGGACAAATAATTGTGATCCAAAATTATTTTTTGTTTTAATATATATAATAATGGTAAAAAATGGTATAATTGTCGTAGGAGGAATGCTTTATGAATAATGAAATAGAATTTATTTGTCAAAAATGTGGAAAAAATTTTTATAAATCAAATGAGGAAAAAGTAATAAAATGCCCCTTTTGTCATGCTAAAGATACTTTTATGTCATTAAGTCAAAAAGACTTTGAAAATATTATGGAAGTGGAAAATCTAAAAATTACTTGTGATAATTGCTTGGCTAATTTTAACGGAGAACAATTGATAACTAATGATTTTAAATGCCCAACATGTAATAAAAAGTATAGTGAAGATAGTGTATACAATTCAATAAAAAAGATAGAAAAAAGATATGCATGTAATACATGCAATTGTAAATTTTCAACGGAAGTATTTTTTGCATATAATGGTTCTTGTCCTAATTGTCATGATAATTTAATGTCTATTGAACAATGGGAAGATTATAAAGCAGTTGAATTAGACGGAAAAATACCTGATGAAGATTGGCAAAATTTGTAATATAGTGCTGAATAGAGGTTAATTATGAAAAATGAAGAATTAGAAGAATTAGTATGTAGATTTGAAGATAATTTTGGTATAGACGGAAAGTTAGAGAAAAACTTTTCTGAAAAATTTAAAATACTACTAGAAGAAAAAGAAATTGAAGTAGACGAATTTATGGAAGAAACGGGGTTAAGCGATGAAATATTTGGTAATTATTGCAAAGGGAAAAGTGACCCAAGTTTAAGAAGTATAACCGCATTTTGTCATGCTTTTGAATTTGATAGAAATGCTTTTGATAGTTTATTAAAAGCGGGAGGCTTCACAGTTAATTATCGAAAGAAAAGAGATTGTGCATATGCTTTTTTGATAACTGATTGTGCTGATTTGAGCATTGAAGATTGTAATAAAATTTTAAAAAAGATAGGGTTGGAAGAACACGAATTATTGCCAATACCTAAAAAATTAAAATAATATATATCGTTGTTTTATAAGGTCATAACTTAATAATTATGGCTTTTTTATTTTGTCAAGGTAAAGGCTTTACCGTGAGTTGATTTGCAAGTTGTGGTTATAATGGTGTCACGAAAGGAGGAAAGAGGCATTGAAAACAAGTGATATTGTTATTGATGTCATCAAAACTATTGGTAAAGCACCTTATCTTGCATGTAGTTGCGACCCAATTTATGAATATGATGAACATAATAACAAAACTGACAATGTAATTGGACATAAAGTTGAAATCTTGTTGCCACACATGAAATATGCTAAATTTGGTGTTAAAGTTGATAATACAACAAACCCACTACCAACTATTGAAGATGTTGTAGAAGTTGACTTTAACAACTTAATGATTGGCATTTATGTTGACCGTGCAGGAAGAATACAACCTTATGGGAAAGCTGATAGTGTTCGTATTGCTGATAAACAAAATATCAAAATGAATGCAAAGGCTGAATAATTACTAAAATTTATTATTGCTACATGCTACATGCTACACAATAAGTGGTAATACTAGCACTTATTGTTGGTGCGGAGGCAATCGTGGCTATCGCCACTTGCCCCGCAATGTACATGTATTATCTAGTATGTGTAATCGCATTAGTTCTTTGAAAATTTAATTATATTTAATATTTGCTATAACAAACTTATTGGAGGTGTATACATGGCGGAAAATAGCCAATCTAGAAAATGGCAACTGACTATAAATAACCCCCAAGAACATGGAATAACGGACGAGTTTATACGAGAACAATTATTAAAATTTGCCCCCGAATATTATTGTATGGGTCGAGAGATTGGAAACAAGACCAAGACCGAACATATACATCTTTTTATCTATTCTAAATCTCCTATGAGGTTTACAACTATTAAAAATCGTTTCCCTATGGCTCATATAGAAAAAGCATACGGAAGTATTAGAGATAATATAGATTATATACAAAAAAAGGGTAAGTGGGAAAATACCGCAAAAGAAGAAACTACCATTGAGGGCAGTTTTGTAGAACATGGAACGGTACCTACCGAACTAATAGAAAAAGACGCAACTATGGGTAAATTGTTAGAAGATATAAAAGACGGGAAATCTATTATTGAAATTATAGAAGATAATCCACAATTTGCATTTAAGATTAAAGATATAGAAACTATTAGACAAACTTATCTTAATGAAAGATATTCACGAGAAAATCGTGATTTGATAGTGACATATTTAAGTGGTCCAAGCGGTGTGGGAAAAACATTTAGTATTTTTAAAAAACATAAAGCAGATAATATTTGCCGTATAACAAGTTATAATTCAAGCCAAGGCGGTATAATTTTTGATAATTATGATAGGTCGCAAGATGTACTTGTTTTTGAGGAATTTAGAAGTCAAATAAACCTAGAAAGCATGTTAAATTATTTAGATGTTTACCCACTACGACTTCCCGCTAGATACAATAATAAAGTGGCATGTTATACGAGGGTTTATATTACATCAAATGTTCCATTTGAAAATCAATATGCGGAATATAAACTGAATTCAAGAGATTATGCAGTATATAAAGCATGGTGTCGGCGAGTTCATAATATTTATGAAATGGTAAAAGAGCAAGACGGCTCTATAAAAATAATCACACATAAAGAAACTAAAAAAGAGGAGGAAAAAGTTATTGAAAATAAATAAAATAATTGAAATAAAAGATAAAATTAAAGGTTGGTATTGTAAAAGTAAAATAGTATCTATTATTCAATCTATACTTTTAATTACATTTAAGGTTTTAAAATATATAATATGGCAATTATTTTATCATTGGAAGATTGGAGTATTTTTACTAACTATTATATGTTTATATTATTTCAATCAAAATGAAACATTGATAAATAAAGTTTTTGATTTTCATATTTTAAATTTCTATATTGCAAAAGTAATTACTTTATATGATTTTCATAAAAATTTACAAATATCACAATATGTTTTAGAAGGTGCAATATTATTATTGATTATGTTATCTTTAATTTTTAGTTTTAGACTAAAGGATCTAAAACAAAACAAAATTAACAAAATTAAAGTATTGAAAGAAAAAGGTGTTGAATTACCATATTTTACATGGCGAACTAGATTGTGGTTAAACTTAAAAATAGCAGTATGGTATTGGAATATGAACGGAATAGACCCTAAAGTATTTGAAAGTGATGAGTTTAAAGGTAGTTTTCAGTCGGCATTTAATGTCACATTCATTGATAAACAACCCGTAAAAAATAGTAAAAATACAATAAAATTGTTAGTTGCAAGTCGTAGATATAGTTTGCCTAACAAAATTTCAATAGATATACGAGATATAGACTATTTTGGTCCTATATTTTTATTAGGGGAAAATTTAATAGGAAAAATAAAAATTGATATAAGTAAAAGACCTCATTTATTAATCGCAGGAGATACAGGAAGTGGTAAATCGGTGCTAATCGATTCACTTATTTATCAAGCCATGTTAAAAGGCTATGTGATTCGAGCATGTGACCCAAAACAAACTGAATTTAACGGGTGGCACAATCTTACTATAAGAAATACTAATCTTTTGAATACTGAAATTAAAGCTAGTCAATTTTTAAGAACAATGGATTTAAAAGGAACTTTAGAAGATTTAAAACTCATAGAAAAAGAATTAAGATTAAGACAAATGATTTTTGCAGATGTAAAATGTAGAAATATAGATAAATACAACAAAAAATTACACCATACAAAATCAAGTATTCCTTTAAGTCGTGTAATTTATATTTTTGACGAGTTTGTAGAAATGATAACATCACAAGATAAAAAGACTGTATCGGAAATAGAACGAATATTGAAACTCATAGCAACAAGAGGTCGTTCACTTGGTATACATCTTATTTTATCGTCACAAAGACCCGATTGTAATTTACTAGACGGACAAATAAAATCTAATCTTTCCAATAGAATATGTGGTAGAATGCCTGATAGGTCGGCATCCGAAACGGCTTTAGGTAAAGGGAATTATGATGCATGTACTTTAATAGGTGAAGACGAATTAGGTAAATTTGTTACAAATGACGGTAAATGTTTTAAAGGTTATTTGCTTGATACTGATAAATTAACGGAAGAATTACACGAGCAATATGACAAAAAAGATACAAGCAATCTAGGAGGAAATAATAATGTTGAGCAATGAAAAAAGTACGATTTGCCCCCGTACTTTTGCCCAATATCTTGCATGTATTGATAAACCTAGTATAACAAATAACTTTCATATTGACAAGCACCCTATCATACCTTTTATTGAGGGGTTGAAATATGAATAAATATAAAATTGTAGTATCTAGTGAATTTCTAACGGACACAACAACGGACGAGTTTCTATCGCTTTTTAATGATAAATTGGCGACCCTATTTATCTATTATGAACAACAAACAAGTTAAATATTAAATAAAGGCTGAAATAATACAAGTTATAGTGTATAATATACTTGTATTATTTTGACCTTAACATGTAATTAAGGAAAGGAATATTATATGTTAAGTGAACAAAAAGGCGGTGAAACTTATTCTTATAATAATACAAAATCAAGTTATAGTATTCAAAATGTTTCGTTAGAAGATTATACAAGTTCGGTTGAGTATAAAGCAATCAAAGATTTACTTGTAGAAGATAGTCTTATTTATTGTACTGAATTTATAAGAAAACTATTAGATATTAAAAAGCCAAATGATACCACTTGTTTTACTTGTGGCGAGGGCAATCAAATAGTCTATAAGTTAGGGTATGGAAAAAGGACTTTATTGTATGTTCGATTATCAGTTGAAGATATACAAAGAAAAGATACAACGGTTAGTAAAAGTATTTTAAATCAGTTGCTATTGCTACTACAATATTGCAAAGACCATGACCTAGAAGTTGTTGGCATTTTCTATGAGGAAGATATAAGCGGTGGCGATGAAAGTAGACCCGAGTGGAACAAGTCCTTAACTTTTTGTGAAAGAGGACACACCGACACTTATATTTGCAAAACACAATCACGATTTGCAAGAGATGTTGAAATGATAGAACGATACTTGCATAAAAGATTTATTGAGTGGAATATTCGTTTTTTAAGTATTGTAGACCATAGCGACACATCACAAAAAGGAAATAAACTACAAAGACAAATAACCGCAATCGTTGATGAAAATAAAATTGCTGAACAATCAATAAATACTAAAGCAACTTTACGAGGTAAAAATAAGGCGGGACAATGGACGGGGTCTTTTGCTTGTTATGGCTATATAGAAGACCCAAACGACCAATATCATCTAGTAGTAGACCCACCCGCAGCCCAAGTGGTGCAAACAATATATAAAATGTATGCGGAGGGTATGGGGTACTTTAAAATATGTAAGTATCTTAATGAACATAATATACCTACACCAAGTAAATATAAGAAATTACAAGGGTCAAACTTTGTATGTCCTGTTGCCCCAAATGGTAGCGAGTTTTGGAACATTGATACGGTTGCAAAAATATTGAAAGATGAAACATACGACGGGTTATTGATACAAAATAGAACGGAAACAATCTCACATAATATTAAGAAGTCAAGAAAATTGCCAAAGAGTGAGCAAACTATTGTTGCTTGTGCTCATGAAAGAATTGTTGACCCTATTATATCAAGAATAGTACGAGATAAATTTGAGGCAAGGGCGAAAAAGTCAAGTGATAGTGATGACACTATACATGCAAGACCTAAACCCGATAAAAACGGCGAGGTACATATTTTTAGTCAAAAAGTATACTGTGCTCATTGTGGGAAAATTTTTCAAAAGACTAATGCTAAAAGTGGTCCTAGGAAAAACCCAACAAAGAAAGCATATTTACTATGTAGAACAAAGAAAAGAACTTGTGGAACGGGTTGTGATAATAACTCATCAATTCGTATTGAAGTCTTGGAACAAATAGTACTAGACGAAATTAACAAACAAATAGAGAACTACTATAATCAATCTAAATTTGAAAAAAGTTATTATGAGAAGAAAGTAAACACCAATTATGAAAAAGATATAAAAGCACTAGAGGAAGAAAAGACCACCATTGAAAAGAAAATAAAAGATAATACCAATCGTTTTGCTTTACTTTATGAAGATAGAGCGAACGAGATTATAACAACACAAGAATTTATGTTGTTGAAAACAAAATATAATGATGAAATAGAAAGGTTTAATAATCGTGTAAGTGAGATTGATAATACCATAATCAATTTACGAAAGAAGAAAGACCAACAAATACACGAGCAAGATATATTTAAACAATATAGACATATTGATAAATTAGATAGACTTGTTGTTGAAACCTTTATATCAAAAATAATTGTTGGAAAAGTTGATAAAGAAACAAACGAAAGGGCTATAAATATTGTTTGGAATATTTGTAGCACCTAGTTTGGTATAGCAGTATCAAGGGCATGGTGGGAGTGATCCAGGCGCTGTTGCAAATGGTGTTCAAGAAAAAGATTTAAACTTGCAAATAGCCCGTTATATGTATGAACAGTTTCAAAATAGGGGAATTCCTGTAACATTAATTCGTAGCACAGATGAAACCATTAGTCCAACAGAACGTGTTAATAGAATACTTGCTGCCTATGGTGATAACCCTAATGTAGTTGTTATTTCCAATCACATTAATGCATCAGGATCAGCAACATCGGGCGCAGAGGGTGCTGAAGTAATCTATGCTTTGAGAAATGATGATACACTTGCCAAAAATATATTACAGGCGATTGGAAACCAAGGGCAAGTTGTAAGAACCTATTATCAAAGACGATTACCAAGTGATACTTCAAAGGACTACTACTTTATTCACAGAAATACAGGTAGTACCCAACCTGTGATTGTAGAATATGGATATATTGACAATCCATCCGATTTAGCACGTATTCAAAATAATTATAAAAAATATGTGGATGCTGTTGTAAATGCAGTTATCGCAACCAAACAAGGGCAAACTATTCCGTCTGCACCAGGAACAGGAACTTCTTATGTGGTGAAACCAGGAGATAGTTTATGGAGTATCGCAAATCGCTATAATACTACTGTAAATGCAATTAAAAATATGAATAATCTAACAAGTAATACCCTATCAGTAGGGCAGGTACTACAAATACCAACCAGTACATCTACTGGGACAGGAACAACTTATACTGTAAAATCAGGGGATAGTCTATGGAGTATCGCAAATCGTTATAATACTACTGTGGATGCGATTAAAAATGCCAATAATTTAACTAGCAATACCTTATCGATTGGGCAAGTACTGCAAATACCAACGAGTACATCTACTGGGACAGGAATAACTTATACTGTAAAATCAGGGGATAGTTTATGGAGTATTGCAAATCGTTATAATACTACTGTAAGTGCAATCAAAAGTGCCAACAATTTAACAAGTGACATACTATCCATTGGGCAAGTACTACAAATACCAACGAGTACATCTACTGGGGCAGGAACTACTTATACCGTGAAATCAGGAGATAGTTTGTGGAGCATTGCGAATCGTTATAATACTACTGTCGATGCCATCAAAAAAGCGAGTGGAATTATCAGTAATAATTTAACCATTGGTCAAGTATTAACCATTCCAAATTAGAAACGGATTTTTACCCGTTTTTTTGGTATTTATATTACGTTGTAAAATCAATGTTTTTAGTATATAATGAGACTGGTGATTCTTATGTGGAAGATAGGCGATGTGGTAATTCAAAATAAGATAGTGCTTGCCCCTATGGCAGGTATTTCTAATAGTGCTTATCGGACACTTATCAAAGAAATGGGCTGTGGTTTAATTTATGCAGAAATGGTAAGTGATAAAGCCATAGAATATGGAAATCAGAAAACCATTGATATGCTATATATGACGGATTGTGAACGTCCTATTGCTCAACAAATATTTGGGTCTGACAAGGCATCCTTTGTAAAAGCTGCTAAATATATATACGAAACCATGCATCCTGATATCATTGATATTAATATGGGATGTCCAGTTCCTAAAGTTGCTCTACGTGCACAGGCAGGTAGTGCTTTATTAAAAGATAGTGAAAAAGTATTTGAGATTGTAGAAAGTGTAGTCAAAGCGGTTCCAATTCCTGTTACTGTAAAAATAAGAAGTGGTTGGGATCAAAATCATATCAATGCTGTTCAAATTGCGCAGGTAGTCGAAAAAGCGGGTGCCAAGGCCATCGCGATTCATGCGAGAACAAGAAGTCAAGGCTATAGTGGAAAAGCTGATTGGAATCTGATTAAAGCGGTAAAAGAAAGTGTGCAAATTCCAGTGATTGGAAATGGAGACATTCTATCTTGCTATGATGCACAACGCATGTTAGAAGAAACTGGTTGTGACGCCGTTATGATAGGAAGAGGTGTTCTTGGGAATCCATGGTTGATTCGAGATTGTGTCAATTATTTAGAAAAGGGCGAAAAACCTACTGTTGTTTCTTCCAAAGAAAAAATAAAGATGATGTTGAAGCACTTCGAGCTTTTGCTTGCAACCAAATCGGAGAAAGTAGCGGTGCTGGAAATGCGCAGTCATATAGCTTGGTATTTAAAAGGAATTTCGGGGACCAACGAACTGAAAAATCAAATGTTTAAAACAAAAACAGCAGAGGAGTTGAAAGAACAATTGATGCAATTTCAACAAACCATAGAAAAATAATGGATTTTCCTTTCCTATCATGATACAATAAAGAAAATTCATATTAAAAATAAGAGGTGAAATTATGCGAGAATTATCAGAACAAGAGCAAGTCAGAAGAGAAAAAGTAGAAAGTATAAGAGAATTTTGTAATCCTTATCCAGAACGATATGAAGTAACACATACGTTAAAAGAAGCAGGTACACTTCCAGACGGAATTACAGATGTTTCCATTGCAGGAAGAATTATTTTTATGCGTAAAATGGGGAAATTAAGTTTCATTCGGATTCGTGATTTAGAAGGCGATATGCAACTGGAATTTAAAATTGATGTAATAGGAGAGGAACACTATAATTTCTTTAAGAAACAAATTGATGCTGGAGATTTTATTGGTGCGAAAGGGGAAATTTTTACCACACAAACGGGTGAAAAAACATTACGAGTACAAAGTTTTACATTTTTAGGTAAGGCCTTAAGACCACTTCCAGAAAAGTTCCATGGACTTGTTGATACAGAATTAAAATATCGTCAGAGATATGTAGATTTAATCATGAATGAAGAAAGTAGAAAAGTCTTTTTAGGCAGGAGTAAATTTTATAATTTTTTACATCGTTATTTAGCAGAACATGGCTTTTTGCAAGTTGAAACACCAATTATTCAAACAGCGGTATGTGGAGCAAGTGCCAAACCTTTTTACACACACCACAATGCTTTAGATTTGGACTGTAATTTAAGAATTGCGCCAGAAACTTATTTAAAGCAGTGTATTGCAGCTGGCTTCAATCGTGTTTATGAAGTAGCTAAATGTTTTCGAAATGAGGGGATGGACTGTGAACATCTCCAAGAATTTACCCAAGTAGAATGGTACGCATCTTTTTGGAACTATGAAGATAATATAAAATTCTATACAGGATTTATCAAATCTCTATTAATGGAACTAACTGGTACTACGCAAATAGAATATCAAGGTCGTACACTGGATTTTGGAAAAGAAAGTTGGGATCGTATTAATTACTGTGAAACTATGGAACAGGTCCTTGGCTTTGATTTTTTATCCATTGAAGAACCTCAAGAATTGAAAGAGAAAATTATTGCTTCAGGTTTATTTACAGAAGGAGATTTAGCAGACTATAAATCATTAAGTCAAATTATTGATTTTGTATATAAGAAAAAAATTCGTGTCAATATTATGAATCCTACCATTATTTATAATTATCCTAGCGTTTTGATTCCACTTGCTAGAAGAAATGATACAGATGACAGAAGAATTGATGTATTTCAAGTGGTTGCAGCTGGGACTGAGTTATGTAAAGCATATTCAGAACTTGTCAATCCAATGGAACAACGTGCAGCTTTTGAAGGTCAATTAAAAGCAAAATCACAAGGTGATGATGAAACTATGGAGATGGATGAAGACTTTTTACTTGCGATGGAGCAAGGTATGCCCCCTATTTCGGGTCTTGGTTTTGGAATTGACCGTTTGATGATGTTAATTTATGATGTAGCGTCTGTTAGAGATGTTGTATTATTTCCAATGATGAAACCAGTAGAAAAGGAAAACTAATGTATTTGGCAGTTGTAAGACATGGAGAAACCGTTCGTAATATTGTTGGATTGGTACAAGGGGATACGGAATCGCTGCTTTCTGAAAAGGGAAAGGAGCAGGCAAGACAAGTAAAAGAAAAATTAGGTAATCAAACATTTGACATGGTATTTTCTTCTCCCTTATCTAGAGCATATCAAACAGCTGAAATTATTATGAATGGAACGTTACCAATTATAATAGATGAAAGGCTCAATGAACGAGATTATGGTGACTTTGAAGGTCATACAAGAGAAGAGTTTGATTATATCGGTTATTGGAATTTTGATTATAATTTGAAAGAAAATCATGGTGAGAGTGTTCAACATCTTTGTATGCGTGTGGATGATTTTTTAAGAGATATAAAAGAAAAATATGGAGATAAAAAAGTGCTTGTTGTAACACATAGTGGAGTTGCACGCGCAATTTACTACTGTATTCATGGAATTCCAGATGATGGAGATATGAGTATTGTCGACATTCCTAATTGTACAATTATGGAATATCATATATAGTGAAAGGGTGGAGTTATGAAAGTATTATCAGTAAATGCAGGAAGTTCTACTTTAAAATTTCGTTTGTATGAAATGCCTGAAGAAAAAGTATTAGCAAAAGGTGCATTTGAACGAATTGGCTTAGATAGTGGAATTTATAGTATTAAAATTAAAGATGAAAAAGTAGAAAAAACACTTGATATGAGAGATCATGGAGATGCAGTGCAAGCATTATTGAAGGAACTCGTAGAACAACATATGATTGAACGCTTGGATGAGATTGGTGCGGTTGGGCATCGTGTCGTACATGGTGGTTCTAAATACGCTAAAAGTGTAGTCATTGATGAAGAAGTAATGCGGGAAATTGAATCGATTTCTGATTTGGCACCATTACACAATCCAGCCAATCTAATTGGTATTAGAGCGTTTAAAGAAGCAATTCCAAATGCACTTCAAGTCGCTTGTTTCGATACAGCTTTTCATCAAACAATGGAAGAAAGAAACTATCTTTATCCAGTCCCATATGAATGGTATACCAAATATGGTGTTCGTAAATATGGATTTCATGGAATGAGTCATAAATTTATTACTGAAAAGATGAAGTCTATTTTAAAGACAGAAACCCCAAATTTGATTATATGTCATATTGGAAATGGTGCAAGTATTACTGCAGTAAGAGAAGGAAAATGTATGGATACTTCTATGGGATTTACGCCAAATGCAGGTATCATGATGGGTACACGGAGTGGCGATATTGATTATACGATGATTCAATATTTGAAAAATAAGATGGATTCTAATTATGAAGCAATCGATGGTTTACTCAATAAAGCTAGTGGATTAGAAGGCATTGCTGGTAGAAGTGATTTGAGAGATTTGGACGATGGTTTTCTTGCCCAAGAACCAGCTGTTATTCTTGCTTTTGCAATGTATACAGACCGAATTGTGGATTATATTGCCAAATATTATGTAAAATTGGATGGACATGTGGATGCGATTTGTTTTACAGCAGGTGTTGGTGAAAATGATTCGATTATTCGTGCCGAAGTTCTTAAGAAATTAACTTCTTTAGGAATTCAATTGGATGAGGAGAAAAACAATGCAACACTTTGTAGAAAAGGTGTGGAAGGGATTATTACGACAGATGCATCTCAAATTCCATGCTATGTACTTGGTACAGATGAAGAGTTGATGATTGCAAGAGATACTTATAGTTTTCGCGCAGTATAAGGGACAGATTTCTGTTCTTTTTCTTTGATTTCTTATGATTTATATAGTATAATGAGAATGGTAGAAAGAAGGATAAATCATGAAAATTATGTCAATTAACGCAGGAAGTAGTTCATTAAAATTTAGCTTATTTGATATGGAACATTCTACTTGCATTGCCAGTGGTTATTTTGAAAGGGTTACTTTATCTAATAGTTTTTATACCATTAAATATAATGGTGAAAAAATAAGAGAAGAAATCGATATGCCAACCCATAAATTAGCCGTTGAAATATTGTTAGAAAGACTTGTTTCATTACATATCATTACTTCTTTAGATGAAATTGGAGGGGTAGGACATCGATTGGCGCATGGAATGGATCGGTACAAACATTCTGTTCTTATCACAGATGAAGTGATTCAAAATTTAAAAAGTTATATTCCGCTTGCTCCCCTACATCTTCCAGCTCATATTTTGGGAATTGAAGTTATGAAAGAAGTATTACCAAATATTCCTATGGTAGGTGTTTTTGATACAGCTTTCCATCAAACAATCAATCAAACGAAGTATCTTTATCCAGTCCCATATGAATGGTATACTAAATATGGTGTTCGCAAATATGGGTTTCATGGAACTAGTTATTGTTTTATTAGTAAACAAATTCCAAGATTACTTGGGAAACAAGAATACAAGGCCATTATTTGTCATTTAGGAAGTGGTGGTTCGCTTGCGCTTGTTCAAAATGGAAAATGTTTGGATACCACGATGGGATTTACCCCTCTTGCAGGTATTATGATGGGCACACGAAGTGGTGATATTGATCCTTCTATTATTGCTTATATGGTAGAGCAAACAGGAAAATCGATAGATGAAATTATGAAGGATTTGAATCAACATTCTGGTTTTCTAGGTTTGAGTCAAAAATTTAGTGACTTTAGAGATATTTATGAGGGTGTAAAAGCTGGTGATGCGGATTGTATTTTGGCGTTTGATAAATATGTAGATACGGTTGTCAAATATATTGCGGAATACTATGTGGAAGCCAGTGGTGTAGATGCAATTTGTTTTACAGCTGGACTTGGTGAAAATGCGGTTGCGGCCAGAGCAGCAATCATAGAAAGATTAGCATGTTTGGGTATTTATTTAGACCATGATGCGAATCAAATAACAAAAGAGGAAGTTTGCATTAGTTCGGCGCATTCTCAAGTTTCTGTTTATGTCATTCCTACCAATGAGGAATTGATGATTGCAGAGGATACATTAGAAATCATTGGTGGTTAATATGACCAATCGTTTACTCAAAAAAATATATCATCAAATTAAGAAATATGATACCATTGTTATTGCACGTCATGTTGGACCAGATCCAGATGCAGTAGGAAGTTCGATGGCTCTTAAGGAAATTATTTTAAATACATTTCCACATAAAAAGGTATATGTGGTAGGTTGTCCTGTGAGTAAGTTTCGGTATATGGGAATGCATGATAAACTGACAGAGGATATGTATCACAAATCATTGTTAATTATAACAGATACACCAGACCAAAAAAGAGTAGATGGTGTAGATACCACTCTTTTTTCTTATAAAATTAAAATTGATCATCATCCATTCATTGAGCAATTTGCCGATATTGAATGGATGGATGAGAATGCTTCTAGTGCTTCACAAATGATTATGGAACTTACTTTTTCTACACCTTTAAAAATGAGCAAATCGGCAGCTGAAAAATTGTATATTGGATTAGTAGCCGATACCAATCGTTTTCTTTTCTATTATACTACTTCAAAAACATTTGCTCTGGTGTCTAGGTTAATCAAAGAAACCAAAATTGATTTTCCAAAA
Organism: uncultured Bacilli bacterium; assembly: GCA_910586425.1. Next base: position 37,863 of record CAJUHL010000005.1, read on the forward strand.
TTATATGAAAATTTATATATCAGACCCTACAAAGAAATCAAATTTGAAGGATATATTACCAATCATTTGACCATAACAGAAAATGGTTTGGCTTATATTAAGGTAACAGATGATATTCTAAAAGAATATGATGTAGATGCTGCTACTTCTGGAAACATGGTCAATGAGTTTAATTACATTGATGAAATGCTTGCCTGGGCCATTTTTACTGTAGATAGGAATCATGAAAACATCAGGGGCTCTATTCGTTCTAGAGGACCTGTGATTAATGAAGTTGCAAGCCGCTATGGTGGTGGTGGTCATATTTATGCGAGTGGTGTTCGTTTAAAGACATTTGATGAAGTAGATGCTTTGATTCAGGATTTGGATAATGTTTGCAAGGAATATCAAAAAAACATGGAATAATATGGATCGAGTGTGATGTTTCATTTTGGAAGAACAAAAGCAAAAATGAGTCAAATATTATAAAAAAATACGAGTGTTTTACTCGTATTTTCTATAGATATTCTTTTAGTAATTCAATATTTTCTTCTTGAAATTTTAAAAGAGATTTTGCAAGTTTATGGATATCTTTGTTTACTTCACCTTCAAAATGATCTAATCTTTTTTGAATATCAATGATACCCATTGTCATTCCCCGAATGAGTAAATCAGCAATTTTACTGTCGCTATTATCTTTGGCAACCTCTATTTGCATAGAAATATCAGCCATAAGAGAAGCGAGTATTCCTTTTGTTTTTGTTTCTGCTTTATTTTTCTTGATTAATTTTTCACTTTCTTTGTAAAACTTCTCATATTCTTTTAATTCTGATTCAAGTAATTTTTTAATTTTATTGTCTTTTTCTTTTAATAATTTCAGTAACTTTTCACTTGATTTCATCCCCATATCAGCACAAGCATATACGTATTGTAGTAATTCTAAACTTTCATCCATGTCATCCATTCCTTTCGTTTTTAGTATGGATGAAAAGCTTATTTTGATACTTATAGATTTGGATTGGATATTCCAGAAATAATACTATATTGTTCTCCCTGACTTTTGATGACCACATATAATACAATGAGTGTTGAAACCAATGAAATTTCAGATGCGATAACTTGTAAATCAAAGTTTTCTAGTTTTTCTCCTTTGATTTTTGCAAGTTCTCTGGTTTTATAACTTGCATATAGAAAAATCAATGTCAAAATTACTACTAAAAATCGATTAAAAATAGAAAGGTTTCGATTTTGTTTTTCTGTAAATATTTTATTCAAATTTAACACATTCATTTTATCATTATAAGTTAGAAAAATGGAAATGATTAAACTGCCAATATAAACAATGGTTGCGATTAACTGTAGATCTAGTAATTGTGCCTCATTTTTTTGGGTATTCATATTTCATGATATGAGCTTAATATATAAATTAGAATTTATTCAATGAAATTATTTATTTTTTTGTTCTATAATATTATAATGTAAACGGGAGGTTTCTTTATGACCAATGATGGTATCATATATAAAAAGTGGACAAATTGTGTTTTATCTTTGTCGTGCTTTTTTGTTACGTTTGTTTTATTAAAAGAACTATTTTCTTTTGCATATTTTGAAATAAATCATGTATATACGAATACTTGTTTTTCATCTCTTTTTTTAAAAATCGTATTACCTACTTTGCTTAATTTATTGATACTTTATATAGGACATTGGTTTATTCATAAAAAGAAATTAGATACACCCATGGCACCTTTAATGGTTATGGTCTGTTTAAATATTAATTATATTGTATTTCATTATGATTCACCTATTTGTATTTTGGTTTTTCTTTTTCCGATTTTGTTAACGATATTTTATGCTGATCGTACGATTATGAAGTATACAATGGTCCTTTGTATTGTGATGTGTACTTTTATTGTATGGATATTACTATATATTAATCATAATATTGGCTATGATTATCTTGAAACTCTATTTGGTTCATGTATGTTTTTAATGATATTGGCTATTGGATGTATGTTAATGACCTATTTAGAAGAAGAAAAAAGAAATTTATTAATTACCTCTATGCAAGAAAGAGATTATTATTATGATAGGGCAAATTTAGATGGACTTACCAAGTGCCACAATCGTGCTTCTTATGAAAAAACAGTCGCAGAAAAAGTGGAAAATTGTAATCATTTATTATTGGCAATTATTGATATTGATTACTTTAAAAATGTAAATGATTCATTTGGTCATACAGTTGGAGATGCTGTGTTAGTTCAATTATCAACTTTACTAAATCAAATAAGTAGTGAAACAGTCTATGTAAGTCGTTATGGAGGCGAAGAGTTCGTAATTTTATTTTCTAACCATTCATTGAAACAAGCGGAAAAAATAATTGATGATATAAAAAGGAAACTATCGCAGTGTGTTTTTCATGAAATGGGAAATCAAAGAATTACATTTAGTTGTGGAATCGCATCCAAAAAAGTAGATGATACTACCATTACATTGTTTAATCGAGCAGATGAGGCCTTATATGAAGCAAAAAATACAGGAAAAAACAAAATTGTAATATATTCTTAAAAAGATTTCTTTACTTCATTTGTGATCTTAATAATTCAATCTCTTTTAATTCGCTCACTGTCACAAATTCAAATCCCTGCTGTTGTAATGTAGGGATTATTTTTTTGAGTGCTTCAACTGTTCTTTTATGGGTATCATGCATTAGAATAATATCCAAATCTTTTGTTTTTTCAGTTGCTTCTTTTACGATCCGCTCTATTGATTTGTATTTCCAATCGCTAGTATCTACTGTCCACATAACAATATCGAGTGATAATTGCTGTTTTAACTTTTGGCTAATAGAACCATATGTAGGGCGGATTAAGGTTGGTATAAAGCCTGTATTTGCTTGAATAATGTCTTGTGTTTTAGAAATTTGTTCTTTTAAATCTTCTTCTGTTAATTTGGTTAACCATTTATGGTTATAGGAATGGTTACCAATTTCATTTCCATAGGAAACCATCTTTTGCATAGTATCTTTATATATTTCCACCTTATTACCAATGACAAAAAATGTTCCACAAGCATCATTTTCTTTTAAAATTTCTAAAATTTCATCTGTGTATTTACTTGGCCCATCATCAAATGTTAGTGCAACAACTTTTCGCTTTGGATCTATGATTTTATTTGGCGTAGATAGTTTAACTGTAGTATCGAGTTTAACTTCTGGCTGAATAGGGAGTTTCAATTGTAGGGAATCCAAAGGAATATCGATTTGTAAAATATCACAGTAAGAGGCTGCAATTTGGGCTGGATTAAAGTAGATGGTTAAGAGTTCATGGTCAAAGGTGAATAAGGGATATTCATATTGTTCGGTAATGGTTGCTTTGAGTTCATCCAATAAGATGCAATCATTATATTTTTGGAATAATTTAGTTTTCGTGAGACCGACAAATTTTGGAAAATCTTGATCTTGAATCAAATCATGAATATTTAGTAGCTTGTTTTGTTTTTGATCGAATACATAACTTTTCATATAACTTTCTGGATTGGCAAGCGTAGAGTTATTAATAAAGATATGGAGTGTAATATTGATATAGCGGTTATTTATGATTTCATAGGTATAATCAATATTCAATTCTGATTGTTCTTGTACATTTTGAAACTGATTATATTCTTTTTTAAAATGATTATAAATTTCTTCTATCTCTTTTTGAATGAGGTTATCGAGCTTTTGGACGGAGGTTACAGGATAGTTAATTCCGATTAGCATGTTTTTTTCTTCTTCAATAATGGTATCAATTCCTTTGGCTTTTTTTTGCGAAGTACAACCTGTTATGAGTAATAAACAAAGAATTAAGAAAAAATATTTTTTCATTTTCTCACCTATATCAATATATTCAGGTCATATGGATAACATACGGGTGTTTTATCATTGCTTCTTTTGTTGTCTAATCATATGATAGGATAGGGTGATTCTATGTATGTAATTCCAGAAAGTTTGTTACAGATTTTATTTGTAAGTATGGTATTTAGTGTTGTTTTAATGTCGTTGATTCAGAAATTAAAGACATTTACATTGATTCAGAAGAAATGGCATATTTGGATATTGAATCTGATATTTTCTTTTGTATTAGGAATTCCGTTTGGTATGACTTTTTATGATTTATCGATACTAGATAGTACATGGGTAGGCGTATTTAGTTTTATTGGTGCTTCTACCATTTATGATCAATTAGAAAAGTATCGTCCAGTATCTTTGACTGATGTGAATGTAAAATTAGAAAAAGAAAAATCAGATTTGGAAACAGAAGGATAATTTGCTTATTTTCGAAAGAAAATACGTAAATCTATTGATTTTGTTATTGAAAAATGTTATCCTGTAAATGTAAGCAAGATAGCTTATTAAAATGAGGAGGTAAATATTATGTCAAGAGCAGAATTAGTAAATTGTATGGCAGAAGAAGCAGGGATAACAAAAGCTGATGCGACTCGTGCTTTAGATGCTATGCAAAAATGTGTAGAAAAAGGATTAAAAGAAAGTGGTAAAGTGACTTTAACTGGTTTTTGTACTTTCACTGTTAAGAACAAACCAGCTACTACTGGACGCAATCCTAAAACAGGGGAAACTGTTCAAATTGCTGCAAAAAATGCTGTTACAATCAAAGCAGGTTCTAAATTAAAAGATGCTTTAAACTAAGAAACTGAAAAGTTTCTTTTTTTTTCAGTTGATTCATAGTACAATATAGGTGGTGATGTTATGTATGAAGTAGCGCTTTCTTTACTTCAAAAAATCAAGACACTTGGGTATGAAGCCTACATTGTTGGTGGATATCCAAGAGATGCATATTTAGGTCTTTTGAGTACTGATATTGATATTTGTACTTCTATGCGACCTATCCAAATTTTAAAAAGTTTTTTGGTATTAGAAGATCGAAGTCAATATGGTTCTTTTATCATTGAAGAAAAGGGTTTTTTATTTGAAATAACCACTTATCGGAAAGACTACTATCATAATAATAGGTATCCTGAAATTCAATACGTGGATACTTTAAAAGAAGATTTATATAGAAGAGATTTTACGATGAATACTCTATGTATTAACCAAAACGGAGAATATATTGACTTATTAGGGGCAATACAAGATATACAGAATAAGAGTATTCGAATGATTGGAAATCCAAATGTGAGGTTAAAAGAAGATCCACTTCGCATATTGCGTGCAATCCGTTTTGCGGTAAATCTCAATTTTGAAATAGAAAAAAGTTTATATGAAAGTATAAAGCAGAATAAGGAATTGCTACATAAGATATCTACTTCTAGAATGCAAAAAGAACTTGCTAAAGTACACAATCAAAAGAAATGGAATGAATGGATAGAATTACTTGATTTAGATGTCCATTTGTCGTAAAATAATAGCTATGAATTAGGGTGGTCTTTATGATGGAAAAAGTAATCAATTTGTTGAAAGAAAATACTATGCAAATTCCTAAATTGTTACTTCTCAATTACAAAAAATTTGGGTGCAACGAGAAAGATTTAATTGTTTTGATTTATATATATAATGAAAAAGATATAAGCTTTAATCCTAAAAGAATAAGTGATGCGCTTAATATTACATTACCAGAAGTTTTGGAAGCAATTGATCATCTTTCTAGTAGTGGATTGTTAATGATTCAACTGAAGAAAATAGGTAGTATTCGCGAAGAGCAAATTACGTTGGATGGATTATATGAAAAGATGGCTTATTTGGTATTAAATGAAGATGAGAAAGAATATAAAACCAAAACGATTTATGATTTGTTTGAACAAGAATTCGGAAGAACGTTATCGCCTATGGAATACGAAATTATTGGTGGATGGCGTGATGCGGGTTTTGAGCAGGATGTCATTGTACTGGCTTTAAAAGAGGCAACCTATAATGGGGTATCCAACCTTCGTTATATTGATAAAATATTGTATGAATGGAAGAAAAAAGGAATTCATACCAAAGAAGATTTGGAGAAAGATAGGGCTTCATATCAAACAAAAAAAATAGAAAAAAAAGAATTATTTGATTATGATTGGTTGAATGATAATGATGAATGAAGTAATGGAGTATTTGGATAGGTTAATCCCCAATCCTGTATGTGAATTGGTGTTTCATAAGGATTATGAGTTATTAATAGCTGTTATGTTGAGTGCTCAAACAACAGACAAAAGAGTCAATATGGTAACACCTGTATTGTTTGAACGTTATCCTGATTTAGAAGCACTTAGTAAAGCAAGACTAGAAGATGTGAAACAAATAATTCAATCGATTGGTACGTATCATAAAAAAGCGAGTAATGTCATTTCTATCGCTCAATCTTTGTTGCGGGAACAAGATGGAAAGATACCCAATGATCGTGCGTATTTGGAAAGTTTACCTGGTGTTGGAAGAAAAACAACAAATGTTGTTTTGAGTATTTTATATAATGAACCTTGTATTGCTGTTGATACACATGTGTCAAGAGTAAGTAAGCGTTTGGGTTTTGCGAAAGAAAATGATGATGTTCTTGTCATCGAAAAAAAGTTAACCAAAAAAATTCCAAAAGATTCTTTGAATAGAATGCATCATCAATTGGTTTTATTTGGGAGGTATTATTGTAAGTCATTAAATCCTTCTTGTGATAGTTGTCAATTACAAGGAATGTGTCGGTTTTTTTCTCAAAAGCAAAAAAGATAGTTGAACTATCTTTTTTATGTAGTTGGTTTTTCGGATGGTTTAGGGGGCTTCTCTGGTGTTTTTTCTTTTATGATAATGGTTCTAGTTAAAGTATCTGTAAATTTCTTATAGCTGATACTATATGTTATGGTATATGTTTCTGCTTGATCTGTTTTGATTGCAGTGACTTCTTTGCCATCTTTGGTTTTGATGGTTTTTTTGATGGTAGCTTTATCTGTTACATTGGTTAAGTCTTCTAATACAGTAACAGAGGGAGATGGTTCTTTGAATGTATCTCCAACGGTTAGGGTCATTGTTTTTTGTCCAACCAATTCAGTTGTTATGACTGTCTCCACTTCATCCAATGATATTTTTGTTTCTGTGCCACTGCTTATGTTTGCTTTAAAAATAGTATAGGCAGTTTTTACAACATATGTGGTAGGAGATTTAGAAGTAATTGGTATTTCCATAGTTGTCTTATCAGTTGTGCCAACCAATGTCAGTTCTCCTTTGGTATCTTTGGAATAGATTTGATACACGATGGTACCTAGCTGTGCACTATTTGCATTTTTTCTATCGTTAATCAATTGATTGATTCCATTTTCACTTGTTGCGATATTTCTTGCCCAAGCATCGATTGTTTCATCCTTGATTGCGTTTGGTGTAACCGCATCCCAAGAAAGTGTCAATGTTTTCTTTTCTATTTTTGATTTTAAATTGGCTACATTTTCTAAAGTATCATAGCGATCAGATACTTCGGTTGGTTCTGTACCTACTTTAAATAATTCAGTAATGCGCATATCCGCTGGCGTATGTGCACTTGGTAATTTGATAGGATCCGTTTCTTTTTCAATTTCTACTTGAATGACACCACTTGGTTTCGCCCAATTGACACCAGTTCTAAAAATGCCTTTTCCAACTGTTTGGAATAATCTTCGATGTCCAGTGGAATAAGAACTACTGGTATAATCACAGTTAGAGCGATCCTTGTATCCATACCATACTGAAATTGCATAATCAGGGGATACCCCATTTACCCATAAATCATTTACTGAATCATTTGAGAAATTAGGACATTTGTTGAATACAGATTGATCATAATTGGTCGTTCCAGTTTTAGCCCCATAAATGGCTCCATTGATATATGCTTGGTTGTAAAGTCCACCTTGTGCGGCACTTTTTAATAAATCTGCCATAATATAAGCGCTCTCTTCGCTCATGACCCTTATTTTATCTACTTTCTTTTCGGTTACTTCTTTTGTATCACGATCTATGATTTTTGTATAACTATGTGGTGTGATATAGTATCCACCATTTCCAAAGGCTGCATAGGCTGCGGCCATTGATTTAGGCGATTCTCCTGTGTATCCACCAATTGAGTGTGCTTCATGTAATATTCCATCAGAACCAATTTCTGGACTCAAATGTAATCCTAGAGCCAAGTTTTTAATATTGCTATTGTGGTTTTGTTGAAAAGCTTTTAAGGCTGGAATATTACGAGATTGCGATAATGCTTCTCTTAATGTGAGAAGACCATTGTATTTTCTATCCCAGTTATTGATTCTGGTTCCATTGGAATAAGTATATTCTTCATCCATGTATAATTTGGCGGTTGACCAATTTTCAAATTCGATTCCTGGAGCGTAGTCATAGATTGGTTTTGATGTAGAACCGATTTGTTTTATTGTTTCTGTTGCAGTATTGAATTGCGTTAGATTGGTACGATTGCGTCCAGCACCCACTGCTAAAATGGCTCCAGTTTTGTTATCGAGTACCATAATTCCAGCATCTACTTGATCATTTTCCCACTCATAAAGTTCTCCATTCATAACTCGATTGATATAGATTTGTTTCTCTGGATCTAATGTAGTCCAAATTTCCATAGGATATACGTATGGATTTTTACCTGTATCTTTGATAACTTCTTTGACTACTGTGTCAATAAATGCTTCGTAATCCTCATTTTCTGAAGTTGTTTTTGTGTATAATAATTTATCAACAGTTAATGCTTCTGCTACTTTCCGTTCTTCGTTTGTAATATAACCATGACGTTCCATTAAATAAAGAACTGTTTTTCGTCTTTCTTCAGCAAGTTCTGGATTTCTATTTGGATCATAAGAGTTTGGTGCCTGGAATAAACCTGCAATTAAAGCCGCTTCAGCAACATTAATGTCTTTTGCTGATTTTCCAAAATAAGTTTGACAAGCTTGTTCTACACCATAAGCTCCACTGCCTAGATAGTTTGAGTTGATATAAAATTCAATGATTTCTTTTTTGGTGTATTTTTTTTCTACTTGAAAAATTGCCATATAAATATCGGTAAATTTTCTTGTAATGGTTTGATCTGTTGATGTGAAGTTATTTTTAACTACTTGCATGGTCAAGGTAGATGCCCCTCCACCACTATGTGTTAGTACTTGTTTTACACTTGCGACTAAAAATCTTGGTAAATCAAATCCATTGTGTTGGAAGAAACGTGAATCTTCTGTTGCAACAATGGCGTCTACTAATATTTCAGGAAGTTCATCGTATGTAATTTTCTCTCTTTTTTCTGTTCCTAATTTTGTAATAATGGTTCCATCAGGTCGATAAAGAATGGTAGATTCTTGACGATATAAGTTATCGGGATTGAATTCAGGGGCATTTTTGACAATGTAGTTTGCGAATAAAACACATGCTACAATGATTAAAATACCAATAGAAAAACAAATCAATAAAATAATTTTTAAGATTTTATTTCGTTTTCTTTTTTTGTCATGATTGGATACCTTCTTTTTGGCTTTGTTTTTTCCAATGAGTGGTTGTGTTTTAGAAGGTTTTCTTTTCTTTTTTCTGGTTTGTAAAAAATTGGGCAAGAATAAAAGTGCATCTGCAATTCCAATAATGAAGATTGCTTTTAGCCATCCAATCGCAAAGCAGCCCGTAATAAAGGCGATGAGACTTACAATTAAAATTACAATATTTTCCCTGTTTTTTAATAATTTTTTCATGATTTTCCTCCTTCGAAATATATCGTATTTACCCAAAATAGATAATCAATTCTTGGATTTAGTTTTTCTGGAATGAGATATCCATTTTCCTTTATATAGGTATATGGGATTGATTTTCTAGTTTCTAGCTCTATAAATGTAAATAGTGTTTCACCCTTTAATAAATAGGTTTCTTGCTTTTGTGTGAAACGAATGATGAAAAAACCAATCCCCCCATGACGAATAATTTGTTTCATGTGTATCATTTGATGTAAATGTATATTATTCAGTGGAAAGCGTTCTTGTTTTGTTTCTTTGGCTTCAAAATCAATATACTTTCCTTTATAAACTCCATTATAATCAGTTGTGGATGGTGTTTTAAAATAGGCCTCTTTAATTACTGCTTCTTTTCGATTTGGAAAATCGACCTTTGTTATGGTAATTGGAGTTGGCTTTTTATATATAATTGCAATATCTTGTTCTCTATAGTAGTTATTCGTGATATTAATGTCTTCTTCTAATGACATACCACGGTTTCCATAGTTGGTTATTTTTTTTTTATTTTGTTTAATGCCTGTGGGATATTTCATTTTATCACCACTATCATTATACTATAGATAAAAAAAATTTACTATAAAATTTATAGTAAACATGATAAAAATGAAAAATAGGGGAAGAGCATCTATGGATTGATTTTTATTTTATCTTTAAAAACTTTTTGTATGCTTTTGTATGTGATTTCATCTGTTGCTGCTATAAAATCTTGTAGCTCTAAAAATGATAGTTGATTTAAGTATTTTTTTAGTGTTTCTTCAGATATTTTTTTTCTTTGTAAGATGTTATCTATGAAGGAAGGTGGTGTATTCATGTAAATTGTGGTTAATGTTTGTATAATTTCTGACTTGGCATGCGTGTGATAATAGGCTGCCGCAGATGCAAAGCAATGAATACATTTTAAAAATTCAAAATCTTGGATTGCCTCACCAAATCCTATTTGTAAATTTTTTCTATTTTCACGATAATTATTTAGTTGTATATAAATAGAATTTAATTCTTTTTTCAAATTTTTTAAATGTTCATTTGTATTCCATGGATATTCTTCTTTTAAAGAAAAGGTAAACAGGTCTTTATCTGACAAATAAGGAAAGAATATTTGTGGGAATGCTATATTTGCCTTTTGAATTACCTTTCTTCTTAAGGTATCATATTTTTGGCAAAGCTCCTGTTCTTGTTCTTTGAAAAGGAAATATGAACAGAAATCTTTATCCATCAATGCATAGTTCGCATAATATGTATTAATTTCTAAAGTCAACATATAAATATTTTTATTGCATTCTAACTCTGGGTGTCTTTCAAAGTCATATTCTAAAAATTGTTCGCTTGCATAGCTTAATGCTGTTTCTTCTCTATTTTGTTTTTGGGATGAATATGGTGCTTTCTCAAATATTCGGTTGTATGTTTCAATGGTACTATTGTAGTAAATTGGTTGTTGCCCCTTTTCTCTTTTGTAATGGGTTTGTTTTGCGGCATTTGAAATAAAACAAATTGAATCATATCTAGCATTTAAAAAGTTGTTAAATGCTAATAGAAATTTAGGGTTTATATGCCAATTAGAAGGATATTCAGATGGGTAATTTAATTTTCTGGCTTTTTCTATAATTTGCTCATATAATTGCTTTTTATTATCATCTAGAGGAACCTGATTAGTAGAACATAGTAAGTACATTATATCTAGAAGAATATATAAAGGAAATTTATTAGAATAATCAAAGGAAAAAACTCCATCTAAAACTTCTGCTATTGTTTTGGGATCTTTTGTATAAATTTGTTCAATCATATGAAATGCTTGATAAGTATTTTCGTGTACTTTTAAAGCACATGGTAATTTTATTTCTAAATCATCTCTACTTTTACTGTAGCCATATTGTGCAAGTGTCTCATGTATTAATGGCGATAATGAATCGTTAATTTTTTTTCTTATTTCTTCTGCATTAATATACTCAATATTAATATACTCAATAGAGGAATCGGCCAAATTGTAATTTTCATTTGTTATGGGTTTCATATTTAGACTCCTTTTCATGTAAATGAGATATATCATATATTTATTTTTTTGATTTGTCAAATTTTTTTAACGATGTTTGTAACGATGTTACGTGTATGTTATGAATATTATGATATGGTAGCTGATTATTTGAACTCAATTTTACAGCGAAAAATAAGTTTAAATTTAAAAAACTATTAATTATGTGAAACAAATTTAGAATAAAAGTGTTGATTTGGCTACTTATAAAATACAGAATATATCCTGAAAATTATAAGTGGCATGCGACCATTCCTTTTAACTTTTTAATCATTTTACTCTAATGTCATAATTAGTTTTTCTTGCAGTATTTTTGTCTTCTTAATTTGAACATCTATATTGTTTGAACGAGCATATCTCTTCAAATTTTTCATTTCTCCTTCTTTGGTATAGTTCCACCCTTTCTAATTCGGTTAACCTCAATTTTGATTCCTCTTTAAAACTTTGAGTAATATTTTCCTTCTTTTCTGCTAGCTATTATGCATATTTTTTCTAGTTTTGTCGAATTTATGTAAACCACATATTTTTTGTGCTAGAGTATAAATTAGGTGATGATATGGGAATGGATAGGCGACTCAATCGATTATTTGATGAGATGTTAGAGGATATAAAATATAGTAAAATTGCAGCTTTTACAAAAGTATTATATCAGGATAAGTAAAAAGAAACTATTCATTAGCTTCTTTTTTTAATGTCCATGATGACGGGTAATATAATTGGTTTTCTTCCTGTTTTTTCATATGCATAAGTTGATAATTCTGTGATGATTTCCTGTTTGATATCTGCATAGTTAACAGGTGGCTTTAGTCTTGATAGGATGGCATTTTTGCAAATCATTTCTAAATGCTTGAGTAATTCTTCATTTTCATTGACTAGTACAAATCCTCTTGTGGTAATATTGACTTTTCCAAGTAACTTTGCATTTTTTGTATCAATATTTGCAATGACAACAATAATACCATCATTGGCCATAATTTTTCTGTCTTTGATTACTGCTGCGCCAACATCACCGATGCGATTTCCATCTACATAAATATCACCTGCTGGAATCATACCTGCTTTTTTGATATTTCCTTTGTACATAGATAAAATTTCGCCATTTCCTAAAATAAAGGTATTTTCTTTAGGAATCCCACATAAGACTCCTAAATCCGCATGTTGTTTTAACATACGATATTCTCCATGGAAAGGCATTAAATATTTTGGTCTCATAAGCCGAATCATTAATTTCAATTCCTCTTGATAAGCATGTCCAGAGGTATGAATATCACCCAAAGAAGTATTGGTATATACATCAACCCCTTGTAGATATAATTTGTTAATGGTTCTAGAAATACTTAATGCGTTTCCCGGAATTGCGGATGAAGAAAAAATGACAGTATCTTCTGGTTGTAATTTGATAGAACGATGTACTCCATTGGCAATACGGGATAATGCAGCAAGTGGTTCTCCTTGACTACCTGTACAAAGTAGACATACTTGGTTTGGTGGCAAATGATTGGCTTCTTCTGGTGTAATAAAAATATCCTTATTTTTGATATATCCACCTTGAATCGAAATTTCAATATTGTTTTCCATACTTCTTCCAAATGTAGCAATTTTTCTCCCATTTTTTTTACATGTATCAACAATGTGTTTTAAGCGATAAATATTAGAAGCAAATGTTGCGATGATAATTCTCCCATTTTTTCTTCTAAAAATTTCTTGTAATGCATTATCTACACGGGATTCACTTGCACTCATGCCTTCATTCAAGGCATTGGTACTATCACTTAATAATAATGTAACACCTCTTTTGCCAATCGCAGCCATTTTATGAATATTTGCCATTGGACCAATTGGCGTAAGGTCAAATTTGAAATCTCCTGTTGTAACAATTGTTCCATTTGGTGTTGTAATACAAATTCCGTGAGAATCAGGAATGGAGTGTGTTGTTCTAAAAAATTCCACTTCAATATACTTGAATTTGACTTTAGTTCTTTCTTCATACACCACAATATTTTTATATTGAACGTTTCTATCTTCTAATTTTTTCTTAATCAAACCAACGGCTTGATTTGGGGCATATATAACAGGAATATGCACCGTTTGTAATAAAAATGGAATCGCCCCAATATGATCTTCGTGACCATGTGTGATAAACAAAGCTTTTATTTTTGTTTCATTCTTTTTTAAAAAGGAAAAATCTGGAATAACATAGTCAACTCCCATCAATTCTCCTTCTGGAAAAGTAATACCCGCATCCGTAATAATCAGTTCGTTATTATGCATTACACAATACATATTTTTTCCGACTTCCCCAAGGCCACCTAAAGCAAAAATTTTAGTGTCCTCGTTGTTAAAAAATTTCATAAATACTCCTTTCTACTCGATTTGAAATCTAACGTATTACATTATAACTGTTTTTTAGACTTTTGTAAATGGAAAAATTTGTGTATCTAAAATAATCCATAAAATAAAATTGGTTGGTACTTGATGTTTTGATGTATTTTCGGTACAATATAATTAGGGTAAAAGAATAGAAAAGAGGGCTATATGTTTAATTTTTATAATCCAACGCCAATTACAGCGGCAAAAAATGTATTAGATTCAGAAATGTTAAAAAAAATAGATGCTTATTTTAGAGCTGCTAATTATTTATCAGTAGGACAACTTTATTTATTGGATAATCCTTTATTGCGGGAACCTTTGAAAAAAGAACACATCAAACGAAAAATCGTAGGACATTGGGGAACTGTGCCAGGACAAAATTTTATTTATGTTCATTTAAATCGTGTCATTCAAAAATATGATTTGAACATGATATATGTATCTGGTCCTGGTCATGGTGGAAATGCGGTTGTTTCTAATGTATATTTAGAAGGTAGTTATAGTGAAGTTTATCCAGATGTAAGTGAAGATATAGAGGGAATGACAAAGTTATTCAAACAGTTTTCATTTCCAGGAGGAATTTCATCCCATGTTGCCCCTGAAACGCCAGGTTCTATTAATGAAGGAGGAGAGCTTGGATATTCTTTGGCACATTCTTTTGGAGCTGTTTTTGACAATCCCGATTTGATTGCAGCTTGTGTGATTGGAGATGGGGAAGCCGAAACGGGTCCACTTGCAACCTCATGGCATTCTAACAAATTTTTAAACCCTATTACTGATGGGGCAGTTTTACCTATCTTGCATTTAAATGGATATAAAATTAGTAATCCGACTGTTTTTTCTCGCATTTCCGAAGAGGAATCTAGACAGTTTTTTGAAGGATGTGGATGGAAGCCATACTATGTAGAAGGCGACGATCCGATGGTGATGCATGAAAAAATGGCCTCTGTGATGGATCAAGTAATTACAGAAATTAAACAAATTCAAAACCATGCACGTAGTACCAATGATGCTTCCAGACCAATGTGGCCTATGATAGTATTTCGATCTCCTAAAGGTTGGACAGGGCCAAAAGTAGTGGATGACAAGCAAATAGAAGGAACTTTTAGAGCACACCAAGTACCAATCGCGATGGACAAAGAAGAACATATTGGTGTGTTAGAAGCTTGGATGAAAAGTTATCATCCAGAAGAGTTATTTGATGAAAAAGGTGCCTTACTACCAGAGCTGAAGGCACTTGCTCCAACTGGGAATCATCGTATGGGTTCTAATCCACATACCAATGGCGGTCTTTTATTAAAAGAATTGAGAATGCCAGATTTTAGAAATTATGGTCTTGCTATCGAAAAACCAGGTATGGTTGAAGCGCAGGATATGTTAGTACTTGGTAACTTTGTAAGAGATATATTTGTACGAAATGAAGAGGAACATAATTTTCGAATTTTTGGTCCAGATGAGACAATGTCCAATCGTTTGAGTAAGGTATTTGAAAAAGCCAATCGTGCTTGGAATGTAGAAACAAAAGACAATGATGAATTTTTATCCCCAGATGGTAGGGTTATGGATTCCATGCTCAGTGAACATTTATGTGAAGGATGGCTAGAAGGATACTTATTGACAGGACGCCATGGCTTTTTTGCAAGTTATGAAGCATTCGCACGTATTATCGATTCCATGTTTAGTCAACATGCCAAATGGTTGAAAGTGACCAAAGAATTACCTTGGAGGCAAAAAATTGCATCATTGAATTATATACTGACTTCTAATGTTTGGCAACAAGACCATAATGGGTATACACATCAAGACCCTGGTTTTTTAGACCATGTTGCGAATAAGAAAGCAGATATTGTGCGTATGTATTTGCCACCAGATGCGAATTGTTTACTATCTGTATTTGATCATTGTATTCGTAGTAAAAATTATGTAAATGTCATTGTTGCTTCAAAACATCCTCGTCCACAATGGTTAACTATGGAACAAGCTATCCGTCATTGTACACAAGGAATTGGTATTTGGAATTGGGCAAGTAATGACCAACATGCAGAGCCAGATATTGTACTCGCAACTTGTGGGGATACGCCTACATTAGAGGGGCTTGCGGCGGTTACTTTAATGCGAAAATATTTACCAGAAATTAAAATTCGTTTTATCAATGTCGTTGATTTGATGAAATTGGTTCCCAATGAAGACCATCCACATGGACTTAAAAATGAGGATTATGATACGTTATTTACCAAAAATAAACCAATTATATTTGTTTTCCATGGGTATCAGTCTTTAATTCATGAACTTTTATATCACCGTCATAATCGTAATTTACATGTGTGTGGCTATAAAGAAGAAGGAACCATCACAACACCATTTGATATGCGCGTTCAAAATGAAATCGATCGTTATCATTTGGTGATTGATATGATACAAAGGTTGCCCCAACTTGGCAATCGCGGCGCATATGTGTTTCAATTGATGCGTGATCAATTGGTAAAACATAAGCAATATATTAAAGAATATGGGGAGGATATGCCAGAAGTAAAAGATTGGAAATGGGAAACTTTGGTAGAAGATATGCAATAAAATGAAAAATCTTTTCAAAATTGAAAAGATTTTTTAGTAGAAAATTAAAATTTGTATAAAGTTATTTACTTTTATATAGACTGTTGGTATAATGTATTTGGGATATGTTTTGATGCATGTCAGGTGCTTTTCCCTTCCTTTTGCTTTTGCAGATAGAAGGTGGTGATGTATTGTGAGAAAGAATGAAAAATGTCTTTATTTCATAATCTTCCTATTATTTCTAGTAGTGTTTGTATTATTAATGAAATAATAAAAGGCATCTGTTTATCACATCCGTGATTTGACAGACGCCAGTCCTTAATTTAGGGATTGCATTTGATTCTCCACAATCAAACGTATCCTTTTTATTGTATGGAATATATCCATCTACATACACTATAGCATATATTTTTTTCGGTTTCAATTCTTTTTGATTCACCTCAACTATCTGCACACAATTTTAGAAAAGATAGATTTTTTATATGGAATCGTGTACAATGGTAATAGGTGATATCATGGGAATGTTTGATAAGTTCAAAAGCTTATTTCAGAAAGATAGTAAAGAAGAAATAGAAAAGTATGATATAGGGTTAGAAAAAACAAGAAAAGAATTTACTTCTAAATTAAATTTACTTACAATGAAATATAATCGTATTGATGAAGAATACTATGAGGAATTAGAAGATATCTTAATTGGCGCTGATATTGGTGTAAATACTGTGATACAATTTATTGATCAATTAAGAGCAAGGGTAAAAAAGGAAAATATTTTAAATGTAACAGATTTAAAAGAAATTATTGTAGATGAGATGTTTATTATTTATGTTCAAAATCAGATTATTGTAAATAAAATAAACTATACCAAAGAAGGACCAACGGTTATTTTATTTGTTGGTGTTAATGGTGTTGGAAAAACGACAACGATTGGAAAACTGGCTTATCAAATGAAAAATGAGGGAAAAAAAGTTTTATTGGTTGCTGGGGATACATTCCGGGCTGGGGCAGTGGAACAATTGATGGAATGGGCAGAACGTACACATTCAGAAGTGGTATATAAGATAGATGCAGATCCTGCGAGTGTGATTTATGATGGGTTAGAAAAGGCCAAGAAAGATGCTTATGATGTTGTTTTAATTGATACGGCAGGAAGGTTACAAAATAAAGTAAATTTAATGAATGAACTTGAAAAAATCAATAAGGTAATTGGAAAAATGATTCCAGATGCACCCCATGAAACATTACTGGTAATGGACGCAACCACTGGTCAAAATGGAATTAGTCAAGCCAAAAGTTTTCAGGAAATTACTAATATAACAGGAATTGTATTAACCAAATTGGATGGCACAGCTAAAGGTGGAATTGTATTAGCAATTAAGGATAGTGTGGGAATTCCAGTAAAATATGTAGGGCTTGGGGAACAAAAAGAAGATTTACGTGTTTTTGATATTGAAAAATATATTTATGGACTTTTTAAAGAAATGGATGAAGTAGAATGAAAGAAAAGCAAACTGTATTTGAAAGATTAGTTAGAAAAAAATCGATTAATTCTTTGGGAATATTTGTTCAATTTGTTCTTTTGGTTGCTTTAAGCATAATTATGGTATCTACTTTATTTGTATCTGAATTTCAAATTATAGCAAAAATTTTATTGGTGTTGTTATTATTTACTATGGGATATAATAATCATAAAACATTTAAACGAAAAGGATTTACAGTATTTTATGTTGCTACTGGTTTTGCTTTTTTATTTACAATTGTATTTGGGTGAATTATGAAAGATAGACTTTATTTGATTGATTTATATGATTTGTATGGGGATCTTTTAACAGAAAAACAACAGAATTATTTTGAGGATTATTATTTTTCTAATTTGTCATTGTCAGAAATTGCAGAAAATGTGGATGTAAGTCGGAATGCGGTTCATAACCAAATTAAGGATGTGGAAGAAAAGTTACTGTATTATGAAGCCCATTTGCACTTGCATGAGCGTAATAGTAAAATTAAAGAGTTGTTGGTTTCATTGGATGCCAATATGCAACATAAAATTGAGGAGTTACTATGAGTGCCTTTTTGATTATGATAACACTTTTCCATTAGAATTCCATCTTGAAAAAAGAAAAAGAGTATGATAAAATAAAGAAGAAAAATAGATAACAAGGGAAAAGAATAATTGCAGATTGTAAACGGGGGGGGGGGGTAAGCCTCCTTTTTAGTGGTTGAATGAAGGAGAAAAAAAGGGTATACTAAAAATAAGATATAGGAGATGTAGAAAATGAAGAAAAAAGGATTTACATTGATAGAAATAATGGGAGTA
>CAJUHL010000006.1 GCA_910586425.1 uncultured Bacilli bacterium
TGAAATTCTAATTTTTTTATTTGTTTTTTCGTCAATAGTATGTCCTATTCTAGTTCTTTTCTTAGTTTTAGGATCAATTAACATAACGTTTGATGCATGGATAGGTGCTTCTATTTCTAGAATACCACCAGTTTCTTGTCCATTACCTTTTTTATGTTTTTTAACAATATTAACACCTTCAACGATTACTCGATTTTCTTTTTTAAGTGTTTTTGTTATTTTTCCTTCTTTACCTTTACTAGATCCAGCGATTACTACGACTTTATCTCCTACTTTAAAGTTCATAATATCCTCCTTTATAGCACTTCTTTAGCTAAAGATACTATTTTCATATAATCTTTATCACGTAATTCACGTGCTACTGGTCCAAAGATACGAGTTCCAACTGGAGTCTTGTCATCTTTGATAATTACACAAGCATTATCATCGAATTTAATGTAGCTTCCATCTTCACGATGTACACCTTGCTTACTTCTAACGATAACAGCTTTAACTACTTTTCCTTTTTTAACAGTTCCATTAGGTGTGGCATTTTTAACTGTACCAACAACTATGTCACCGATATTACCAGTTTTAACTTTGCTTCCACCTAATACACGAATTACTAATAGTTCACGTGCACCAGTATTGTCTGCAACTTTCAAACGGCTTTCTTGTTGTAACATAAATTAATCCTCCTTCACCTAAGAGTTATAAAATAACTGCTTCTTTTACAATTTCTGCTAAGTAGAAATATTTTGTTTTAGAAATTGGTTTGGTTTCAATTATTCTAACTGTATCTCCTACTTTAGCTTTATTTGTTTCATCATGTACTGCATATTTCTTTGAAGATTTTACTCTTTTTCCATATAATGGATGTTTCTTGTAAGTTTCAACTTTAACAGTAATTGTCTTATTGTTTGATGCGCTTACTACTGTTCCAACGAATTCTTTTCTTACTTTTTCCACTGTCTACTTTCCTCCTTGCTCATTTAATTCACGTTCACGAAGTACTGTTTTAAGTCTCGCTACTGTATGTCTTAAATCTCTTATTCTTGAAGGTTTTTCTAGATTTCCAGTTGCTTGTTGGAAACGTAAATTGAATAATTCTTCTTTGCTTTCTTTGATTTTTGTTTCAATTTCTTCAGTGGTAAGTTCTCTTATTTCTTTAACCTTCATTTATTTCACCACTTTCTTTTTTAATAAACTTTGTTTTGATTGGTAGTTTATGTGAAGCTAAACGTAATGCTTCTCTAGCAACTTCCTCTGAGACACCAGCTATTTCAAACATTATTTTTCCTTCTTTAACAACTGCTACCCAAGCTTCAACGTTTCCTTTACCTTTTCCTTGACGTGTACCAATTGGCTTTTTAGTAATTGGCATATGTGGGAAAATATTAATCCATACTTTTCCACCACGTTTCATATAACGTGTCATAGCAACACGAGCTGCTTCGATTTGTTGTTGGGTAATCCAAGCACCTTCCATTGCCATTAAACCATATTCACCAAAATTTACTTTGGTATTTCCTTTGGCTACACCATCATAACGTAAACGGTGTGGTCTTCTATATTTCGTTCTTTTCGGAATGACTGCCATTTGGTTTTACCTCCTTTTCTTTAGAGGCAAGGATTTCTCCTTTATAAATCCATACTTTAACACCGATTTTACCATAAGTAGTATCTGCTTCTTTATGGGCATAATCAACATCAGCTCTTAAAGTATGTAATGGAATATTTCCTTCTGTATAACCTTCTGTTCTTGCCATATCAGCTCCACCCAAACGTCCTGATACAGAAGTTTTAATTCCTTTTGCTCCTGCCTTCATCGCATTTCTGATTGCCTTCTTTTGTGCAACACGGAATGAAACACGATTCTCAATTTGATGTGCGATATTTTCTGCAACTAATGCTGCATTGATATCTGGATTTTTAATTTCCATAATAGAAATTTGAATATTTTCATTCACTAATTTTGATAACTCATTTTTTAACTTCTCAATTTCATCTCCACCGTGTCCAATGACAACACCTGGTTTTGCAGTGTGGATAATGATGTCTGTTTTAGACGCATTTCTTTCAATGATGACATTAGAAACAGATGCATCTTTTAATTTTTTTCCTAAAAACTTACGAATTTTGTTATCGTTATTTAAGTATTTTGCGAAATCTTTATTTCCTGCGTACCATTTAGATTCCCAAGTTTTATTGATTCCGATTCTAAGTCCTATTGGACTAACTTTTTGTCCCATCAGTTACCCTCCTTTACTATTTTTCATCACTCACAACAATTGTGATATGACTTGTTCTTTTTTTAATTGGATCCACGTGTCCACGTGAACCAAATTTCATTCTTTTCATCGTTTGACCTTCATTTACATATGCTTCTTTGACATATAAAGTAGATTTATCTAAATGTAAATTGTTTTCTGCATTCGCTACTGCAGATTTTAAGACTTTATGACTTAATCTTGCCGCATCTTTATTTAAATTGCTTAAAATTGTGTCAGCTTCTTCTACGCTTTTTCCACGTATCAAATCTATAACTAAACGGCACTTGCGAGGTGCGATCCTAAGGGATTTTGCAATCGCTTTTGCTTCCATTTTAGTCCTCCTTCCTGATAATTCCTATTTCTTATCTTTGTTATCGCCATGTCCACCAAATTTACGTGTTGGTACGAATTCACCTAATTTATGTCCAACCATATCTTCTGTAACATAAACTGGAATAAATTCTTTACCATTATGAACAGCAAATGTGTGTCCAATAAATTCAGGATAAATTGTTGAACGGCGAGACCATGTTTTAATTACTTCTTTTTTCCCAGAAGATGCAACTTTCTCAACCTTTTTCTTTAGATGTTCATCAATAAAAGGTCCTTTTTTTAAACTTCTAGCCATCTAAACCATCCTTTCACTATTTTTTACGACGACGAACAATTAACTTATCAGAAGCTTTTTTGTTTTGACGTGTCTTATATCCCAATGCAGGTTTCCCCCAAGGAGTAACTGGTCCTTTACGTCCAACTGGCGCACGACCTTCTCCACCACCATGAGGGTGATCATTAGGGTTCATAACAGATCCACGAACTGTAGGACGAATTCCCATATGTCTTTTACGTCCTGCTTTACCAATGTTTACAAGTTCATGATCCGCATTACCAACTTCTCCAATAGTCGCTCTACAAGTACTTAACACTTTACGAACTTCTCCACTGGTAAGTCGGAGTAATGTATACTTTCCTTCACGTCCTAAAATTTGAACGCTAGACCCAGCTGAACGGGCTAATTCTCCACCTTTGCCAGCTTTTAACTCTACATTATGAACCATAGTTCCTTCTGGAATGTTTTCTAAAGGTAGTGCATTACCAACTTTGATATCCGCATTCGCACCACTTTCAGTCTTCATTCCCACTTCTAATCCTTTTGGAGCTAAAATATATCTTTTTTCTCCATCGGCATATGTAATTAAAGCAATGTTAGCAGTTCTATTTGGATCGTATTCAATAGAAGTAACTGTACCAACTACACCATCTTTGTTTCGTTTGAAATCAATGATACGGTATTTTCTTTTGGCTCCACCACCACGGTGTCTTACAGTCACTTTACCTTGATTATTACGACCACCATTTTTCTTTAATGTAACAACCAATGACTTTTCAGGAGTGGTTTTTGTAATTTCTTCATAAGTTAATTTTGACATACCACGTGTCCCTGGAGTATTTGGTTTATAACTTTTAATCGCCATATATATCCTCCTTTAGATTAGTTCAGTTCAATTGAACTTCCTTCTCTTAATTTAACAATTGCTTTTTTCACTTTATTTGTTTTTCCAGCATAACGTCCCACTCTTTTTTTCTTAGGTTTTACGTTTACTGTATTAACACTTTCTACTTTGACATCAAAGATGTGTTCAATGGCTTGTTTAATTTGTGTTTTATTGGCCTTTACATCCACACTAAATGTCATTGTATTTTGTGTTTGTGCTAAATTCGCACTTTTTTCAGTAATAATTGGTGCCTTAATAATATCTCTATAGTTATTCATTAAACAAGCACCTCCTCTATTTGTTTGATGGCTGCTTCTGTCACAATCATGTTGTCTGCAGAAACAATATCCAATGTATTAATCTCATTTGCTTCTAGTAAAATAACATTACTTAAGTTGCGGGTTGCTAAAATCATATTTTCATCAATCGCATCAACCACAATTAATACATTTTTTTCTATTTTTAAATCATTTAAGAATGCTTTTGCTTCTTTGGTTTTACCTGTTTCAAACTGAACCTTATCTACGATAATTAATTCACTATTAATTGTTTTATAAGCCAAAGCTGATTTTAAAGCAAGTCTTCTTTCTTTACGGTTCATTTTCTTGTCATAACTTCTGTTATGAGGTCCGAATACAATACCACCATGATACCATTGTGCTGCGCGGATACTTCCTTGTCTTGCACGACCAGTACCTTTTTGACGCCATGGTTTTCTTCCTCCACCGCTTACTTCACTACGTGTCTTCGTTTCATGAGTACCTTGTCTCATGGAATTTCTTGCTAATGTAATCGCATCATATAAAACGGCATCGTTTGGTACAATTCCCCAAACTTCCTCGTTTAATGAAATGTCATTTACTTTTTCACCCTTAACATTTAATACAGACATTTTTTTCATATTATTGCCTCCCTACTAATTTTCTTCTACAGTTTCTGTAGCTTCTTCTGTTACTTCTTCGGCAGTTTCTACTACTTCTTCTGTACTTTCAGTAGATTCCAATGTTGCATCGCTGGTTACTTCAGTTACCTCTTCAGGAATTTCTGTTACATAAGAATTCAATTCTTCTGTTTCTCTTACTTTTCCTGGATTTTTCACAGCAGTTTTGATGACTACTAATGATTTTTTAGGTCCTGGAACATTTCCTTTGACTAAGATTACATTATTTTCTACATCTATCATAACAATTTCAAGATTTTGAATTGTTACAGTTAATGTACCCATATGTCCTGGTAATTTTTTACCTTTGAAAACACGCATTGGTCTCATTGTACCCATGGAACCTGGTCCTCTATGATAGTGTGAACCATGTCCCATAGGCCCTCTTGATTGCCCATGTCTTTTGATAACACCTTGGAACCCTTTTCCTTTCGTAGTTCCTGTTACATCAACAACTTCTCCTTCAGTAAAGATATCTGCTTTGATTTCCTGTCCTAAAGAATAGTTATTTACATCCACACCCCTAATTTCTCTAAAGAAGCGCTTAGGTGTAGTGTTTGCTTTGTTGGTAATTCCAACTGAAGCTTTTGTCGCTAATTTTTCTCTTTTGGTATCAAAACCAAGTTGAATTGCTTCATAACCATCATTTTCTTTTGTCTTAATTTGTGTTACCACATTTGGTTCTACTTCAATGACAGTTACTGGAATCAATTTACCTGATTTTGTAAATACTTGAGTCATTCCTAATTTACGACCTAAGATTCCTTTCATAACTTTTCCTCCTTAAATTATAACTTGATTTGAATATCAACACCGCTTGGAATTTCTAGATGAGTTAATGCATCTACTGTTTCCTTGCTTGGATTGTTGATTACAATAAGTCTCTTGTGTGTTCTTTTTTCAAATTGTTCTCTTGAGTCTTTGTACTTGTGTACTGCTCTTAAGATGGTGATTTTTTCAACTTCTGTTGGAAGTGGAATTGGTCCACTAATGCTTCCACCTGTTCTTTTTACAGTTTCCACAATTTTAGCACAAGCTACATCTAAACTTTTGTGTTCAAATGCTTTTAATTTGATACTTACTTTTGTTGCAGCCATATTGTATCCTCCCTTCGCCTATATCCAGTATAGACTAGCTCCGTGTAAAAACCTGATATTGAAGTTAAATTTTCTAACAACTTAACCTGGCGTATCAGCAACCTTACACATCAATGCTCGCCACACATTCATAATTATACAAGAATATTATATGAAATGCAAGCAAAATTTAGACTTTTGTGACAAATTTTTACAAATGTTAAATGAAAATGTATGCTATTTCGCATACATTTTTTGAAAAACTAACTATAAATTTTTGTAGACGCTTTTTTCTCTTTTCTCTATATAGGAACACAAATGATCGCGAAATAAATAATTACTGGTATTTTTTATTGAACTGATCTTCATATTTTTTGAGTAATAACATAGCTTTTTCCAAATTATCCTCTATATCTTTTAAATCAGTAATTTTATATAACGATTCAAGTTCTACCACGACTTCTTTTGGTAAATGATTCGATATATGACATAAAACATAATCATAATGTCTGGGTGTATATATTAACCTTACAATCTTAACAAGCGGATCTGCCACATTCTCTATATACTTTGTATATGCTTCTAAATATTGATTACGCATTATATATTTTTTTACTCTACTATTTTGCAAAATTCTATTTTTATTTTTCTCAAATACATTTTTGATTTCATCCAATTGAATTTGATAATCCTTAAACGAAATAATACTGGCTTTATCAAAAATAACAAGTGGCAGTTCTGCAATATCATCTTTGATATAGCAAGTGATGCCATAGCCTCTAACCTCATGTGATTGTACACAAATATCCAATGTCAAATATTCAGGAGTATTACGTAAATGAATATTACTTTGTGCAATATTACTTCTAATGTCATCTACTCTAGAATCGATGTTTCCTATTTTCTTCAATTCTTCTATACATTCATATAAAAATGTTTCTTGATATCCTTTATTTACATCAAACCAAAAATCAATATCCGAATATTCATCGACTCTATTCATCCCATCTGCGCCTTCTAACCACATTGCATTTACATATGGTTTATCTTGACTAACTTCTTTCAAAAACTGAATAATTTCTGTCCTATCTAGCATAAATTCAACTCCTACCCTATTATAGCATTCGCACATTTAAAATTCCATTATAATAAGTTTTATTTATATTATTATTTTTGATACACAATTCTATCAATAACTTTCTTTATATAGATATTTTTATTTCTTCTACCAAATGAAATATCTGTATCGTTTTATCCACATAATTATCACAATTTTATTCTTTGCTTCCTTTATGATATCAATAAGTAGCGAAGAAACATCATAAATCTCTTTTTCAAAGAAAATGTGATGGTTTACTTTAACATCAATTTAATCAAACTGATTGTCATAATCTATCACCTTTGTTTCAGAATTAAAAAGGCATGTACAATAATCATTGATGGAAATACATTTTTGCATCATCACAAATGCATCCATATCGCTATACTAACACTAGTCATGGATAAGATTAATAAAGGAGAACTAGGTTACGAAGACTATTAAAAAAAGCATTTTAATTTTTCTATCTTTTTTTATCATTTTCTTATATAATATAAACAGGGGATTTATCCTTAATTTAAAAAAGGAGTGACAAAATGATCGCACTTATCACTGGAGGTAGTTCAGGAATTGGATTATCCATCGCAAAACGATTACATCAACTGGGATATGACATTATACTAGTCGCAAGAGATATTGAAAAATTAGAAAAAGCAAAAAAAGAAATTAATGAAACAACGGAAGTAATTGCTATTGACATCTCAACACTCAAAAACTGTAAAGAATTATACAAACAAGTCAAAGATAGAGACATTGATATTGTAGTAAACAGTGCTGGTTTTGGAATGCATGGCAAATTTCTGGAACAAAATATGGAAGAACAATTGGATATGATTGACCTTAATGTCAAATCAACACAAATATTGACAAAACTATTTCTCCAAGATTTCAAAGAAAAAAACCACGGCTATATTCTGAATATCGCATCTACTGCAGCATTTTCACCAGGGCCTCTAATGGCATGTTACTTTGCATCCAAAGCTTATGTATTAAGACTAACAGAAGCAATTGCAGAAGAAATCAAACAGGAAAAGAGAAAAGTATATGTCGGTTGTTTATGTCCAGGCCCAGTGGATACCCACTTTAATGATAAATTAGGTGTCAAGTTCGCTAAAGCACAGAACAGTGATGAACTAGCTGCATATGCTATACAAAAAATGTTTCAAAGGAAACTTGTCATTATCCCAACATTCAATCACAAACTAAATGCTTTTCTAAATAAATTTGTACCAACTAAAATACTATTAAAAGCAAACTATAACGTTCAAATCAAAAAAATAAATAATGCAAAAAAGAATAAGTAAAACGCTTATTCTTTATTAATATATAACATAATTCCAATACCAATTGTCATGACACCAATTCCGCCTAATATAAAACTAAATTCCATCCATAATAGAAAAGCAATTATAATTAATAAAAATCCTGTGATTAGAAATCGTTTGAATAACGCAATATTTTTCATGTTACTCCTCCGGTTCAGAAGAGGACAAGTTGATATCATAAACATGCCCTGGTTTTCTTTTTTCAGGTGGCAGTGGGGTAAACACTTTTTCACCCCAATGACGCAACATATATTCTTTCATATTTTTTTGGACAGGCAATTCTGTGTCTTCAAAAGGAACGCGAACAGCTGGAAACATCTCTGATAAACGATAACGAAGTGGATGTAAAGGACTTCTATAGGTCCATGTCAAATCATCACCTATATATTTGGATTTTTGATTTAAAAATCCATACAATTTCGCATTTCCCCGATACCAATACTTCAGAGGGATTGGATTGATATGCATATTTTCAAAAAATATGATAATCGGCATCAGTAAAGAATTCACTAATCTTAAAGGTAAATCCATAAGCGTAAATTTAGCCATATGATCATAAATAAATACATCAATGAATATACCATCACAATCCGTACAACGATTTGGTAACAATTTATTGACCTCTTTGATATATGTGTTCTTTTTACGTATTTTCATATAAGGCCATGTAACATCATATTTTTTATTTTTTTCAAAACAATGAAACGTATATTTATCTTTATCCAAATCTTTTTCTAAAGCCTTGATAAATTTTTTATACTCACTACGCATCATAGCAATATCCATATCATCATCCCATGGAATAAATCCCTGATAAAGATAGGCACCTATCGTAGAACCACCTGTTAAACAATACTCAATGTTATTTTTTTTACATACTTCATCAATATCCTTCATCATATCCATTAGAGCAAGTTGCACATCTCTTACCATAATTTTCGTTCCATCTTTTTTTTCTTTTAATAAAAACTCTCCAAAATCTTCACGATTATACATAGAATCACTTCCCACTCCCATTCGTTGCAAGTAGCGCTTCAAAAATATCAATGTCAACAGGCGTAGTTATTTTCATATTTCGCTCAGATCCAATGGAAAAATGAATCGTCTCTCCTAAGCGAATCATTAAATCACAAGTGGCCACTGCCTTCTCAATATGTTGTTTTTCAGCTTGCTCATGTGCCCAAAGTAACTTTCCTAAAGGATAAGTATGTGGCGTTTGTGTCCTTTTCAAATTATTTCTTTCTAAATAATGGTGAGATGTCTGCTGATCCTCTGTTTCCACAATTACTTCATTGCATGGAATTACCGCAACCGCGGACCCCTTTTCACGACAAGTTACAATTGAGTCAGAAATAATCTCCTGTGTAATAAGGGCTCTATTTCCGTCATGTACAAGAACAATATCATCTAAACTACAATGTTTTGCAAGTTCATCTAGAGCAAGCTTTATGGATAATTGTCCATTATTTCCTTCTCCGCCAGATACAATCCATTTTGCTTTTGTAATCCCATATTGTTTGACATATGCATCCATAATTTTTTCCCAACCATTTAAGCATGAAATCACAATTGCATCAATATTAGGATGATTCTGAAAAGCTTCCAAAGTATATATAATTAATGGTTTATTTTTGATCGGCATAAACTGTTTCGGTACTTCTTGATGCATCCTAGATCCTTTCCCTGCCGCAGTAATTAGCGCTACATTCATAATAACTCCCTCACTTTTTATATAATAAGTATAACATATATTTAAAAAAATAAAAAGTAAGATAGTCTCTTACTTTACAAATGGTATTAATGCCATGAAACGAGCTTTTTTTACTTCATTCGCAATATGTCTTTGATGTTTAGAACAAGCACCAGTGATTCTTCTTGGTAAGATTTTACCTTTATCTCCACTGATGTATTTTCTTATAATTTCTGCATCTTTATAGTCTACTGATTTTCCAGCACACATTTGACATATTTTTTTCTTTTTTCTATAAAATTCTGCCATTGTTATCCTCCTTTTAGTCTAGGAAGTCATCATCAATAGAAACACTATCTCCAAAGTCAGCAAATGGATCATTTTCTACACTAACATCATTTGTTGGTATATTTTGATAATCATAAGGACTTACACTATCTGATGGTCCTTGATTTCCATAGTTATTTTCTCCGCTTGCATTATATGCAGCTCTTTGTGCTTTGCTCTCAATAAAGTGGAATTGATCTAACACAACATCTGTTGTATATCTTTTATTTCCATCTTTATCATCATAACTTCCTGTTTGCAATCTACCTTCGATTGCAATTTGATTTCCTTTGTCAAAATAATTACATACTGTTTCTGCTTGTTTTCTCCAAGCCACAATATTAATAAAATCGGTTTCTCTTTGTCCATCTTGATTACTGAAAGCTCTATTTACCGCAATCGAAAATCTAGTAAATGGTACATTAGATGGTGTATATCTTAATTCTGGTTTTGCAGTAAATCTCCCAATTAACATTACTCGGTTCATATAATACCTCTCTTTATTTCTCTAGTTTTGTAATGAGATGGCGTACAACATCATTACTGATCAAAGCCAAACGATCGAATTCTTTGATTGCTTTATCATCAGCTGCTTCTATTTCATATATATAATAGTATCCACTTTTGAATTTTTTAATTTCATAAGCTAATTCTCTTTGACCCATATCTTTTTGTTCTGTTATCGTAGCACCATTATCAGTTAATGTTTTTCCGAAATTTCCAATCACTTTTTTAATTTCATCTTCACTTAACGTTGGTCTTACAATAAACATAATTTCATAATTGTTCATTCTTGCACCTCCTTTTGGTCTTATCGGCTTCTTTTGAAGCAAGGAGTAAATTCATACTCGCTTTAGATTATAACAAAAAAGCTTTTTGAAGTAAAGCCTTTTCTAATAAATATTATGTTTTTCAAAATGACATTATACATTATTGCTTTTTGTTTTCGTTTTTTCATCTGGATAAGTGATGGATGGAATTTCATTTGGATATAAAATTGGTGAATTTACTGCTGCAGTTTCTTTTTCAAACTGAATCAATAATTCTCGATATTCTTTTAATTGCTCTATCGATTTTTCCACTTTATTTACCATATCATCACTAGAACTACATAGTAAGAAACAACGATATAAAATCAACTTATCCTTTAAATTCTGCATTGTTTCTTCATCTTTTCTAATTTTATCTTCTAAAGACAAAATAGATTGTTTTATTTCTCTATTACTTTTGTGCAGCCACTCGGATTTATCTGGATATATTTTTGTAAATTGTTCCCTAGAATTTACATGACGAATAGATTTTTTTGCCAATACAAAAGACGCACCAAATATCAGAAATGTAAGTATGGATTTTTGAAATAACACTAAACTCATCGTCATCATACCCATGATGCCAACTAGTTTTACTGTACAACGACGCTCTTCGCGGAACACATTACGCGCGATATACGCAAATCCCAAATCTTCACGAGCTTTATTTAAATGGTTCTCTGTTATATCCTTTATTTTCAAACTAACATCTGCAAAGTATTTAGATCGTTTTATATAATATTCCTTTGATTGATTCATAAATATCCCCCTTTTTTAAATTGTATCCTATTATAGTATAAATTTTAAATTTGTCAAATAAAAAAGGAGTAAATCTCCTAATCATTTGATTTTCCAAATAATCTTAATAAGTCTAAAAAGATATTAATAAAATCTAAATACAATTCTAATGCTCCAATAATCGCTAAATTATCTTCCTTTTCAAAATTGTAACTTAATACCTTAATTTTTTGGATATCATAAGCTGTAAATCCCAAAAAGACCAGTACACTAATACAAGAAATTACCATATCAAATGTTTCACTACCAATAAAATAATTGACAATAATACAAATGATAATTCCAATTAAAGCCATCAATAAAAACGTACTAATTTCGGTCAAATCTAACTTCGTAAAATGCCCAAATATCGCAAATAATCCAAACAAGATGGCTGATATTAAAAAGACAAACATAATTGATTCTAACTCAAATGCAACAAAAATAGATGCGAATGTTAAACCTGTTACAAAAGAATATAACAAAAACATAATTTTAGCCGTCATTGGATTCATTTTACGTACTCGTGCAGACAGCACAACCACTAAAACAAATTCTGCAATGATTAAGAAAAAATACATTCCATTGGAAAAAATATTATATAACATATTTTCTTGTGTAGAAACATAATACCCCGTTCCAAATGTGACAACAAGACCTAAAAACATCCATAAAAACACCTTTGACATTACTTTACTAATTTCCATGTCGATCCTCCTTATTTTTAATATATACAGGAATATACAAAATCATTACAACTGTAATTCCTACTAACTCTAATATGGGCACAGGACTCACCTTACGAAGAATTGGAAACAAAGTATATATATGTGCAGGTAATTCATTTGACATAATATAATTTGTTCCAAATATATAATTGACAATCATCATCGTAATAAAAATGACATTTGCCCATATGTATGTCCAAAATACATCATTCAAGCCAATGGTATGATCATCCATATACAAAATAAAATAACTAAATATCATTAGCAAATGATGACTAATAAAATATTGATAAAATACAAAATAATCGAAACTACTTACCAAATTTGGATAAATCACTGCTGGCAATGGGCCTATAAAAGTAAGAAAAAATACAATATGATAGAGTTTTTTGCTTTTCGTAAGCAAATATACCATAAATAAATTCCCAGCAATAAAACAAAAATGTAGTGGCAAGTGAACTCTAACATCATATACTCCATAATAAATGTAGCTACCGTAATAAATAAGCATATTACTAATTAAAATGATAAACATAATATATCTTATTTTCTTTTTATGGATGTCATTGATATGTCGAATTCGATGACGATATTTATAAATCATCAAAAGTGCAATCAAAAGTACAGCTAAACAACCAAAATGTATACTACCAAATAATTGAAAAGGAATCCCTGGTTTTTCGTCTAGAAAAAATTCCCTTAACATATTCTATACATTGAAACGGAAGTGACAAATGTCTCCGTCATTCATAATATATTCCTTTCCTTCCAATCGCATACGTCCCGCTTCTTTCACCTTTACTTCTGATTCATATTTTTCCAAATCCTCATAACTCATTACTTCTGCTCGAATAAACCCACGCTCAAAATCACTATGAATAATTCCCGCACATTCAGGTGCTTTCATCCCTTTACGAAATGTCCATGCACGGCATTCATCAGACCCAGCTGTAAAATAAGTCGCAAGTCCTAATAATGAATAAGTCGCATGAATTAATTGATCCAAACCACTTTCAATAATCCCTAAATCATTTAAAAATGCCATTTTATCTTCTTCATTCAATTCTGCCAATTCTGATTCCATTTGTGCACAAACTACAATAACCTGTGCATTATCTTGTTTCGCATAGGCTCTCACTTCACCTACATAAGTATTCTCTTCTAATAAATCTTCCGCACTTACATTGGCCATATAAATAATAGGCTTTAACGTAAGTAGATGGAATGGTTTGATGAATTTGAGCTCTTCTTCATCAAATGCAACTTGTCTTAAAGGAATATTTTGTTCTAAATTTTCCTTTATCTTTGTAAGTAAATCTACTTCAAATTTGGTTTCTTTATCTTTTGTCATTGCAGCTTTTTTTCCAATACGAGAAAGTCTAGTTTCCACTATTTCCAAATCTGCAAGCATCAATTCCACATTGATAATTTCAATATCTCGTAATGGGTCTACATCCCCTTCTACGTGGATAATATTTTTGTCATTAAAACAACGCACTACTTCACAAATCGCATCTACTTCACGAATATGACTCAAAAATTGATTACCCAAACCTTCTCCAGTCGATGCTCCTTTTACTAATCCAGCAATATCTGTAAATTCAAAAGTAGTAGGTATCATTTTTTCCGGATGATACAAATTTTCTAAAAATTCAAGTCGCTTATCTGGAACAGTAACCACTCCTACATTTGGATCAATGGTTGCGAATGGATAATTGGCAGCTAATATATTTTTCTTGGTAATAGCGTTAAATAAAGTCGATTTCCCTACATTTGGTAGACCAACAATCCCTGCAGTTAAACTCATACAATCACCTCATTTCCTCTTCATTATACCATCTTTCTAATGAAAAAAAAAGAATGTTATAACAACACTCTTATAAAGTAATATAGGTACCAATTCCAATTGGAATTCCAATGACATACCATAGTATAATTAACAGTAACCAAATGCCTGCAATCATTATAATACAAGGTAAAATAAGTTTTAATGTACCAAATACACTAATTTGATGATTCTCATCTGTCCTATATTTTTCTAAAAAAGCAAGCATAATGATAAAGTAAATAAACATAGGTGTGATAGATTTCCCAATACCATCTGCAATTTTGAAAATAAACTGTGTAAAGCCTGGGGTAATATTAGAACGCATAAAAAGCGGTATTACAGTAGGATAAAGTAAATTCCATTTCTGCATGGTTCCTGGTAACAAAATACTCATCAATATCACAACAATAAAGAAAACAACAATCAATATAATCCCCGAAAATTGTAATCCATTTAAGAATTCTGTTAACCGACAAGCAACCACAGTTCCTAAATTAGACCAATCCAATATTGCGAACATCTGTGAGGCAAAAAAGGTAATTACAAATAAAAAGCCCAAACCTTCAAAATTTTTGGATAAGCCCAAACTAAATTCACTACCGTTTTTAATATTTCCAGATACCTTTCCATATATATATCCAAATATTATAAATAAAAAGGTAATAATAAGAACTAACCCATTTCCAAAAGGGGAATTTGTTCCCAATAATTGATCCATATATCGTTGTGCACTATGATCCAACAAAATTCCAGATAAAGGTGACTTCAATGGTAAAATCATGTAAATAATAAACACAATGTAACAAAGTCCAAATCCCAAAGAAGCTACCATTGCTTTTTTGGAAACATTAAGTTCCTCTTCTTCCACTGTGTGCCGAACTGCTAATTTTGGTACCAAAAATTTGTCAATCACAAAAGTAGATAACAAGGAAACCACAATGGTCGAAATAATCATAATATACAAATTAGAAAATAAGCTATATTTATAATTGGGATCCACTGTTAATTGTGCAGAATCTTGTGATAACATCCCAATCAAATGGTCATTATAATTAAAAATTATGCCTGTTCCATATCCTAAAGTAATTCCTAAATATAAAGTCAAAATTCCTAACACTGGATTTTTTCCAATATATTTATACATAACACCAATCAATGGAGTTAAAAAGATATAACTATAATCCCCCATGACTGTACTAATCATTCCCATTAAAATAGTAATATAAATCACAAGATTTAATTTCACTTTACGAAGTGGCCCAAATAAAACTTTTAAAAAACCACTTTTTTCACAAATACCAATTCCAATCAAAGAAATGATTAAATAAACAAGAGGTTCTAATAATTTAAAATTAGAAACAGCATTTCCAATCATAAAGCGAAAACCATCAACACTCAATACATTTTTAACTGTTACCAAAGAAGATTCCAAAGTACCATTGGCAATTGTCGTTTGCGATCCTTCAATTTCTAGAGTCGAAAATAGGAAACTTAACAATACAATCACAAGTGTCATTAATCCAATGACAAGAACAGGGCCTTTTTTTCGATCTTTTTTTTCTTTATTTCTAGCCATAATACCTCCTAATAGGTAGTTACCTTTTTCAACTTTTTGTTGAATTCTATTCGTGGAATCATCACGCTTCTCCCACATTTTACACATTTAATTTTGATATCTGCACCTACGCGAATGATTTCCCATTCATTGGTTCCACATGGATGCGGTTTTTTCATAATTACAATACTACCCAATTTATAATCTTGCATCAATTGGCCCCCTTGTTTATTCTTTGATGTCAATAATTTCTAAAATACGATTCAAATCAGCAACCGAAATAAAAGAGATTTCGATTTTTTTATCACGAATTTTGACTTTTGCATCTAGTTTCTCACTTAATAAATCTTCCACATACTTAAATTCTTTGGCTTCTGGTTGCTTTCTTTTCTGAATTTTAACATTTCTTTCAAATTCATTAGAATCCGTCAATGATTCAATTTCACGAACCGAGAATTTTTCATTCACGATTTTATCTGCCATTTCACGCATTTGTTTTTCATCATTGAATTTACTTAACACACGAGCATGACCCATAGTAAGTTTAGAATCATTTACCATATCTTGAATATCTTTAGGAAGACGAAGCAATCCTATCATATTAGTAATATGACTTCTACTTTTTCCAACTTTCAAAGAAAGTTCTTCTTGAGTAAGTTCTAACTTCTCAATCATCAATTTGTATGCATGAGCCTCTTCAATTGCACTTAAATTCTCGCGTTGCAAGTTCTCAAGCAAAGCAATTTCCATCATCTGCTCATCAGAAAAACTACGTATGATAGCTGGTACTTTTTCTAATCCAGCAAGTTTACTTGCACGCACGCGACGTTCTCCCGCAATGATTTCATATCCTTTAATGCTTTTTTTCACAATAATTGGTTGAAATACACCATGTTCTTTGATCGAAACAGCAAGTTCTTTCAATGCTACTTCATCAAATACCTTACGCGGCTGATAAGGATTGGCACGCAAATCATCAATATTCAACTCCACAATTTCTTCATTGGTTGCGGTTTCATATATCGTACGTTCAATGGTATCTACATCTAAATTTTCATTGTTAAATAATTGTTCTAGCCCACGCCCTAATGCTCTTTTTTTAGTTTCCATTTCGTTCAATCACTTCCTTTGCCAAATTGAGATAAGCTTCAGTTCCACGACTTTGTGGATCATATGAAATAATTGGTTTCCCATGACTTGGTGCTTCTGATAAACGAACTAACCTCGGAATAATGGTATCATATACCTTTTCTCTAAAGTAACTTTTAATATCTTCTACTACTTCTAGCCCTAAATTAGTTCTACTATCTAACATAGTCAATAAAACTCCTTCAATATTCAAAGTTGGATTTAGATTTTTTTGCGCTAACATAATAGTATTCAATAATTGCATAATTCCCTCCAATGCAAAAAATTCACATTGTACAGGAATAATGACAGAATCTGCAGCAGTAAGTGCATTGGTTGTTAAAATACCCAAAGATGGTGGACAATCTATAATAATATAATCAAACAAATCTTTTGTTTGATCGAGATATTTTTTTAATTGCGCTCCCCTTGTAAAATCAGGATCCATTTTGCTTTTTTCCATTAATTCAAAATCAACACCCGCCAAATTAATCGTTGCTGGGATGACATATAAATTCTTAAATTTTGTTTTGATAATGACTTCCTTTAATGCTGCTTCATCTTTTAACAATTCATAAATACTTTTATCATAATCGGTTTTACCAATTCCAACACCAGTGGTAGAATTTCCTTGCGGATCTAAATCGACTAATAAAACTTTCTTTTTTAATACACCCAAAGAAGCTGCTAAATTGATACTAGATGTTGTTTTTCCAACCCCACCTTTTTGATTGACCAAAGCAATTATCTTCCCCATATAAATCACCATTTTCTCATCTACATAATCTAACATATATTTTACCACATATGAAAGAATTTGACTATCTCTTTTTCAACTTTATCATGGAACATACACAATTTAAGATGCTTTTTTAGCATAATATATAAGCTTTTATATGATATAAATTGGGAAAGTAACAATTGATACATCATATAGACTATTTCATTCCAATTTTGCAAATTTTCAAAATTTGTTCGATATAATGGTCTCTATGGAAGGGGACATTATATGTATAAAAGATTAAG
This sequence comes from uncultured Bacilli bacterium, assembly GCA_910586425.1. Next base: position 18,057 of record CAJUHL010000006.1, read on the forward strand.
AGATTTGCGAGAAGACAAAGATTTAAAGCAAAAAGATATTGCCGATTTCCTTAATATTTCACCACGTGGATACTCCCATTATGAGACTGGCAATTATGATATTCCAACTGAAATATTAATCAGACTCGCTGATTTTTATGATACAAGTGTGGATTACCTTCTAGGGAGAACAAACAACAAGAGGAAAAAGGAAAAACAACGAAATTAGGGGAATGATACTCCTAATTTTATTTTTTGTCATCAATACGCAATTGTTCCAAAACCTTTACTTTTCCTTGAAATAAATATTCTCGGTCGAATTCTTCTGTGTAAGGAGGATTCCAATACAAACTTGCTTCTTGATACATCTGTTCTACACATAATTTTCGATTGGGAAGCCAATAATCACTGGAACAGAATAGCTCTCCATCTAGTGAGACACGAAATAATTTAAGTTGACAGTTCCCCCCCAGTTGTTTCTTCCAATAATCTAGACCATTCTCATCACAAAACCAAACAGAATGTAATCGACTAGGTAATTGCAGGCAATGATCTAATCTATATCTTTCTAAAGTAAGCTCTCTATTATAAATACCCATATGCAGAATTAATTTACGTGCCTTCTCTGCTACTTTTGCCACATAATTCAAATTCTGATTTTTTAAACCTTCATCTAAACATCCTTCAATTACGGAATCAAAAGCGACTAATTCATCGTTTTTACAAATAACACTTGTATGAAAATTTTGCAATATTTTACAAAAATCACTATTAAAAGACTCGTCTATGATGATTTCTTTCCCTACTTGCCATATATCATTATAATATCTTACTCTATGATAATGAAACAACTCCTTATCTTGAACTTGCATATAGTTAATCCCCCTTTTTTTAAAAGATAGTCTAGCATTTCTTTTGGTTCTTGTCAAATCAAAAAAGAAGACTATTCATCCTCTTCTAATTTTTGTTTCAATTCCTCTTTGTTCATTTTATAATAACCTGGAATTCCTTTTTCTTTGGCTAGTTCTTTTAATTCACTTAAAGATAAATCTTCTAGACTAGCTTCTTTGAAGTTACTATAGTCTACTTCTGAATCTTGACTTGGCATACAACCATTTTCTACTAAATAATCAATTTGTTCTTTGGTTAATGTCTCATGTTCTAATAAAGATTCCGCAATTAAATCCAACAATTTCTTATTTTCAGAAATGGTTTTCTTTGTAATTTCATAGCACTCATTTATAATTCTTCTTTGTTCTTGGTCAATCTCAAAAGCAACTTGACCAGAGAAATTACGACTCTTATTATAATCTCTACCTAAAAATACACTCGATTCTTGATGTTCAAATTGAACAGGTCCCAAATCACTCATACCAAATTCAGTAATCATAGCACGGGCAATTTTGGTTGCTCTTTCTAAATCGTTTTGTGCACCTGTAGTCATCTCATCAAAAATAAGTTCCTCTGCAACACGTCCACCTAATAATCCACTTATTTGATCCAACAATTCTTTTTTAGTAGATAAATAAGTCTCTTCCTTTGGTTGCATCATATTATAGCCACCTGCTGCTCCACGTGGGATAATCGTGATTTTCTGTACCTCATTGGCACCATCCAATTTGATTCCCATAACAGCATGCCCTGCTTCATGATAAGCAACAATTTTACGTTCTCTTTCAGTATATTTATGGCTCTTTTTAGCAGGACCCATTAATACACGGTCATGAGCTTCATCTATTTCTGACATCGTAATTGCATCTTTATTCCTTCTAACTGCTAATAAAGCAGCCTCATTCAGTAAATTCTCTAAATCTGCACCACTCATACCAACAGTTCTTCTAGCAATATTAGATAATTTTACATCTTTTGCAAAAATTTTATTGGCTGCATGTACTTCTAAAATTTCTTCTCTTCCTCTTACATCTGGTAATGCGACAGTTACTTGACGATCAAAACGTCCAGGTCTTAAAAGTGCAGGATCTAATACATCTGGTCTGTTAGTAGCTGCAATGATAATGATACCTTCATTTGCTCCAAAACCATCCATTTCTGTCAACAATTGGTTCAATGTTTGCTCACGCTCATCGTGACCTCCACCTAACCCTGCGCCTCTTTGACGACCCACCGCATCAATTTCATCAATAAAGATTAAGCATGGGGCATTATGTTTGGCTTGTTTGAACATATCACGTACACGAGAAGCACCAACACCGACAAATAGTTCTACGAAATCAGAACCACTGATATAGTAAAATGGTACATTGGCTTCCCCCGCAACAGCACGTGCCAATAAGGTTTTACCAGTTCCAGGAGGCCCTACCAATAATACTCCTTTGGGAATTCTTGCTCCCAATCTTTGGAACTTTTTCGGATTTTTCAAGAAATCAATTAATTCTTGAACTTCTTCTTTTTCTTCTGTTAAACCAGCTACTTGTTTAAAAGTCACTTTTCTACTATCCTCATTTAAACGAGCTCTACTTTTACCAAAATCCATTGATTTATTGGCATTTCCCATTTGGCGTGTAATAAAGAAGAAAGCAGCCCCTACCAAAATAACCATTGGTAAGACATTGACTAAAAAGAGTAAAAAGGTACTTGATTCTGGATCGGTTTTCGTTTGAATGGTAAATCCATATGTTTCTTCAGCACCCAAAATTTTGGTCATTACTTCTTCTGCTAATGGTACACGGAAAAAGAAACTTTCTCCTTCTTTATAATTTTTTAATTTACCAGAAATTTCATATACACCTGCACGATCTCTTGGTGTAATCACAATTTCTGATACATTATTTCCAGCAACTTCCTTCATAAATGCATCGTAACTAATCACATTCACTTTTTGATTTGTGATATTGAAAAAGTAAATAATACCTACAATCACAATTAGTAAAAAGAAGTAAGGCATTATTCCGCGTTTTACATTTCTTTTATTCATCCAAAATTCTCCCTTCTTAATAATACTTTAGTATTATATCATACTTTTCCTCTTTTGTTTTGTCAAATTTTGATTTCTTTAATCCCGGTAACCAAACAACCATCCCTTTTGAATCGACCACAATAGGCCATAAATCCCTTTCATTCATTGGAATTTTCTCATCAATAAAGATATCACTTATCTTTTTACTACCTAACAATCCCTTTACATATATTTTATCTCCATTCATTCGATTACGTACATGTAGCGGAAAAGCCACTTCACTTGCACACAAACGACAGACAAAATTATCATCTTTTGAAGATTTAGAAACTACTTCAATATTTTTACCATTTGGTAAATTCATATATTGAATCAATTCAATTTCATATGAACCCATTTTTTCTTCATCATGAACAAACGTTAACTTATCATAAGCTTTGACAGCTTTTAAATAATTGGGTAAATAAATATAAGCATTGACACGTTTGGATGTAATGAGTCCAAAAATCAGTTCCGCATGATGATCGGTAATTAACATCAAATCATCTTGGTATACATGCTCTAATATATAGTAAATGACTTTCATGGCAATTACATGATCCAATTTTAAAAATGCATCAATATCCAATTCATTTTGCATATATATTTTGGGCATTATTTTTTCTACTTGTTTATCAATATAATCATTGTATTCTAATAACGTTCTACTAAATTTATAAAATTTATGATGCACATTTTTATCTTCCCTTTTAAGCGCAGGAACTACATATTTACGGAAACGATTTCTAGTATACACATCTTTGTCATTGGAAGCATCTTTGACAAATGGAACTTTATATTTTTTATCATATTCTAGAATTTCTTCTTTGGTTACACCAATCAAAGGTCTTAAAATCGTATAATTACCCATTTCAACCAAATAAGAAAAGCCGCTATATCCTCTTAAAGTAGATCCTCTTACCATACGCATCAAAATCGTCTCAACCAAATCGTCTCCATGGTGTGCCGTAAACAAAAACTTTGCATGATATTTTTTTACAATTTCTTCAAAATAGTGATACCTTTTTGTTCTCGCTTCATTATGGAAATTATCATCACCATAATCTTCTATTTTCATATATTCAAACAAAACACCATTGTTTCTACAAAATTTTTCAACAAAAATAGCTTCCTCGCTACTTTCTTTTCGCACATTATGATTGACATGTGCACAAACAATAGTAAGCTCAAATGCATCCTTTACACGGGATAATAGATGCAAAAGCGCCATCGAATCTGGCCCACCACTAATGGCTACAACTACTGTATCTCTATATTTGAAATTGACATTTTCCATTAAAAATTGATACGCCTGTTCCATATTGACACCTCTTATTTTATTTTATAATAAAATATTACTTTCCACAAGAAAAATGAAACGATATCATTATTTCCCACATTTCATACTACCACTGAATTGGTGAATTGTCATTTTTTTCTAAAAATTGATTGATTTTTGAAAATGGCTTACTTCCAAAAAAACCACGATTGGCAGACAAAGGAGAAGGATGTACACTTTCTAAAATTAAGTGTTTTGGATTTTGAATCAACACCTTTTTACTTCTCGCATAACTCCCCCATAGTACAAATACCATAGGTTTGTCTCTTTCTCCTAATTTACGAATCACATTATCAGTAAATATTTCCCAACCCTTATCTTTATGAGAAAGTGGACTATCTTTGACAACTGTCATAATGGAATTTAATAACAGAACCCCTTGTTTTGCCCAATCAGTTAAATCTGTTTGCGTTCTTTTGATTCCAATATCTTGATAAAGTTCTTGAAAAATATTTCTTAAAGATGGGGGCATAGCGACACCTTCTTTCACAGAAAAGGAAAGCCCATGGGCTTCACGGTCTCCATGATAGGGATCTTGTCCCAAAATAACAACCTTAACATCATTATAATCTGTATACCGAAATGCATTAAAGATATCCTTATATTCTGGATAAATAGTTTGGTGTTGATATGCATTCTTTACAAATACGCCGAGTTCCCGAAAATAAGGTGCTTTAAATTCACTTTCTAAAATTTTATCCCAATCTTTATTGACTATCATAAAACTTCCTCCATCATTCTATTTATTGTATCATAAATAGAAATAGAAAAAAAGTTATTCACGGTGTTTTTGAAGCTGATAATATTCTAGTTCTTTGACAATATCTTCACGTAAACCAAATAATCCATAAATATTGATAATCGCAAGTATCGCAACCAAAACATCAACCAATTTCCATAAAGTAGTAGAAGACATAATGCAGCCGAGGAATACCACAATTAAGGTAAGTACTTTTAAAAAAATTAAGTAAATAGGTTTGATATGATTGGTAAAGTATTTTAATGAAGACTCTCCATAATAATATCCTGTTAAAATAGTAGAGAAGGCAAATAATAAAATAGATAGAAAAATAAATGTATTACCGACATTTCCCAAATGATATTGGAAAGCCATCTGTGTAATTTCAATTCCATTGACATCTGTAAATATAGTAGAATCGTATTGACTGGTTAAAATAATCATAGCTGTTGCAGTACAAATGAATAAACTGGTGATATAAATTCCCAATATTTGAATATAACCTTGTGCAGTTGGACTGTCACTATTAGAAGTCGAGGCTGCAATACTACCTGTTCCAAGTCCTGCCTCATTCGAAAAGATACCTCGTTGAATGCCTACAATAAAACTAGTCAAAAAACCACTTATAAAAGGTTTGAAATGAAAAGCCTCTTTTATAATCTTATGAAAAATAGATGGAAGTAACTGATAATTTATAATCATGATATAAAAAGCGAATATTACATAAGCAAGTGTCATGATTGGCACAATTTTACCAGTTGCAGATGCAATCTTTTTTACACCACCAAATATAATAAGTGAGGTTACCACTACAATGACAATTCCTACTAGATAAGAATTGATTGGTTTGATTTCTTGAATGGATTTGGTAATGGTATTGGATTGAATTCCCAAAAAGCCACCGATATAACAAATCAAAATAAGTATTGCGTATATCGTACCCAATTTCTTTTTTCCAAGCCCATCTGTTATATAATACGCTGGTCCTCCTTTGTAAATATCATCACTGTCTCTTTTTTTATAAATCATACCAAGCACTGTTTCCCCGTAAGCCAAAGCAGAAGATAAAATCGCCATGATCCATATCCAAAAAATAGACCCAACGCCACCGATATAAATGGCTAAAGCAATTCCAGCAATACTGCCAACACCAATTCGTCCTGCTAAAGTCATCATCAAAACCTGAAAAGGACCAATACCTTTGTGGTCTTTTTGTTTATGAAGTAAATTGGTAAACATTTCTTTCATATGAAACTGAATTCCTTTTAATCGAAATGAAAAATAAATACTAGAAGTTACAATAAATACGGTTGCGATTGCCCATAGAATTTTACCCAAAAAATCAATCATAAGAATCACCACTGTTAGTTTACAAGAATATGTTGTAATATTCTGTCAAAAAAAAGTAAATAATATCAGTCTTTTATTTTGTAACTTATTTTTCTCTTATAAATCCAATGTACCAAAATAATAAGGTAAGTTACTATTCATAACTAAAAAAACTTGATATAATTGAAACAAATTAGGTGATAACATGAAACATTACGAACTTAATAAGAATGATATCAATACCAATTACTTTCATTTTACAAAAAAAAGTAATTTAAAATCCATTCAAAAAAGTGGATTATTACCAAGCATTTCCTTTCACGCAAAATATTTAGAAGAAACCAAAAAAGTATTTTTTGTACAAGGTTTGAATCATCTATTAATTTTATTTGACTGTTGGATAAATGTTTGTAGCAAATATCCCTTGATTCCAGGTATGTTTCATTTGGGAACTAAAGTTATGAAATACAAGTGGTTTCCAAAAATAATTATAAATGCTTATTTTAAATATATAAATTACAATAAAATACATAAATATATCGCATACAAATATTTTGATTGGTTTTTAAAAAAATATATATTATTAAATTTAGATTTAAAAGAACATATCGATTTCGATTTCAATGATATTGATCAAATAAAAGCCAAGAATTATCCAAAAGAATATTTAATAAAGGGGGGCTATTCACCAGTATATTCAGACTTAAAAACCATAAAAATGGATAAATGGAACTTACATACATTTTCAAACCATGGAATTCATTCATCCAAAATAAAAATATGTCATGTAAAAGATTCATATCAAATGACTGACATATTAAATTATGCTATAAATCATACAAATTTAAACATTCAAAATGTATGCCCAGTACTCTACCAATATCTAAAAAATAGAAACTATATATCGTAATTTAACCATGAATATGCTCTATTCCTTTAGTGCATTTGCCATCGCAACAAATATTTCAATGGATAATGCTTCTGCTCTAACCGATAAATCATACCCCTTTTGTTTCAAAACTTCTTCTATTTTTTCCAAATCATAATTTTTCAAATTATTCCTTAATGTTTTTCTTTTTTGAATAAAACTATCTTTCACCAACTGAAAAAATAATGATTCATTTTTTACTTGTAACTTATCTTTTCTTTTTTTAAAAGAAACCACAATACTATCTACATTTGGCTTTGGGAGAAAAACATTTTTACTCACATCCATTAATTTTTCAATCTCAAAATAATATTGTAAAAATATCGAAAGAGAACTATAATCCTTTGTTCCTGGTTTCGCTTTAAAACGATCTCCAACTTCTTTTTGTACCATAACTACTATTTTATCTACTGGCACATTGTCTTCAATCAATTTCATAATAATAGGAGTGGTAACATAATAAGGTAAATTGGCAACAACATATAAAGAATCATATGAATATTTGCTAATATCTTCTTTTACATTGCTTTTTAAAAAATCCTGATAAATAATATCTACATTCAAACATCCTTCTAATACTGTATCTAAAATACAATCCAAAGAATGATCAATTTCATAACATAGCACCTGTTTTGCAGTTGAAGATAATTTATTGGTAAGCGAACCTGATCCTGGGCCTATTTCAAGAACCAAAGTATTATTCTTAATATCTGCTTTACGGAGAATCGCATCAATTACATTTTCATCGACAATAAAATTTTGACCGAACATTTTCTTGAAATGAAATCCATTTTCATCTAACAATTGTTGTATTTTTTTTGGAGAATATTCCATTTACATTTTCCTTTCTTCTATATATTGAAAATCAATGGGTAAACCAAACGTTTGAATGGCTTTTTGAGAAGTTTCTTTTATTACCTGTTCTACAGTAACCTGTTTGATTTCTGCGATTTTTTCTGCGGCAAGTAATACATAATAAGGTTTATTTTTCTTTCCACGATATGGTTCTGGTGTCAAATAAGGACTATCCGTTTCTAATACAAAAGAAGAAAGTGGATACGATTCAACTACATCTTTTATTTTCCCTGCATTTTTAAATGTTACAACACCACCAATCCCCAACGTAACACCCAATTCCAGAAATTGTTTGGCCATCTCGACACTTCCACTATAGGCATGTAAAACAAATGGGATATTAAAGTCTTTATATTGATATAAAATATCATAGGTATCTTGAATGGCTTCTCTACTATGAATCACTACTGCTTTTTGATACTTATATGCAAGCTCAATCTGCCTTACAAACAGCTCCTTTTGTTTTTCCATATTATCTTTTGTATAATGATAATCAAGTCCAATCTCTCCAACTCCTACTATTTTAGGATGTTTTAACGCAGAGTCCATATATGTAAAGGCATCTTCTAAAACACAATCTACTTCTTCTGGATGAATTCCAACTACGCCATATATATTATCGTATTGATTACACAAATCTACAACCAAGTGATTGGTCATATCATTCACACCACTTACAATCATAACATGATTTTTCATATGTTCTAAAATATCCGCTAATTCTAATTTACTATATGTATCCAAATGACAATGCGTATCAATTAACATAAACATCTCTCCAATAAAAAAATTATACCATATTAAGATATAACTTTCTATTCTTTATGACGAATACGTAGATATCGAATCAAACAAATTATAATAAATAATAAGTAAGCAATATCCAAATAATTTAATTCTACAATCGCGCTTCCTAAAACCAAAAGCACACCCATAATGCAAACTAACACAACATACTTTGAATCTTTACAATTTTCAGTTGTCATGATATCTCCTTTTTTATTCTTTTTTGCAACAATAACAATATAGCATAACAAAAAAAGAAGTACTAGGTTTTCCTTCCTTTTTCTATCGACATTTTACAACATTTTACACATTTTCATCGAATATTTCTGCTAATTTCTTCTCTTTATCAATACGTGCAAATAAAGGTTTTGCTTCATTTAAGACAATTCCTATATCCATTCCTTTAAAATCAATACTATCTATATAACGATTTTCTGTATTCAATTGTGCAAAAATTTCATTCGCTGTATCTGGTAAAAAGGCTTGTAACAAAACAGCTCCACTCCGAATAGATTCTAATAAATTGTAAAGTACTGTTTGTAATCGTTCTTTTTTATCTTCTTTGGCAAGTACCCACGGAGTTGTCTCATCAATATACTTATTACATCTTCTGAATACTTCAAACATTTCATCCATTGCATCAGCTACACGAAGCTCATTCATTTTTTCTTCTATTTTATGAGGCATTTCTAATACCATTGTTTTAAGTTCCTCATCAATTGGTTCTGGACAAATTGGTTCTAGCACTACACCATCAAAATACTTGTGTGCCATAGAAATGGTACGATTGACTAAATTTCCAAGAACGTTTGCTAAATCAGAATTAATACGTTCTATCAAAAGTTCATACGTAAACGTCCCATCACTTGCATAAGGAATTTCATGCAACAAATAGTATCTTACAGCATCCACACCAAATTGTTTTACCAACTCATCTGCATATACAATATTACCTTTAGACTTACTCATTTTATCTGTTCCAAATAGTAACCATGGATGTCCAAAAATCTGTTTTGGCATTGGTAAATCAAGTGCCATCAACATAATAGGCCAATAAATGGTATGAAATCTAAGTATATCTTTACCAATCAAATGGACATTACAAGGCCAATATTTCTTAAATTCCTCACTGTGATTTCCTTCAATATCATATCCCAAAAAGGTAATATAATTACTTAAAGCATCAATCCATACATAAATAACATGATTCTCATCAAACGTAACAGGAACGCCCCAATCAAAAGATGTTCTTGATACACAAAGATCTTGTAATCCTGGTTTAATAAAGTTATTCATAATTTCATTTAAACGGCTCTCTGGTTGAATAAAATTAGGATGTGCTTCAATATATTCTTCTAATCTTTTTGTATAGTTACTTAACCGAAAGAAATAAGCTTCTTCACTTGCAGGTTTTACTTCACGCCCACAATCTGGACATTTTCCATCAACCAATTGCGATTCGGTAAAAAAAGATTCACAAGGTGTACAGTAAAGTCCCTCATATTTTCCTTTGTATATATCTCCTTGATCATTCAATTTTTTAAAGATTTTAGAGACCATATCTTTATGGGCAGGATTGGTGGTACGTACAAATTTATCGTAACTGGTATTCATTACATCCCAAATTTTTCGGACATCCAAAGCACGTTCATCGACAAATTCTTGCGGTTGTACACCAGCAGATGTTGCTTTTTCTTCAATCTTTTGACCATGTTCATCTGTCCCTGTTTGAAAGTAAACATCATATCCAGTTAATCTTTTATAGCGTGCAATCGCATCGGCAAGAACAATTTCATACGTATTTCCAATGTGTGGTTTTCCAGAAGCATATGCAATTGCAGTGGAAATATAATATTTTGGTTTCATATAACCATCTCCTTATCATAATATATTAATTTTCCAGAAGGAATAACCTGTGTATATCGAAAAACATTAAAAAACATCCTAATTAAGGACGTTCAAAACGCGGTACCACCTTATTTTATAGATGAAATCTATACACTCAAAGTCTTAACGCGACAAGACGATTTTTGCTTACAATTCACAAAAACAATTCCAGAGCCATTCGAAATAAATCTTTCACTTGTTTTCACCAACCACAAGTTCTCTACTGAAAAATATTATTTTTCTCTCCTTCAAAATCTTTACATTTAGTATAACACATCTTTTTTTACTCTTCAAGATATTTTGCCAAAAATTGGGAAGCGATATGAGCAATCTTTTCTTCTACTTCTCCGATTTTATCTTCTGTTGACAAAAGTATGACAAGTCCTACTACATCCCCATCACTTACAATTGAATGAATCACATAACTTCCTTCATAAGAATGATTATTCGTTATTGTAATTTTTTTATTATTTTTTTCTAGTATACTTTCCCTTCTTTTGATTGCATTTATCATATCCTCACTTAAGGATTCTCCATTCAATTCTTTTTTGAGTGGACCTGATATCGCAACAATACTATCCGTATCTGTTATGATAACATTATATTTTAAAAAAGCATAAATTGCATCTGTTAATCGAGAAGCAAAATCATCTAATTTTTTAACAGCAGAGTATTTCTTTAATACAATATTTTGTTCTCCCTCAATAAATATTTCTATGTTTTCTCCCTCTCTAATATGCATTGTTTTTCGAATTTCTTTAGGAATGACTATTCTTCCAAGTTCATCAATACGTCTTACAACGCCAGTTGCTTTCATAAATTACCTCACTCTCTAACCATATTTTGGTTATTTTTTTTTCATTTATACTTATCAAATAATCAATTTTTTGATATAATGTTTCCCTAGGAGTGATTACATTGGAAAAAATTTATATATTTGGACATAAAAAACCAGACACTGATAGTGTAACTGCATCTATCGCACTTTCTTATCTAAAAAATCAACTTGGATTTAGTACAACACCAAGAGTTTTAGGCGATGTCAACAATGAAACTAAATTTGTATTACAGTATTGGAAAGTAAAAGAACCGAAATACTTAAATGACGTCAGTTTACAAATAAAGGATATTCAATATTTAAAAGATTTTCATATGAATGGGAAATATTCTATCATGGATGGATTAAACTATATGAATGAACAACTTGTTAGCACATTACCTATTGTCGATAATTACAATAAATTCAAAGGTCTTGTTTCCATGAAAGATATTGCTAAATCTCAAATTATGGGCGATATCAATCAAGTGAATACTTCCTATTCCAATCTCATCAAAAGTTTAAGTGCGGAAGAAATTTTAAAATTTGATGAAGAAATCAAGGGAAATATATTAGTTGCATCTTATCGCAGCACTACCTTTATTGAAAATGTAAAACTCGAACCAGATACTATTTTAATTGTTGGAGATCGCCATAGTGTCATTGAATATGCAATCGCATCTAAAATCAAAATGATTATTTTAACCAATAATTCAGAAATCAAAGACCATCATTTAAAACAAGCCGAATTAAATGGCGTTAACATTATTCGTTCCCCTTATGATACTTTCAAAACAAGTAGAAAAATTGGTTTGGCAAATTATTTAGATAATATCTCCTTTTTGGATTCTGTTATCTCATTTCAAGAAGAAGAAGATTTAAAAGATTTTGTAGACTTTGCAAGTAAAACAAAATATAGCAATTATCCAATATTAAATAAAAATAATGAATGTCTTGGAATCTTACGATTATCAGATATCAATGACAAAAAAAGAAAACAAGTCATTTTGGTAGACCATAATGAACCGATACAAAGTGTAGATGGATTGGAAGAAGCTGAAATTATAGAAATTGTAGACCACCATAAAATTGGAACAATCGGCACAAGTACACCAATTAATTTTAGGACTATGACTGTAGGAAGCAGCAATACCATTATCGCAATGTTATATAAAGAAAATCACATCGAAATTCCATCCCATATTGCAGGTCTAATGTTATCGGGTATTATATCTGACACCTTGCTATTTAAATCACCTACAACGACCAATTTGGATATCGAAACTGTAATAGATCTTTCTAAAATTGCGAATATTGACTATGAAAAATACGGAATGGAAATGTTAAAAGCTGGCGCTTCCTTGAAAGGAAAAACCAAAGAAGAAGTCTTGTATATGGATTTCAAAAACTTTACAATCGATAATGATAAAATCGGAGTTGCACAAATATTTATTACCAATATAGAAGAAATTATGACTGAAAAAGACGAATATGTTGCTTTAATTGACTCTGTTGCACAACACAATGATTATAAAATAGTTGTACTATTTGCAACCGATATTATTACCAATGGTTCTTATATGTTCTTCAATCACAAAGCAAAAGATATTTTAGACAATGCCTTTGATTTACAAAATATAGAACAAGGACACTATTTACCTGATGTCGTTTCTCGTAAAAAACAAATCATTCCAAACATTATTAATGCTCTTGAAAAAAAATAAGCAATTGAATGCTTATTTTTTTTCATTACAAATTAACTTTTCTTTTGATTCAAAAGAATATTCATTAAATCAATCAAGTAATAAATGAAATGTTTCTCTAACTTAATAGTATCTAATGTAATTACCAAACATCCCAATTTCATCGAAAACCGAAACATACGAGATAATTGATTGACTTCCATAAATACTTGTTCCCCATTGATGTCTTCTGTAAAACTCTTTGGTAAAGTAATTTCTATAAAATTATTGGTTTGTTTTACTTTGTCAATCCCTAAATCTTTCGCCAATTTTTCAAACCATTCTTCATACATATAGATTAACATACTATCACTTACTTGACCAAAACGATCTTTTAATTCCCTATATAACACATCAATATCTTCTTTATTGTGAATTTGATTGATTTTTTTATGAATTTCAATTTTGAGTTCTGTTTCCGATACATAATCATCCGATATAGTCGTCTCTACTTCAACTAGCGGCATTTCTTCTTTGAGCTCTTCCTTTACAACTGTTTCACCTTTCAATTTAGAAACTTCTTCTTCTAACATCTTCAAATATAATTCAATCCCAATCGCATCAATAAAACCTGCTTGTTCACTTCCCAATATATCGCCAGCACCTCTAATCGATAAATCACGCATAGCAATCGCAAAACCACTACCCAATTCTGTAAAATCTTTGATTACTTTCAATCGTTTGGTTGCTATATCAGATAAAGATTTACCTTTATGATACATCAAATAACAATATGCGATTTTATTACTACGACCAACACGACCTCGTATCTGATATAACTGCGATAATCCAAAATGATCAGCGTCAATGATAATTAACGTATTTACGTTTGGAATATCAATACCTGTTTCAATGATGGTTGTACATAAAAGAACATCAAACTCATGATTGGTAAATTTCAGCATCACATTTTCTAATTGTGATTTGGACATTTGACCATGTGCAAAGACAATTTTAGCATCTGGTAATAATCGTTCCATTTCCTTTAACTTCAAATCCATATCCTCTACTTTATTGTATAAAATAAAGGTCTGTCCATTTCGAGAAAGCTCTTTATAAACTGCATCTTTTATCATATGATTGTCTTCTTCTAATACATAAGTTTGAATAGGATATCGATTCACAGGTGGGGTTTCTATCAAGGACAAATTACGAATTCCAGTCATTGACATTTGTAGTGTACGTGGAATTGGGGTTGCAGAAAGCGTAAGAACATCAATATTATTTTTATATTCTTTGATTTTTTCCTTGTGTTTCACACCAAAGCGTTGTTCTTCGTCAATGATGAGTAGCCCCAAATCTTTAAACCGAATGTCGTCACTTAAAATACGATGTGTTCCAATTAAAATATCAATACCACCAGTTAATATTTCTTTTTTAATTTGTGTGGTTTCTTTCATACTTACAAAGCGATTGAGTAATGCTATCTTTACAGGAAAATTTTGAAAACGATTCAATGCATTTTGATAATGTTGATTCGATAAAATAGTAGTTGGACACAATAGCGCAACCTGTTTTCCTGATAATACTGCCTTCATTGCCGCACGAAAAGCAACTTCTGTCTTTCCATACCCAACATCCCCACAAAGTAAGCGGTCCATTGGTCTTGCAAGTTCCATATCATGTTTGATTTCCTCCGAAACTTTTAATTGATCCGTTGTCTCCTCATATGGAAATTCCTTTTCAAAAGCAACTTGTACTTCATTGTCTTTTTCAAAAGCAAAACCAATACTTGCTTCTCTTGCAGCATATAATTCCAATAACTTTCCTGCAATATCTTCTAATTTTTTGCGGACTCTTAATTTGGTCTTTTGCCATTCTGTTGTTCCTAGTTTATTTATTTTGGGAACAATTCCCTCATTCGAAGAATATTTGCTGATATATTCCATTTTCTCAACTGGAATATATAGCTTATCTTCATCCTTATATTCAATCGTGAGGTAATCTTTCTTGAGTCCATTTTTGGTTAATGTTTTTAATCCTATGTAACGTCCAATTCCATGAATACTATGCACAATATAATCGCCTATATTGAGTTTATTGATATCACGGATTTTGGTACCAAATTTAAAATTATTTTTATAAGGAATGACACGATTTTTTTTATAAAATAAATCCTGTTCACTAATTACAACATAATGTTCCAATTCAAATCCTTTTTCGATTGGAAAAATCACAAAATTAATTTTGTTTGGATAAATTTCACTAATATTGGTCATTACAACATTTAAAAGGTCTAACTCATCCGTAACTTTATTCATTTGATATCGACTCGAAAAACATACTACGACTGTTTTTTCCATCTTAATATAATCTAAAAAACGACGATGCCATTCTGCTATATTTTGAGGGAAAGGAGATATTTCCTTTACGGAAAAGGAAGTCACTGTATCAGTTTCTTCTAATTTAGTATCAAAATTTTCTAAATATTTACAAGTTTCAGGGTGTATCTCTTCTAATGTATACATATAGGATGTATCACTTGGTAACTCTTTACTAATGTTGTAATGAAATATTTCATCTAATAAGGTCTGATAGCTTAATTTCATTTCATGATAATCACTAAAAATGACCATATTACTTGGAATATATCCTAAAATATTGGTAACACCAATATGATCTTTTATAGTACGATATGGTAATTCCAATTCGGTATCTACCAAAAATTCTGTATTCGGGCATATGGTAACGCTATCTTTGTCTTCTATTTTTAGCTGCGTTTCTGGATCAAAAGAACGAATTGATTCAATGGTATCTCCCCAAAATTCAATCCGCAATGGATATTTTTCTGTACTAGGAAATATATCGATTACAAATCCACGAATACCCATTTCTCCAGTTTTAGTTACGATAGTTTCTCTTTGGTATCCCATTATTTGCAGTAAATGAATCAAATCATTCATACCATATTCTGTATTCTGTTTGATCGAAATAGTGTATGTCTCAAATCGTGAACGCTCTGGTAAATACCTCAAATAACCCATCAAATTGGTAATAACAATATTTTTTTTATATTCTAGTAACTGATAAATTACATCCAAACGATTATATTTAAATTCTGGAGAAATCGCAAGTGCTTCACTGGTCAAAAAATCATCCATGGGAAATAATAATACATTGGATGTATAATGGATTATGGATTGATATAGTAAATTGGCCTCAAATAAAGAATTGGTAACCACTAAAATAGAATCATTCATACTTTCAAATATATTATAAATATAAATGGCTTTTGTTTCATTCGTTAAACCATTAACCTGCATTTCTTCTGGAAATGGATTCCATAAAGTCTTAAAAAAATCCATTATATTCCTCCCTTCACGACAAAAATGATACAATGTATCATTTCTTATTATACTGGTTCATCACATTATCATAAGACATTTTCAAAAAATCATCAAATATATCAGGAATTTTATCGAAAATGAACTGCATTTCTTTTATTTCTTCTTTTGTGAATTTTCCTAATACATAATCTTTGGTATCTATTTGTTTATTATTAGAAATTCCTATCTTCATTCGTTTATATTGTTGTGTTTTCAAATGCAATTCTATATTTTTAAGACCGTTATGACCTCCACTACCACCTTGATAACGTAATCGATAACTTCCGACTGGTAAATCCAAATCATCACATATAATCCAAATATCTTCTATTTTAATATCGAAAAAATCAACATATTTTTTAATTACTTCACCTGATAAATTGATAAACCGTTCTGGTTTCAACAATATTATTTTCTCTTCATATTTTCGCAACATGGTGTATCTTCCACCAAATTTTTCTGTATCTATCTGGACTTGATTTTCTTCTGCAATTCGGTCAATTGCCATAAAACCAACATTATGACGTGTACCCATATATTCTTTTCCAACATTTCCCAAACCAACGACTAATTTCATTTAATCACCCCTATGGTATTCCTGATATACTTCATTTTTAGGAAGTCCTCTTTCATGTGCAACTTGTTTAATCGCATCCTTTACAGACATTCCCTCCTTCAAAAAGAAATTGATGTGTTCAATTATTGTCAAGTTGTCGTGCGTTTCGCCTTGAAAATTACCTTCTACAATTATAACAATTTCTCCCTTAATGTCAACCACTTGTCCGGAAATATTTTCTAATGTTTCTCTATATATTTCTTCATATTTTTTACTTATTTCCCGGGAAATTGAAACACGTCTATTTCCCAAAATTTTTATCATATCTTGAAGTGTTTTAGAAAGGCGATGAGGCGCTTCATAAAAAATTAACGTAGCTGGTATATTTTTTAGACTTTCTAACTCTTTTCTTCTTTTGCTATCCTTACTATTCAAAAATCCATAAAATAGGAAGGGATTTGGTGCGAGGCCAGAAGTAATCAAAGCAGGAATCAAGGCAGTAGGACCTGGTAGTCCCACTACATGATACCCATTTTCAATGGCGACTCGTGCAAGTTCATATCCTGGGTCACTGATGACTGGGGTCCCTCTATCACTTACAATTCCTACCATTTTACCTTGCTCTAGATATGAAAGCAATTTTGTCGCATTTTTGAATTCATTGTATTGATGAGAAGATATTAACTTTTTTTCAATCTGATAGTGCTTTAATAAAATAGATGTTACTCTTGTATCTTCTGAAAATATTACATCAACAGTTTTTAATATATTAAGAGCACGCAAAGTGATATCTTCCATATTTCCAATAGGAGTTGGTATCAAATATACGGTTGGACTTCCATCATAACTTTTCTGTGACATCGGTATCTCTCCTTACAAAGTATTGTTTCATTTCTTCTGTATAATCTCCATTTTCTTTATGTGAATATAAAGGGTGCAAAATTTTAAGTCCACGCTTGCCATTTTTAGATCCTTCTACTAGTATAATATTGGCATTTTTACCCATTTTCGGATATACAAATTGAATTTTTTTAGGTTCAATATTATTTTCTTGCATCAAGTTTAGAATATCCATCAAGCGTTCTGGTCGATGAACAAGTGCGAAAATTCCATTATTTTTAAGTAATTTTTTTGCTATCTTAATGACATCTTCTAACGTCAAACAAATTTCATGACGTGCAATCATTTTTTCTTCGCTATCGTTTACATGTGACTCTTCTCCTACTTTAAAAAAGGGAGGATTACAAGTAATCACATCATATTGATCTGATTCAATCTGTTGAGCATAATTTTTAATATCATCATGAATCAATGAAATCTGATGATCCAAATGATTATAGTGGATGGATTCTAAAGCCAGTTGATAAGATTTTTTCTGAATTTCAACACCTGTAATATGAGCAGATGTTTTGGTAGATAAAATAATAGGAATTACTGCGTTTCCTGTTCCAATATCTAAAATTTGTTTAGTATTCGCATTTATTGTTACAAAATTTGGTAATAAAACGGAATCCAACGAAAAATGAAACATATCAGTATCTTGATATATTTTTAAATTTTCGTATCCTAATAAATAATTTAATATTTTCATTTTTGAACCTCAACGAATCCAACATTTGGAACATCCACTGTATATTTTTGATTTAAAATATCTACATTAGTAACTTTTCCTTTTCCTTCTTTGATTTCGACTAAAGTACCAATGTCAGGAAGTCCTTTTTTATATCCTTTATATATGTCATCTTCATATTTCAAACAACATAATAATCTTCCACATACACCATTGATTTTGGTAGGATTGAGTGACAAATTTTGATTTTTTGCCATTGAAATAGAAACAGAAGTAAACTCATTTAAAAATCTAGAGCAGCATAATTTCTGCCCACATACACCAAAACCACATACTTTTTTTGCTTTATCACGTACACCAATTTGTCTTAATTCAATTCTCGTTTTATAAATACTAGCAAGCTCTCTTGCTAAATCTCGAAAATCAACACGATTATCAGCTGTAAAATGAAATAATAGTTGATCTTTATCAAAGGTATAAAATGCATCAATTACATTCATATCCAGTGCTTTTTTTCGGACAATTTCCTTACATATACGAAGTGCTTCAGATGCTCTTTTTTTATTATTTTTGTAATTGATATAATCTTTTTTACTTGCAATTCGAATTATTTTTTTAAGACGTTCTTTTAATTTAGATGTATCGACTGGATGTGGGTCCGTTACAATTTTACCAAATTCAATCCCTTTTTCCGTTTCAACAATCACTGTAATATTTTTTTTAACATGAATTTGATTGGTATCATAATATGCCATTTTTTCTTCAGAATCTATCATAACTCCAACAATTTCTTTCATAGCGCACACCCCATTTCTAATATCAGTTCATCTATTAATAAATTTTGGTTTACATTTAAGTGAATCCTTTCTTTGAAATCATTCACTATTTTTATTTTTTTTGTAATTTGTCGAATGGTATTTTTTTGTCCTATTGTTTGCATGATTTGGCGATAATCATCATAATATTCTATCGCACGGCTCAATTTTAAATTTAAGATATCTTTATAAAAAAGTAACATCAATTCAAATGATAGTAGTGTTTTATCCCGATCATCAATTACACTATGCCATAAATTTTGTGTACTCAATAATGTAGCTTGTCCTTTTGTTTCATAATATTCGACAAAATGAACAATAGTAGATACCAATTTTTCAAGTAAAGATTTATCCATTGTAGTTGGAAAATATACAGAATCGATTATTTTTTCCAACATAGTATGATTCGTTTCGTCATTTTTTTTAAAGGATATAATTTGACATCTAGATACAATGGTATCTAGTAATTGATAAATATTATCTGTAATTAAAATTGCAATAATATTTTTTTCGGGTTCTTCTAAAAATTTTAATATGGAATTGGCCGCCGATGGATTCATTTTTTCCGCATTATGTACAATGTAAATACGATATTTACTTTGGACTGCTGTTTGAATCAATTCTGTTTGAAGCTGATCCATTTGTTCCTTTTTAATCCATAATCCATCTGGCTCAATTATTTTAATTTCTGAAAATGCATTTTGATCAATTAATTTACATTGTGTACAATTAACACATTTATCGGTATTTGTATAATGATTAGGACATGAAAGATATTTTGCAAAAGAAAGAGCGACTGCATTCACATTCTTATATCCATTGGATTCAAATAAATAAGCATGAGAATATCGATTTTTTTCTATCGCATTTTTTAATATTGTTGTGACTATTTTTTGATCTGATACAAATTCATCTAACATATTCCACCTCAAAACAAGATAATGTGTATTAATATAAATGCAAATAAAGCTGGAAATCCTAAAATAGTTAAACTGGATACTGTTATTAAATTAATTGGCACCATAATATGAAGTGGCGCAGTAATAATATTATATCCGTATAAAAGAAATCCACTAATTACAATTTTTTTGATTAAATTAAATATTTTTTTTATCATATATTGATCACCTAATTCAATATATGGACAAGACTCTTTTTTTATGAAACATCTTGCCGATTTTCTAACGCAAGTTCTAATGTTAAAAAATCAATATATTCCATATCTACACCAAGTGGAACACCATGTGCAATTCTTGTTACTTTTACTGGCAATCCCTTTAATATTTTAGAAATGTAGAGTGCTGTTGTTTCTCCTTCAATACTAGGTTTCACAGCAATAATTACTTCTTCTATTTTTTCTGTTTCAATACGAGATAATAATTCGTTCATTTTAATATCTTCTGGATTAATTCCATCTAGTGGAGAAATCAAACCATCTAGTACATAATAAAGTCCCCTATATGTTCCCACCTTTTCAAAAATAACAATATTTTTAGGATCTTCTACCACACAAATTATTTTTTCGTCTCGACCTTTTTGTTTACATATTTCACATAATGTTTCTTCTGATAAATTATTACATTTTTCACATCTTCTTATTTTTGACTTGACGTCTTCGATTGATTTCGAAAATAAATCAATTATTTCTTGATCTAAATGCATAGTAGCAAGCGCTAAACGCTCTGCAGTTTTTTCTCCTATACCAGGAAGTTTTTTATAACATTCAATTAAATTTCGAATGGATACTGGATAATTCATTAAAATAAACCTGGCATTCCCTGTGTATACTTACCTAATTTATCTTCTACTTCTTGGTCTATCTTTTTCATCGCATCATTTATCGCAACCACAATCATATCTTCTAACATTTCTCTATCATCCATATCTACCATTTCTGTAATCGCTACACTAATTAATTCTTTGGTACCTTTCATTTTAACAGATACAATAGAAGAAGTTCCTTCAAAAATGGACTCATCTATTTTTCCCTTTGCATCCATCATATCTTTTTGTAATTTTTGAGCTTGTTTCATCATAGCTTGTATATTCATTTTAATTCCTCTTTTCTATTTTTCATATTCTATAATATTTTCAAATATATTCTCAATTTCTGTCAATGTTTCTTTTTGTTCTAATTGTTTGATAAACTCACTAGGTTCTTCTATATATACATATTTTTTTGTTTTACTATTAAATTCTTTTTTAATGATATCCCAATCTTCTTGATCAGTTGCAATGGTATATAATGTTTCATGAAAAATTTGTTTTAAAAGTTGATCTATTTTCGATAAACTTTCATTAAATAAATCCGAAAGTCGATTGTTCTCATATACAAAGATGAGATGATTGTCACCTACTGCCTTTAAGTTACCATCTAGGATCAAAGAAATCATTTGGCCATATTCTAAATTGGTTATTTCTAGTTCTAATTGTTCCATTTTTTCTTTCCAACTCAATAGTTCTTTTTTGTTAAATTGACACAAAGTATTATTAATCCTTATCTGCTTTAATTGCTGAATTATCGCATTTTTTTCTAAATTTTGATTTACTATTTTTTTTGATTCTGGCTGATTTTCAGTCTTATTTTTTTCTTTTGAATTTGTAGATAATAATTCTTTTTTTTCATGATTAGAATCTGATTTAAAATCATCGTCTTGTAACTGCATGATTCCAATCAGAGCGGTTTCAAATAATATTTTTGGATGACTTGATAATTTCATATCATAAATCATTTGATTAAATGTTTGAATCAATTTCAAAATTTGATTTTTTTCCAAATGGTCAAATTCATACAATTCCACATTGTTGGTAATTTCCTTCAAATAGGAAGAAACTGTACAGGCAAGTAAGCAATTTCTTAAAAATAGAATAATTTCTTCTGCTAATTTTACAAAGTTTTTGCCATTTTGATCATATTCATCAATTAAGTGAAATAGTTTTTCAATATCATTATTGGATAAAAATAAAATAAAATTTTTTAATTGCATTGGGGTAAGTGTTCCATTAATTTCATGAACTTCTTCTACTGTAATTTTATCTTTGGAATATGCGATTACTTGATCAAATAAACTTAATGCATCTCTTAATCCACCATCTGCTAAATGCGCAATTTCAATTAAGCCATCATCATCGATCTCGATTTTTTCAAGTTGCGCAATTTCTTTTAATCGATGGTAAATATCATTTTCATGTATTTTTTTAAAATCAAATCTTTGACATCTTGAAAGAATCGTTGCAGGTATTTTATGAGGTTCTGTCGTAGCAAGAATAAATATTATATGTTCAGGGGGTTCCTCTAATGTTTTTAAAAGAGCATTGAAGGCTCCTGTGGTAAGCATGTGGACTTCATCTATAATATAAACTTTATATTTACCAATTGAAGGAACCAAATTTACTTTGCTTTTGAGTTCTCTGATTTCATCTACACCATTATTAGATGCCGCATCAATTTCTATAATATCAACCGATTGTTTATTATTTATTTGTGTACAATTAACACATTTATTACAAGGTACTAAATGTTCAGGGGAATCGCAATTGATTGTCTTTGCTAATATTTTAGCAACGCTTGTTTTACCAGTTCCTCTTGGACCTGTAAATAAATAAGCGTGGCTTAATGTATGATTTTCAATTGCATTTTTAAGTGTTGTAATAATTATTCTTTGACCCACCACTTCATCAAAGTAAGCAGGTCTATATTTTCTATACAAAGTTTGGTACATGTTGTCACCTCATTTTTACTATTATATCATTATTTGTTTCATTTTTATAACATTATTGTAAGGTATGGATGGTAATGTTTCACGTGAAACATTTGGACATATTATAGCAATTGAAATATTAAATATAAATAAAAGATAATATATAAAATTATATTTCATTTTAAAGATAATCATTATGGATCTATTTCATAAATCCATTCAGAATATGGTTTTAATATTTGTATAGATATGCTATATTTTTATGAATTAGTATTATTATAAAATAAATTTCTATTTACAATTCAATTATTAATTCTAATGTTTCACGTGAAACATTAGAATATTGAAAAAGAAAATAGTTTCTATTTTCTTTTATTTTTAAAAAATTGTTGCATTAGTATTTTTACTTCTTCAGAGTGAATATCATTGGTACACTCTGCTTCAATATTATAATATTTTTGGATTTCATAGTTACTTTGTATAAATCCATAATTAGGATTAGGACATGCATATATTATTTTTCGAATTCTGGATTGTACAATTGCTCCTGTACACATCATACAGGGTTCCAATGTAATATACATCGTACATTCTTCCAAACGCCATGCTTTTAATTTCTTACATGCTTTTTGAATTGCTAGTATTTCTGCATGTTCTACTACATTTCTATTTTTTTCTTTTTTATTATATGCTTTTGCGATCATTTTCCCATTTTTTATAATAATAGCTCCAACAGGAACATCATCCTTCTTATATGCTTTTTTTGCTTCTTTGATTGCCACTTGCATCCACTTTTGATTCATTTATAATCACCTAACTAAAAAAGCACACACATTCAGTGATCCTTAAGGCTGCTATTTTCCAATCCTGACCTGGTTCAAATATAAATGTTGTGCTAGTAATAATATATATTATTTTTAATAAAATATCAACTTTTTGATGTTTCACGTGAAACATTTAGACATATTATTAAAAATGAATGCAATTTAATCATGTTCCACGTGAAACATTACATCATTGATTATTAATCACAATTCAATATCAACAATAAATAAGGTTACTCCATGAATTTATTCAGTGTATAGTATAAAATTATAAGATAGATATGCTATATTTTCATAAATTAAGATTTTTATAAAATTTAAGTTTATGATTATGAAATAATTTTCCATTAAACTATTTTAATTACTAATTTTAATGTTTCACGTGAAACATTAAAAAAGAACAATTATGTTTGTTCTTCTTCATTCTCTATTACTTCTTCTTTCATCATAACAGCTACAGTACTAACTTTTTGATCATCTTTTAGATTGATCAATTTAACACCTTGAGCAACTCTACCAGTTGTAGAAACTTGTTCTAATGGTAAACGAATAATAATTCCACTATCGGTAATAATCATTAAGTCCTCATCACCATGTACAGATTTAAAGGAAACAATATTACCATTTTTATCTGTTACATTAAGTGCTTTTACTCCTTTACTGCCGCGATGTGTAATACGATATTCTTCCATATCGGTACGCTTTCCATATCCTTTTTCTGTAACTACCAAAATTTGTTGTCCTTTTTCTGCTATTTCACATCCAACACAATATCCATCACCTACGTTGATTCCTTTGACACCTGCTGCTGTTCTTCCCATAATTCTAATTTCTGCTTCATCAAAACGAATCATACGTCCATTAGATGCTGCTATTAATATTTCATTTTCGCCTGTAGTTTTTTTAACAGAAATTAATTGATCTTCTTCTTTTAAAGTGATTGCAATTTTTCCATTGCTTCTAATATTATCAAATTCTCCTATATTTGTACGTTTGATTAATCCATTTTGTGTACAAAATACAATATATTTAGATGCTTCTTCTGTTGCTATTTTTAACATAACTGTTACATATTCGTCTTTTTCAATCGGTAATAAATTAACAATTGGTAATCCTTTGGATTGACGATTGAATAATGGAACCTCATATCCTTTTAATCGATACACTTTTCCTCGATTCGTAAAGAATAATATATAATCATGTGTTGTCATAGAAATCAAATGTTGTGCAAAATCTTCTTCATTTGTTGACATACCTTTGATTCCAACACCACCACGATTTTGACTCTTATAAGTTTCACTATTTACACGTTTGATATAACCTTTATTGGTTAATGTAATAACTACATTCTCTACTGGAATTAATGATTCATCCTCAATATAATCGATTGCTGACATATCAATCAATGTTCTTCTTTCATCACCATATTTAGATTTAATTTCTAATGATTCATTTTTGATAATTTCTAAAACACGTGACATATTTGCTAATATATCTTTTAAGTCAGCAATTGTAATTTCCAATTCTTTTAGTTCATTTTCTGTTTTTTCTCTTTCTAATCCGGTTAATCTTCTCAATTTCATTTCTAAAATAGATTTCCCTTGAATTTCAGAAAGACCAAAACGACTCATTAATTGTTCCAAAGCTTCCTCATCGGTTTTGGATTTTTTAATTAGTTGAACAATTTCATCAATATGGTCTAAAGCAATCATTAATCCTTCCAAAATATGGGCACGCGCTAGAGCTTTATCCAAATCAAATTGTGTACGTCTTACAATTACTTGCTTTTGATGTTCTAAATAACATTCTAAAATTGCTTTTAATGTTAAAATACGTGGTTCATCATCAACCAATGCTAAATTATTAATTCCATACGTTGTTTGTAATGAAGTATGCTTATATAAATTATTTAATACTACATTCGCATTCGCATCTCTTCTGATTTCAATTACAATTTTAATTCCATTCCGATTGGACTCATCTCTTAAATCTGTAATTCCATCGATGGTTTTATCCCTTACCAAATCCGCGATTCTAGTAATTAGCATCGCTTTATTTACCATATATGGAATCTCAGTTACAATGATTTGATGTTTTCCATTTGACATCTCCTCAATGGAAGCGCGAGAACGAACTGTTATAATTCCTTTTCCAGTTTCATATGCTCTTCGAATCCCACTATTTCCAAGAATAACAGCTCCAGTTGGAAAATCTGGTCCCTTAATATATTCCATCAATTCCATTGTATCTATTTCAGGATTGTCAATCAAAGCAACTAAACCATCAATCACTTCTCCTAAATTATGAGGTGGCATATTGGTTGCCATACCTACCGCGATTCCTGTAGTACCATTGACTAATATATTCGGAAATCTTGAAGGCAATACACTTGGTTCTTTTTCTTCTGCTGTATATGTGGGAACAAAATCAACTGTATTTTTATTAATATCTCTAACGAGTTCCATACTAATTTTTGACATTCTAGCTTCTGTATAACGCTGTGCAGCCGCTCCATCTCCATCAATAGAACCAAAGTTTCCATGGCCGTCAACAAGCATGTAACGATAACTAAAGTCTTGTGCCATACGGACAAGGGCATCGTATATACTAGAGTCCCCATGTGGATGAAAACGACCCATTACATCACCTGTAATACGAGCTGATTTTTTATGTGCTACATTCGCTGTCGCTCCTAAATCATTCATTCCATATACAATTCTTCTTTGTACAGGTTTTAACCCATCTCTTACATCAGGCAAAGCACGTGCTACAATAACACTCATAGCATAATCAAGAAATGAATTTTTGATTTCTTGTTCAAAATGTAATTCTTTTAATATTCCTGCCATTTTACACCTCCTATATATCTAAATTTTCTACGAACTTCGCATTTTTTTCTATAAATTCACGTCTAGGTTCCACTTCTTCACCCATCAATTCAGACAATACTTGATCTGCTTGTTTAACATCATCAATTGATATTTGTAGTAATGTTCTATTTTCTGGATCCATTGTAGTTTCCCATAACTGATCATAATCCATTTCTCCAAGACCTTTATATCGTTGTAAGCTATATTTATTTTTATATGCCTCTGGAATTTCATTCAAATTTTCTTCCAATTCTTCATCACTGTATAAATATTTTAAAAATTTTCCATATTCAATTTTATAAAGTGGTGGCTGTGCAGCATATATATAACCTTGTTCTACCAATGGTTTAAAATAACGATAGAAAAATGTCAATAATAAGATTCGAATGTGTGCGCCATCGACATCAGCATCCGTCATAATGATGATTTTATGATATCTAAGTTTACTAATATCAAATTCTTCTCCAATTCCTGTTCCAAATGCTGTAATCATTGAACGAATTTCATTATTTGATAATATTCTATCCAATCTTGCCTTTTCTACATTTAATATTTTTCCACGCAAAGGAAGAATCGCTTGGATATTGCTATCACGTCCAGACTTAGCCGAACCCCCAGCGGAATCCCCTTCGACAATAAATATTTCACATTCACTTGCATCTTTACTTCTGCAATCTGCAAGTTTTCCTGGTAAACTAGAAACTTCTAAAGCAGTTTTTCTTCTAGTTAAATCACGTGCTTTTTTGGCAGCTGCACGTGCACGAGCAGCAGTCATCGTTTTTTCTACAATAATTTTTGCTTCTTCTGGATTTTCCATTAAGAAACGTTCAAAACCTTCTGAAAAAACATTATCTGCTAATTTTCTGACTTCTGAATTTCCGAGTCTTCCTTTGGTCTGTCCTTCAAATTGAGGGTTAGGATGTTTACAAGAGACAATCATGGTTAACCCTTCTTTGACATCTTCTCCTGTCAATGATTCATCTTTTTCTTTTAACAAGTTGGTTTTTCGCGCATAATTATTGATGACTCTGGTTAAAGCACGTCTTACTCCTTCTTCATGTGTTCCTCCATCATGAGTGTTGATATTATTTACAAAGGAATAAATGTTATCGACATAACTAGAGTTATATTGCATCGCAACTTCAAAAATAATTCCTTCTTCTTCTCCTTCTAAATGAATGATTTGCTCTTGAATTGGGGTTTTATTTTTATTCAAAAATTTTACATATTCTCCAATTCCACCTTCATATAGAAACGTTTCCCCAGTTGTGTCCTCACTATCACGGTCATCACGCAAAGTCAATCTTAATCCTTTATTTAGAAAAGCCAGTTCTCTAGTACGAATCATAAGTGTTTCATAATCGTAAACGTCGGTATCAAAAATAGTTGGATCTGGTTTAAAAGTCACAGTTGTACCTGTTCTATTTTCATCACAATCTCCTATTACTGTTAAATGTTGGGCGATTTTCCCACCATTTTCGAACTTTGCTTCATGAATATGACCTTCTTTATATACGGTTACTACTACACTTTTTGAAAGAGCATTGACAACAGAAGCTCCTACTCCATGGAGTCCTCCTGATACCTTGTATCCGCCTCCACCAAATTTTCCTCCTGCATGTAAAACGGTATAAACTGTTTCAACAGTAGATATTCCTGTTTTGGCATGGACACCGATTGGAATTCCTCTACCATCATCTTTGACAGTAATTGAATTATCTTTGTTAATGATGATTTCAATATTTTTACAATATCCTGCTAAAGCTTCATCAATGGCATTATCAACAATTTCCCATACCAAATGATGAAGGCCTTTCACATCCGTTGTTCCAATATACATACCTGGTCTTTTTCGTACTGCTTCTAATCCTTCCAAAACTTGAATATCCGATGCATCATAATGTTGTTCATTTTTCATTTATTCCACCTCTTCTAATGTTTTTATTGTCCCTTGAACAATTTCAATTAATTTAGACTTTTTACGAATACTTTCATCAATATCTTGTAAATCAGTTGTTGTAATAATTGTTTGGATATCTTCATTCATATAGTGTAACAAGTTATTTTTTTTACCATCATCTAATTCACTAAAGACATCATCCAGTAATAAAATCGGAGTCTCCTTTTTATATGATTTGAATATTTCGATTTCAGCCAATTTCAAGGATAAAATCGCCATTCGTTGTTGACCTTGTGAGCCATAACTTTTTAATTGCATATCCCCTACATAAAAAGAAAAGTCATCTCGGTGTGGTCCAATTAAAGTTGTTTTATATCGAAATTCTTTTTCTCTTAATGACTGAAAAAGAGTTTCTATTTTTTCTTTTAAAGATTTCTCGTCAGGGTCATATTCAATAAAAGATTGATATACTACTTGAAAATTTTGCAATGAAGATATGCGATAAAAAATATCACTGACATAAATATTGATTTTATCAATAAATTTTTTTCGCATTTTAAGTAATAATATAGATTTATCAATCAAATAAGAAGTTAAAACAGAAAAATAATTTTCATCAAATTGATTGGTATGTAACTTTATGTAATCATTACGCATTTTCAAAAGACGATTGTAATCATTTAATATATTGTAATAATTTGAGTTAAGTTGACTCAATTCTAGATTTAAAAATCTTCTTCTGACATTAGGAGAACCCTTTACCAATTCCAAATCATCTGGATAAAAAATAATAATGTTCATTTTAGATAAGTAATCTCCTACCTTTTTTACAATATCTCCATCTATTTTCAGTTGCTTTTTTTTCTCTTCAAAAGCGATTTCAAATTCAGTTGTCATTTCATCTATATATACATTTCCTACTATTTTTGCTCTTTCATTGTTTTCCTGAATTAGATGACTATCAATAAAAGAACGATGCGATTTAGTTAAAGCAAGTACATAGATAGATTCTAATAAATTTGTTTTTCCTTGCGCATTTTCCCCATATATAATATTAATTCCTTTATGGAAAGTTAGTGAAAGTGTTTTATAATTTCTAAAATGATTGAGTTTAATATTTTTAATATACATATAACACCTTCTTTTTGCATTTTTATGGGTTATATTAAAACGTTATATAAAATTAATATACCTATACACATATAACATTATAGCACAAATTAAATTAAAAAATAAGCTTTTAAGCTTATTTTCTAGAAATTATTATGACATTTTCCTACTACGCAAAACAGATTCTAATAAAGTAGATCTTAAAATTTGATTTTCTAAAGAACCAGTAGAAATATTGATTGGTAATTCATAACCATTTTTAAAAATAATTATAGTTTTTCCTGCTTCTTTTTTATACTTTAATATTTTTTTAAGTGAAATCCAATAACAGTTATCAAATCGTGGAGATGCTGTTGGGAAAAAAATAACTAGATTACTTTCTTCTATCACAATTGGAGCTTTATAATGAATCCCAATCAAATTTTTTGTTCCTTCATGTCTACCTAAATAAGAACTTCCAAAAAATTTACAACTATCATCAATGACTTCAGTTGTTGTTTTATTCACAGTTATAATTTCTTCTTCTTCGATTATTTGAGAGACATTTTTAGAGATAGGGACAATGGCTAATGTTGAAGAATTAATTTCATAATTTGTGACCACTTATATTCCTCCTTTCAACTTTATAGACATTCTCCGGATAAACATCTATGCCGGGTACTATATACATCATTCTTGTCATATTTTGTTGAATTATGTCAGAAAATTATGAAAATTGCATTTTTATGCAAAAAAATAGACTATTTAAGCCTATTTAGTAAGTTCGAATTGGCAAAATCAGTTGCGTTAAATCATCACTTTCTGGATTTTTCATGATGATTGGTTTGATTTCTCCATTCAATAATAGAACAATTTCATCGCTTTCTAATGACTTTAATGCGTCCATCATGTATTTTGAGCTAAAGGCAATTTTAATGTCCATTTCATTTGTTTTTTCGATTTCTATTTTTTCTTCTACGTTTCCTATTTCAGGAATGTTGGATGAAACGGTTATCATATTTCCATTGCTTTCTAATTTAATGGTATTTTTATCGGATTCATTTGTTAACAAAGAAGCACGATCGATCGCATCATAAAAGTCATTTAATTTTACTTGAATTGTTAATTCATACGTTTCTGGAATCAGTTTAGAAGTATCTGGGTACGTTCCATTTAATAAACGAGACATCATTACAATACTTTCTACTTGAAATATCACTTTATTATTAAAGATATGTAATTCCATATCCCCATCTTCTTCATTGATTAGCTTCATTAATTCATTCAAACTTCGATTAGGGATTGTAATATTAATTTCTTCTTCTAATGAAGATTCTAATTCCACTTTTTTAGTCGCAAGTCGGTAAGAATCAGTCGCAGTACATTCTAATATATTATTGGTAATTTTTATATTGATTCCTGTTAAAATAGGACGGGATTCTTGATTTGAAGTTGCAAAAGCAGTTTGACGTATCATATTTTTAAATATTTTTTTACTAATCAAGATAGGTGTTTGACTTTCATTTAAATCTAAAGTTGGAAATTCATCTGCTCGGTTGCAATTTAAATGAAAAGAAGAATTGGGGGTTGTAATTAAAATTTTATTATCAATGACTTCTTCTATTGATACTATCGTATTTGGTAACTTTTTGATAATATCATAGATAAAGCGTCCTGATACCACAATCTCCCCTACTTTATCAATTTTTTCAATTTCATTACTTGGAATAAATGTTTTAATGGCGATCTCATTATCTGTACTCATTAAATGTAACCCTTCATGCTCGAGTTCAAATTTAATACAATTTAAAACAGGAATAATATTTTTACTAGATATTCCTTTAATTACATAATTTAAGTGTTCCATAAGGATTTCTTGTTTGATTTCTAATTTCATAATTCACTCCTCCTATTATTTATTTTAAATGATTATTTTTATTATGAAAGTGGAAAATGTGGAAAACATAATATTTTCATAGAAAGTAAAGAAAAACATAATTTTCTTTTTCTGGAAAATTAGTGAATAATTCTCCTTTTTCCACATTTATTTAATTTGTTCAATAATTTTTTGAATGGCAAGTTCTAATTCTGAATTACTTTTTAATTGATTTTTAATTTTATCTACAGAGTGCATCACAGTTGTATGATCTTTTCCACCAAATTCAATTCCAATTTTAGGAAGGGATTCTTCCAAAAAGGTTCTACATATATACATAGCTACTTGCCTTGGAACCGCAATTGCCGCTGATCTTCTTTTGCTTTTGATTTCTTCTACTGTAATATTGTAATGATTGGCTACTAATTGTTGAACTTGATCAATTTTATTTTTAGAAATGATACTCTTTACAAAATAATCTTTTAATGCTTCAATCGCTAAATCTAAAGAAATATCACTTCCATTCATCATTGTAGCATAGGCAACGACCCTAGTAATCGCCCCTTCTAATTTCCGAATGTCACTGGTACAATTACTTGCGATATATTCTTTTACTTCTTGTGGAAAAGGACTTGCAAGCATATGCCCTTCAATCTTATTGTCAATAATATTCATCCGTAAATTAAAGTCTGGTTGAAGAATATTAATGGTAAGTCCCCAGTTAAATCTTGTTCTTAATCTATCCTCTAACAACTTTAAATCATCAGGAGATCGATCAGAAGAAATAATAATTTGTTTATTGTTTCCATATAAGTCATTAAATGTATTAAAGAATTCCTGCTGTGTTTGATTGGCATTTCCCAAGTATTGGATATCATCGATAATTAAAACATCAATATTTCGATATTTTCGTTTAAAAATTTCCACATTATCAAAATTGTTGCCTTCTTTATTTTTTTTATTAATTCCAATAAAATCAGATACAAATTTTTCACTGGTTACATATAATACTGTTTTTTTACTATTTTTAATAATATAATTTCCAATCGCATGCATTAAATGTGTTTTTCCAAGTCCACTATTTCCATAGATAAATAAAGGATTATACATATAACCTGGATTTTCTGCAACTGCCAATGCTGTTGCCTGTGCAAATTTGTTACTCTCCCCTACAATAAAATTATCGAATGTATATAGAGAATTTAGATTGGTTTCAAAATTGGTATTTGCTGGAACCCCAATTTCATCGGTGTTAATTTCGACATTAAAAACAACCTCTTCTTTTGTAAAATACTCAAATTTAAAATTAGAACCAGAGATTTCAGAAAAAATATCTTGAATCATTTCATTGTAATTTTCTTTTAAATTTTTTTTATGAATATGCATAGGAACAATAACCTTGGCGGTATTATCTTGTAATTCATGTAATTCTGTTTCAGAAAACCAAGTTTCATATGCGATGGGAGAAAGTTCTTCTTTCATTTTGTCCAAAAACGCTTTCCAAAGTTTTTTGGTATCCAAATCCTACACCTCCATCCCTGATTTCACATCTATATTGTACCTTATATTAATAGAAAATAAAAGAAAAATTGACAAAAATTGTGGAAAAAACATAAATCACATCATTATCCACATATAAAAATCATATAATATCTAAAAAATTAATATTTATCCACGAAATTGTGGATAAATTTATAAACAATTAAGAAGTGTGTTTCTAAATAATGCACAAATCTGTGGATAAATCAAAAATACAAAAGGATTCCAGATGAAATTATGTGAATTATTGTGTGCAATCTGGAATAAGGTAGAAATGGAGAATGTGGAAAACGCTTATCAGAAAAAATGGTAAGAAAATATTTGACAAATCAATCAAATGTATATATAATGTTAAAAGCAATGCAAAATTTTAGCACAGGAGGTGTATATAGATGAAAAGAACTTATCAACCAAACAATCGTAAAAGAAGTAAAAAACAAGGTTTTTTAGCACGCATGAAAACAAATATTATCAATAATAGAAGAAGAAAAGGACGTAAAGTTTTATCACATTAATAATCAACCACTGCGAAATAACAGTGGTTTTTTATATAAGGAGTTTGCCCAAATGAAAAAAATAAATATTATCAAAGAAAATGAAATTTATAATCGAATGATTCAAACAATTAAACCATACAAATATAAAGATTACTTAATATATATAGAAAGAAATCATTCTTCAATGTATCAATTTGGTTTTTCAGTTGGAAAAAAAGTGGGAAATGCTGTCACGAGAAACAGAGTCAAACGACAGTTAAAAAGTATAATTGATAAAAAAAGCTATCAAAATCACTTTTATTGTATTATAATGGTAAGGAAGAGTATTTTAGAAAAAACATATAGGGAAATGGAAAGTGATTTACTATATGCTTTTTCTAAATTAAATATCATAAGGGAGAATCCAAATGAAAAAAAATAAAATTTTAAAAGGACTTATTATTTTGATTTTGGTATTTAGCTTTACTGGATGTACTAAATATTTAAAACAAGATGGAAAAACAGTACGAAATGAATCTACTGGTCAAAATTTAACCAAAAACATTCTTTGTCAACCAGAAGGAGAAACTTTAAAATTATATGAAGAATATAATGAAAAAGTGGATAAAGACAATCAAGTGAAATTGGAAAATTTACCAAAATGTCAAAATTTAAAAATAACAGAAGGAAAATATGAAGGAATATGGACTTCTATCTTTGTAAAACCACTCGCATGGTTCATTATCCAAATTGGTCGTTTGGTCAATAGTTATGGACTTGCTTTGATTTTAGCAACTATCATTATAAGAGGTGTAGTATGGCCATTTACGAAAAAAACAGCTTTACAATCTGAAAATTTAAAAAAGGCCCAACCAGAACTAAATAAAATTGAAACAAAATATAAAAATAGACAAGATCAAGAAGCAATGATGCAAAAATCTCAAGAGATGATGATGATATACAAAAAGTATAACATTAATCCTTTATCTGGTTGTCTGTTCTCATTTATACAAATTCCTCTTTTCTTTGCTTTCTATGAAGCAATTAGTCGAATTCCAGCAATTTTTGAAGAGACTTTTTTAGGATTTCAATTGGGAACCAGTCCAGCGATTGCCGCATTTCAACATGGAAAATATTATTATTTGATATTTATTGTCGTAATTGCTCTCGCAACTTATTATTCTTTCAAATTAAATAGTGGTGCTACTATGGGAAAAGACCAAGAAAAGCAAATGAAGACAATGACGAATGTCATGGTTGTTATCATGACCATTACAGCCTTTTCCATATCTTCTGGAATTGCCATTTACTGGGTAACTTCAAATATGTTTACAATCGTTCAAAATTTATTGGTAAAGCGAGGGAAAAACAATGCTTAATATAACAAAGTATGAGGCAAAAACCAAAGAAGAAGCTCTAGAAAAATGTCTAAATGAATGTAATTGTAAACAAGAAGATTTATTTTTAAGGTCAGAATACATTGAAGGTAAATTGTTTAAAGGCGCAAAATATGTAGTGTATGCTTTAAAAAAACAAGATATAATGGATTTTATTAAAAACTACATTCAGGAGTTTGCAAAATTAATAAATATAGAGATTCAATGTGAAATTTTATTACAAGGAGATACATATCAAGTGACCTTGGTATCAGATCAAAATGCGATTCTCATTGGAAAAGAAGGAAGAACTTTGAATTCTCTACAGTTACTGATCAAACAAGCAATAAAAAAGGAAACACAATTGAATTTAAAGTTAAATATTGATGCTTCTAATTATAAATTAAAAAAACTCAAAGGAATCGAAAAACAGATAAAAGAACTAGCCAAAGAAGTATTGGATAGTAAAATAGATGTTTCATTAGATCCAATGAATTCCTATGAAAGAAGGCTCATACATTCCATAATTGGTGAATATGAGCATTTGGAAACAGAAAGTATTGGCGAAGGAAAAGAAAGGCATATCATTATAAAATATGTAGAAGAGTAAAAAAACTCTTTTTTGCATATTATAAATTAGAAATAATCATTTGACTAGTAAAAGATTATTTTGTAAACTTATATAGGAAATGAGGAATCACTATATGTCATGTAATTATAAAGAAGAATACTATCAAATTGTTCGACAAATATTAAGTCATGACGAATTTCAAAAAAGGAAAACATATAAACACCATGGGGATATCACAGTTTATGAACATTCGTTAAAAGTATCAAAACTTGCTTACATAATCGCACGTAGATTACATAAGGACTATAAAAGTGCTGCGATTGGTGGATTACTTCATGATTTTTATGACAAGCCATGGCAAGAAGATACTGAAAAAAAGCCATTTTTTCAAAAACATGGATTTGTTCATGCCAAACAAGCAATGATCAATGCAAATAAATATTTCCCAGAATTAATGAATGAAAAAATAAACAATATTATTATAAGACATATGTTTCCATTAAATAAAATTCCACCAAAATATATAGAAAGTTGGATTGTATCATTTGCGGATAAATATGTTTCATTTGAAGTATTTTTACAACCAACAAAAATACCATTGTTATTTGGTTTTCATAAAAAGGCAAAAGGAGAGTAGTATGGAAGATACAATTGCAGCCATCGCAACTGCTTCTGGAGTAGGAGCAATATCTATTATAAGAGTCAGTGGTGAAGAAGCTGTATCAAAAATAAATGCAATATTTAAAGGAACTGATTTAGAAAAAGTAAAAACACATACCATTCATTATGGTCATATTATTGAAAATAATCAGCCCATCGATGAAGTATTAGTAAGTGTTATGAAAAAACCAAAAACTTTCACAATGGAAGATGTAGTCGAAATCAATTGTCATGGTGGATTGGCAACTACAAAAAAGGTGTTAGAAGTTATTTTAAAAAATGGTGTTCGATTAGCCGAACCAGGTGAATTTACAAAAAGAGCCTTTTTGAATGGTAGAATTGATTTATTAGAAGCAGAAAGTGTGATGGATGTAATATCTTCCAAAACAGAGAATATGCGAAAAATGGCGATGAATCAATTGACAGGAAAAGTATCTACTCTTATTCATAATTTAAGACAAAAAATCATAGAAGTTTTAGCACATATAGAAGTGAATATTGATTATCCAGAATATGAAGATATCGAAGAAATGACCATTGAAATGATGAAACCGAATATCCAAGAAGTGGAGCGGGAAATTCAAACAATATTAAAAGAAAGCGAAAATGGAAAACGCTTAAAAGAAGGAATTCAAACATCTATTATTGGAAGACCCAATGTAGGAAAAAGTAGTCTATTGAATACATTATTAGAAGAAGAAAAAGCAATTGTCACAGAAATTGAAGGAACTACAAGAGATACAGTTGAAGGAACGATTGCTATAGATGGAATTTTACTTCATGTAATCGATACCGCAGGTATTAGAGAAACAGAAGACATTGTTGAAAAAATTGGTGTAGAAAAAAGTAGAAAATTAATAGAAGATTCTGAACTTGTATTGTATGTAATCAACCAAAACCAATCTTTGAATCAAGAAGATATTGAAATTATCAATCAATTGAAATCTAAAAATCATATTTTAATTATAAATAAAATTGATTTGCCATCTGTCATTCAATTAAATGAAATAGAAAAAGATCATCCGATAGTATATATGAGTACTCTTCAAAATAAAGGGGTAGAAATGTTAAAAGAAAAAATCAAGGAAATATTTCACCTAAATGAATTAGAAAGTCAAGATTTTACTTATTTTACCAATGCAAGAAGTATCGCCATTCTAAAAAATGCTTTGGAAAGTATTCAAGAAATTAAAAAGGGAATTGAACAAAACCAACCAATTGATATGTTAGAAATTGATTTAAAAGAGGTATGGAATTTACTTGGTGAAATTATAGGCGAAACCTATCAGGATGAATTAGTTGATCAACTATTCAGTCAATTTTGCCTTGGGAAATAAATAAAAAACGAAATTATTCGTTTTTCAGGCTGTTGACAAATGTGTTCAATGGTCATTTCATAGGCAAATAAATTTGATACAATAAATATGCGAGTGATAATCTATTTTCAACAAATAAATTGTCATAACTCGCTTTTTATATGCAAAAATGGTAAAATAAAGATGTTGAGAATAGGAGTGAAGTAATATGGCAATGACAAAACAGGAATATAAAAAAGATTGTATAATATTAAGTACATAAGAATAATTAGTACCCACAGATTACTTGGTAAGAAAATTAGATAACTGTATCGATTTCAAATTTATAGAAGAATTAGTGAGTGGTTTATACAGTGAATCAGGAATCCCAAGCGTTCCCCCAGAGTACTATTTAAATTGATAATTATCCATATAATATTTGGAATAAACTCAATGAGAAAAACATGTGAAGAGTGTAA
>CAJUHL010000007.1 GCA_910586425.1 uncultured Bacilli bacterium
ATTCAACCACTAAAAAGAGGGCTTACCCCCCCCCGTTTACAATTTGCAAATATTCTTTTTTCTACCTGTAAACCATACTATGATTCTTTTTCTATTCCATGGTAACATAATATCCATTTTGCTTAAATATTGCCTTTCCATAATGGAACTGGATATTTCAAATCCTTACAATAGGTTGCAAGTTTTGTCTCGACAAATGCCCTATCTTCTTGATATGTCATTCCAAACCATTCATCATGAGTTGGCAATACTTTTACATTTATTTTATTTTCTTTTATCATACTTTCTACAATATCAGGTAATAAAAATTCCTCTTTTTCGATTTCTTTTAAATTCTGTAAAAAGTTTCCAAATTGTAACTCTAATTCTTCAAAAATAGTTGGCATAAATCCCCATAAATTTAATGAACAATATGCATCTAAATCCAAATGCAGTATTTCGCCATTCAAAAGTGTTCCGACTGCTTGATCATCTTTTCGTTCAATTTGAAAAGTTTCTTTAATTTCTAATAAATGCATATTAGAATCCACTTGACAAATCCCACGATTGACTCCTCCATTTTCACTTAATGTATTTTTGAGAAAAAAACCTGCCATACAATAATCCTTGTGTCCTTGTTGAGTAAAAGAATTGATTTTGCTAAAAATTTCACTACCATAATAGTCATCAGCGTTCACAACAATAAAAGGTTCTTTTACAACATCTTTACAACATAAAATAGCGTGTCCTGTCCCCCATGGTTTGGTTCTTTCAGGGAAAGAAAAGCCAGCAGGAATCATTTTGACATCCTGATAAACAAATTGTAATTCTAAATCTGTAGGTAGGTTCTGAAAATGCGCTTGCATCAAATCAGTCAATTCTTCACGAATGATAATCACTACCTTGCGAATTCCTGCTTGATATGCATCATAAATAGAATAATCCATAATCCACTCTAAAGATGGTCCAACACCTGTCATTTGCTTGGTGCCACCTTTGTATCTACTTCCAAATCCAGCAGCCATAATAATAAGTGTATTTGTTTTCATAAAATCGAATCTCCTTTACGGTTCTATATAAGCTTCTCCCTCACCATGGGCAATCGCAACAATGATCCAAATAAGTAAATAAATCCACATGACAATGAGTAAAGCCCATCCAACAATTGGGACAATCAAACACAAAATCCATGCATAAGGATACCCATAGATTTCTTTTCCAGGGGCATTTAACTTAAGTGCTACACTACAAAGCATTTGTACCATAAAGATTATTAATAATAGAAAGACTGGGAAAAAGAAACAAAGGGCTGCTACCATCCAATAAAGATAATTACGATACCATGCAGACTTTTTATATAAATTTAAGAAGTGGGCAAGTGCAAATCCATAAAAGCCTTGTGTTATCAATAATAATACTAAATTAACAAACCAATTTTCACGTTTTAATAAGCTCATTATTTCCTCCTATTTTTGTTGATTTTTCCATTCATACAATTGATTTAACGCTTCTAATGGCGTCATTTCTAAAACATTCAGTTGTTTTAATTCTTCTTCTATTTTGGAAGTTGGTGCCATCAGGGATTCTAATGGCAAGGATTCCTGTATTTTAACTTCCCTTTTTTGTTCTTTGGTTTCATAGATACTTAAAATTTGATCCGCTCTTTCAATTAAAGTTTTGGGTAACCCCGCTAAAGATGCAACATGAATTCCATAACTTTTATCAATACTTCCTTCTTTTATTTTATGTAAAAAAGTCAGCGATCCATTTTCTTCATGCGCACTAACATGCACATTTTTTAAATGGCTCAATGTAGTGTCCAAATCCGTCAATTCATGATAGTGGGTAGAAAAGAATGTTTTACAACCAATTTTTTCATGAATATATTCAATAATGGACTGTGCCAAAGCCATGCCATCAAAGGTTGCAGTCCCACGTCCAAGTTCATCAAATAAAATCAAACTATGTTCTGTGGCATTCTGAAGCGCATAATTGGCTTCATTCATTTCTACCATAAACGTAGATTCACCACTTACCAAATCATCACTGGCGCCAATTCTGGTAAAAATGGCATCAAATATTGGTAAATGTGCTTCTTTGGCAGGAACAAAACAACCAATTTGAGCCATAATGACTGTGATGGCAATTTGTCGCATGTAAGTAGATTTCCCTGCCATATTCGGACCTGTAATCAATAAAATATTGGTATTTTCATCCATTACAATATCATTGGAAACGAATTCCGTTTGCAAAACTTTTTCCACAACGGGATGCCTTCCTTCGATAATACGAACACAACTAGTATCATTTAATTCAGGTCTCACATAGTTGTTTTCTTCTGTAACTGTTGCAAAAGCTTGTAATACGTCAATTTCACTAATGATTTTAGCAATTTCTTGTAGTTTAGGAATATAAACCTGAATTTGTTCTCGAATCTGTGTAAACAATTCATATTCTAAATCAATAATTTTTTCTTCTGCATTCAATATCAAAGCTTCTTTTTCTTTTAAAATAGGGCTGATATATCGTTCACAATTACTTAATGTTTGTCTTCTTTCATAACCATATTCCTCTTTGATGAAGTTGGTATTTCCCTTGGATACTTCAATATAGTATCCAAACACACGATTGTATCCTACTTTTAAGTTTTTAATTCCTGTTCGTTCTTTTTCTTCTGCCTCAAATCGGGCAATAAATTCTTTCCCACCCTTACGCAAATCTTTTAATTCATCCAATTCTTGATGATAACCTTCTTTGATGAGATAACCTTCTTTGATGGACAATGGTGGATTTTCATAAATACTTTTTTCCAGTAATTCGTATAACTCATTCATGGGCTCAAAAGTTTTATAAAAATGAATTTTGGATAAAATCTCCTTGATTTGTGGTAAGACTTTTAATGATATTTTCAATTGTAATAAATCTTTGGCATTGGCATTCCCAAAAGCAATACGTCCACTCAAACGTTCTAAATCATATACTTCAAATAGTAATTTACACAAATCATCTTTTACAATAAATTCTTTCAGTAATGTTTCTACCATGTCATAGCGTCTATTAATATCTTCTTTATGAATCAATGGACTTTCAATCATTTGTCTTAACATTCTTGATCCCATTGCAGTTTTGGTTCGATCCAGAAGCCAAATCAAAGAATAATTACGTTGTTTGAGTCGCAAAGTTTCTGTTAATTCTAAATTTCGTTTGGTATGGATATCCATTTTCAAATAATTTTTATGTTCTAAAATAATTGGTTTCATAAGATGCGCTAAACTTCTTTTTTGCGTATGGGTAATATATGTTAATAAATGTTGGATGGTTTCTATATACCTTACATCATTCAGTTCTTGATAAATAGACTGGTATCCTTCTTTTTCTACTTCATCTGTAACAGTTACTGTAATCTTAAATTGATTTTTTAAAATAGATAGAATGGTTTTATCCACTTTACTTGATACAATCACTTCTTTTAAACCGAAACTAACTACCTGGCTGATTAATGTAGATATATTATGTTCTACCATAGTCACAAATAATTCGCCTGTTGTAATATCAGTATATGATATGGTATATGCATGTTGAAAATCCAAAATATTTCCAATATAGTTATTTTCATATTCTTTTAAGAATTCATAATCCATCATCGTTCCTTTACTGATGATTTGAATGATATCTCGTTTGACAATCCCTTTTACTTTTTTCGCATCTTCTAATTGTTCTACAATCCCTACTTTATATCCTTTTTCCACCAATTTTTCAATATATACATTAGCGGCATGATGTGGAATTCCACACATAGGTATTTTTTCTTCTAATCCTGCATTTTTACTTGTTAAGGTAAGTTCTAATTCTCTTGAAATTTGAATGGCATCTTCAAAAAACATTTCATAGAAATCCCCCAAGCGGAAAAAAATGATGACATCTTCATTTTGTTCTTTCAATTCTAAATATTGCTTCATCGCAGGGGTAACCTTATTCATATCTACTTCACTACGTTTCATTGAAACCACCTTCATATACATATTTTACCAAAAAAAAGAATAGAAGTCTATGGATATGTAAGACTTCTATTTGTGATATTCTTTATTTTTAAGATTTTGTAAATAAGCATATCGTTCTTCATAATGAATGCTCGGTTTGGACATTTCAACTACGGAAGATAAATTTTCAAGTTCCGAATGATTCCAAACCATTTGATATTCTGTTGTATTTAATTCTTCTTCTAAAGATTCCATTAATTCATCAGGAGATATTCCTATCGCAATTTTTTGCTGATACTCTATCATCCAGCTAGGAATAGTCTGACTGGTACTGCATTCTTCTAATATTCGATTCATTTCATTGCTCCATTCATTTGCTTATTTATTATAGTCCCTTTTTTCCGTTTGTCAATTTTTCACCGATGAAATGTATTTTTACAGTTTTATATCATAATCGTCTAAAAAATGGTATTTTTCTTTTTCATTATGATAGCCTATGATTGTATTTAAATTTACATTTTCCACACTTCTAAAAAGATTAATATCTATATTGGGATTGATTTTTTTATAATCTTTTATAAATTCTTTTATCTCTTTTCTTTTAGAGGACAAATTTTCTGTATTTTCCGTCAATCGACAAGCACAGTTTAAAAATTGTAACTGATGAGTGTTTTTCCAACTGATGATGTCCTGTTCTTTCACAAAGTATAAAGGTCGAATCAGTTCCATATCATTAAAATTGGTACTATGTAATTTAGGGAGCATTGTTTTAAACTCAGCACCGTAAAATAGACTGATAAGAATGGTTTCTACTACATCATCAAAATGATGTCCTAGCGCAATTTTATTACAACCCATTTCTTGTGCTTTACTATAAAGGCATCCCCTACGCATACGAGCGCACAAGTAGCAAGGATTCCCTTCGATATGGTCTGTTACTTCAAAGATATTACTTTCAAAAATTTGAATTGGAATATTTAATTTTTTGGCATTTTCTTCGATGAGTTTTCGATTTTGTGGATGATATCCAGGATCCATTACCAGATAAATTACCTCAAAAGGTATTTGTCCATGCCGGTTTAATTCTTGCATACATTTGGCTAAAATAAATGAATCTTTACCACCACTGATACAAACTGCAATCTTATCGCCTGCTTGAATGAGTTGGTATTCTTTTACAGCTTTTATAAATTTACTCCATATTTCTTTCCGATATTTTTTTATGATACTTTTTTCGACTTCTCTATAAAATTCCATCTACATCACCAAAGTTATTATATAATAAATCGAAAGGAATGAATAGTTTATGACTCAAAAAACTGTCGGTTTAACCAACAGTTTTTTGATATACCCCAAATTGTGGAGTATCTGTGACAGTTCCGATGCCAACCAAAGCTAAATGGACTTTCCCAAAATCTCTTGTTTCAATGATTGGTGTATTCCATTTGGTATATCCTTTTAGTTCATAGGAAACTCCACCAAATTTGGATGGATTTAGTTTTCCTATAGAATTATCAAAATTAGTGCCATAACGAGCTGCTTTATTTAGTGGATACACTCTCCAACTTGTAATATTTTCACCTTGATTGGTTGGTGGTAAATTAACATATTTTGTTTCTTTAGATGGAATACTATATTCTGGTAGTTTTTCTTTACCAAGTGCATAGGCAGTTGGATCAATAAAGTTTCCATTTTTTAAAACCTCAAAATCCAAGTGCACGCCTGTTGCATATCCACTTTCTCCTTCGCTTGCAAATACTTGTCCTTCTTCTACAATATCTCCTTCTTTGATGTCAATGGAATTATATTTTAGATGATTATATCTGGATTGATATCCATCATTATGTTCAATCCATACACGGTTTCCACCCCATTTTTGGGTAGAAGGATCTGTGGTTGGATTTATAATTTCTGAATCTGGATATTGGTTAATTACTTTGATTACTTTTCCTTTTGAGTTTGCACGCACTTCTCGATTACCCACTTTTGAAATCAAATCAACACCTCTATGAAATCCACCTTCACGATTTCCATATGGGCTAGTTACACGTGCTTGTTCTAAAACTTCCATTCCTCTCCTCCTTCAAAAGAAATATAATTTCTTTTATTATATTATATGGGGAGAGCCAATTGAAAGCCATAATAGTCACCCTGATATCTTTGGATTTTCAAAGATAATAATCATAGTAATCTTGGATTAGCATATATCTAAATTATAAAAAACAGTTCAATATCGAACTGTATAATATGTTAAATTTTTTAAGAGT
This sequence comes from uncultured Bacilli bacterium, assembly GCA_910586425.1. The sequence continues at coordinate 6,227 of CAJUHL010000007.1, forward strand.
TTAATTTCTTTTCATATATATATCCTTGTTCTGGAATGATATCTCCACATTTATTTGGTTCACCATTTGGGATAGTTTTCTCGTACACTTTCTTACAATTAAGACTTTCATAAAATTTAAAATTGCAAGCTTCATCAGTTAATATTTGTAAACATTTGACATTATCTTCTTTTGCATATTCAAATATCTGTTGAAGCATCTTTTTTCCTAATCCTTTACCACGATAGTTTTTATTAAGAATAATGATACTTATTTCTCCATCAAATCTTTCCTGTAACTCTGCAGGAGTATAATCGTAATCACTATAATATTTCATTATAGCTTTTTTATCTTTTATTAGTGGACTATGCAGTAAAATTATTTTAATGATATGATAAAATTTCTTCTTTATAATATGCTTGTTTGAGTTCCATTTGGCATAACCACAAAAACCTATTAACTTACCGTTATCTTTTTCTATAACCATAGTTTCTGTTTCTTCCAATATTTCAAGTAAATAAATCCAAGCGCACACGTTACCTTTCGCTTTAGAGAAAACTTTACCCAAGTCCCATTCATTTGCCAATAAACTAACTGCTTGCTTCATTTCACTTAATTTCATATTTTCACCACCAAAATAATTTTTTCAGTATTTTATTTTTATTTAGCAACATAAAGAAAAATGCTATGTTCAAGCTTTATATCAACATTTTTTAAAGTTGAAAATAATATAATTGTTGAAAAAAAACTACTGTAAATGATATCAATAGTTTTACTATTTCATAATATTTTTGGTTCTAAAGTTCTTCAAACGTTGATGTGATTTCGTTTGACATCAACCCATTATCATTCAGCCACTTAATAAAATAATTAATTATTTTATACTTTGTCAAGTTGCTCATTTTTGAACCATCTGCATATGAAACACAACTTATTTTGCTTTTGTTATTTAAAAACGCTATTTTTCCACTATTGTCAATTTTATATTGGATATCTACTAATTTGTTCTTATAATTTAATTTGAAATTATTTAATGAATTTTCTGATTCAAACTCAATATAATAATTTTTTGAACTTTGAGTATATGGACTTATTAATAACAGGTATCCAAATCCAAATAAGCCGCAAGCACACATTAATATAAATTCTAGATTAAAATTTAACAATCCATAAATGAAACCTATCGAAAATGCAATTAATAATAAGAACATAATGATTATAACAATAATTGCACCCTTTCCAAATCTAGGTTTAATTTTTCCATTGACTAAATTGACTCCTAAAGTAATTCCAACAACATTTCCAATGTTCATTTTATTTACCTCCTTACTATAATTAGTATAACATATATAGTTGGAAATTTATATATTTTTTATAATGATTCTATTTTTACAAATCCATTAAATAATAAGATATATTGTCAAGAAGCCATCAGATACATAAATTTTTACGAAAATAAAGTATGACTAAAACATATTACATGAAAGGATTTAAGGCATTCTCGTGCTGCCTTTTATGGAGAGGCTCATCAAATAGCACATGATATTAATCGTTATACAACATAATTTATTAGGAGTTTTATTATATTTAAACATTAAAAAAGCCTTTATTTTGAAAGGCTTATTTTTTTATAAGTGGTGTCCTGGGAGAGATTCGAACCCCCGACCGATGCCTTAGAAGGGCATTGCTCTATCCAGCTGAGCTACCAGGACAAATACGTTCTTTTAAGAACATATTCATTATATAATAAAATATTTATTTATTCAATAGTTTTAATTACACTTTTATAAATTTCTTGGTCTTCTACATTGAATACAACCTCTCTTACATTGTAATTATCTCCTACCGATAAACTAATGGTATAAATTACTTCCTCTAATATATTTCGTTCATTCATATCATTGAAAATATAAGAATTAAATGTTAAAAATAAAGAATCCACTTCCTGTTCAGTTGCCAATAACTTGGTATTACTATTTAAAAAGCTCATCAAATTAGTGGTGTATAGATTAGAACTTGACAATTCATCTACAATAATTTTAATTTTATCACGATTGTCATTTACATATTTTGTAACAGGTACATAATATGTTTCCTCATTATATTTTCCAACATAATATATAGTTACTTGATTAATATCTTTATATGATTGTAAATCATATTCCTTATTAATTCCATAACTTCGATCTAATGTACTTGGCAAATTAATACCTGAATGTGGTAATTTTGTTAATATATCTCCTTCTACATAAATAATGACATGGTTTACCCCTTCAATACTTGTTAAGGTATAAACAATCGCTTCAATTACCTTTTCTTCATTTTCTTTTTTCATTTCCAATATATCTTTTGAAAAGTCAACCTTGATCAAACTATCTTCATAATGAATACTGCGTATTTTGGTATCGCTTGGAATGATGGCACGGAAGCCATTGGGTACCTTACTTTCCCCTTCTCCATTTTGTATTAATACATTTAATAAATTTCTTGCCTTTGTTTCAATATCAGCATTCGCATCCATTACCACTTTTGTACGTGCGACCATATCATTTGGATCCAATAAATAGATAGTCGATTTCTCTGCCATTTGATCTACATACTCTACTTTACTAGGAATATTTTCTAATTGATTGATTTGCTGTTTTGGAATCAAATACAAAAGAAACAACGCAAATAATACAGCTGATGATAAAATCATTCTCTTTTGACAAACACGTTTTACCATGAATCCACCTCTATTTAAATGTATGAAAAAAAACGCATTTTCATGCGATTTTTTAGAATGTTAGTTCTCCAAGTTTTAAAAGTTCAACAACAGCACTTGCTCTACCTTTTACGCCTAGCTTCTGCATCGCATTGGATATATGGTTTCGTACTGTTTTTTCACTAATTCCTAATTTTTCTGCAATTTCAGCAGTTGTTTGATTGACAATTAATAATTCAAATACTTCCTTTTCTCTTTTAGTAAGAATACTTTTACTCATGCTTTCCCTCACTTCCTAAGCTGGGTGGTTTTATGTTTACTCATATTATTTTATGTCACTCTCTTATTTGCGTGAAGTCATTCGCCCAAAAAGAAAAAAGAATAGCATTTTCTATCCTTTAAATTGTACAGTTATATACATTTTTTTATCAAAGTTACTTTGAATACTTCGCATAATATCATTGGCAACGGTTGTATCATGTTTTTTACTATCCACTACTACTTTAATTTGATCACCATTGATTTTAATAAATGTTTTTAACTGCATTTCATCTGCCAATTTTTTTTCTAATTTGGTTTCTTCGCCTTTATTAATATTTAAAGTTTTCATTTTTTCAAAGGCATTATTTTTTTCTTCCACAGAGGATTCTGTATTAGTCAAAACTTCCTTTAAAGCATCCAATTCTTGCATCAATTCTTCGTCTGCCGAAACACGAAGTGCTGTTATGAGTTCACTTTCTTCTATTGAAACAGTTGGTTCTGTTTCTTCCTTTTTATTGGTATCAATATAATTGCCATTACTGGTTAACAGTAATTCTGATGGCATGGTAATATAGTATACACTAAGCACTAATATCAAACTAAACAAAGTCAAAAACCACAAATTTTTTTTATTAATCATTTATTTCCCTCCTAGTACTATCTATTTCACTATATGAAGGGATTTCAAAAATATGCAAAGTGTTTTCTATTTTACATCCATCTTTTATCTATTGCTTATTATAAGAGTTCCACTCCTCATGTTATTTCAATATAGATTATCACCTCTCCACTTGGGGGGCGATAATCTGCGCCCTTTATAATTAAGGCAAAGTTTTTAACATATTCACATACTTCGATGATTACCAGGAGCTACCTCCTCCTCCACCAGAGCCTCCATCAGATATTCCACCACCAGATGAATCACTATCAGAAGAAGATGAACTTACACTTTCTGTTGTTTCCATTGTTGAATTCATAAATGATTCAAATGATTTTATATCAAATGTATCCAAACTATCATACCATTCTGGTGCTTGTAATGAAATCGTTTCAAAACGTTGAATCCATTTGTCAGATACACCTAGTACATAAGTATAAGGTAAAATATGATAAAAATAACTAGGATCCTGTAACACCAAGGTTTCTAATTTTTCTTTTTCTGCTGTTTCCAAAAAATGTTTGAATCCTAAAATTTTTCCAAGCATTTGATTCCCATATTTTGTTCTTTTTGGCATATAATTAAAACACACCGCCATTCCTATATTACAGATAATACATACAATTGAGTTAATTAATATTATACGACTCTCTAGCATAGGCAACACTATATAGGGTCCGAAAACAGCGACCAAAAAAGACATAAAAATAATGTGAAAAAATATATTAATTATTTTTTCCGCAGTGCTATCCTTTTTGAACATCATAAACTCGAAAATTAAAAAAACTGTATATACAAGGATACTCATGCAGAGCACATGGAAATTTCCAGATCCTAATACTAGTGAAATTGTGAAAGAACAATACGATATTAGAATCATTAACCCAATCAATAGTTTGGGAATAAATGTATACTTTTCAAAGATTTTAGCTTTATTTCCTTTGACATTGATTATATCCAATATCATATCTTTTGTGGAGTAAAAACGATCATATAAATCCATTTGGGTAACTTCCTTTTTACCAGATTCAAATAATCCTTTCATAAAAAGATTTTCATAAACATTATCTCCCTCATATTCTTTTAATTTCGTAATCTTAAAGTCATTGGCGGCTGCTAAAAAGGTCTTATGATTGATTTCTGATATTTTAATGTATCCTTTATTGGCTAAAGAAATCAATAATGAAGTTACATCTTTGGTCGTGGCGATTCCTTTGTATAAAAAGCCAATTTCTAAACTATTGAATTTTTCTGGTGGATAAAATTCAACTGTTTCAACCACCTGTTCATTACGTCCATATCGGTACCAAAGATACAAGGATATCATAAAACACAACACAGAAATCACTATACCTATATAATCTGTATATTGAGTTGGAAAACCAGCATTTACAAAATATCCTTCTTCTAACTCACATCTAATGGTCAAAGCCTCTCCAGCTTCTAAAATTCCATAATAAGCTCCTTCTATTGTATTTTCATGTACATCATAAGTTACATTTTGATGATTAGAAGACCCTTTTTTCCCAACAGAAAAGCCAATTTTACTTGCATCAAAAGCTTTTGGCATTGTAATTTTAAAGGTGATATTTCCAATCGCTGTATCCCAGTTAGATCCAATAAGATTCCAATAAAGTTCATCAGCATTTTCCAAAGGATCTTTCCCGATATTATAATTATACTGAATAGAATATACTTGCTCTCCTGTCAATTCTTGGTGGCGATTTCCAATTTTGATTTGATAAGTATCAAATGATTTTGACACAGTATAGGTAGTATTCACACGCAAATTGGATATTTTTGCACGATTGTTTGAGGAAGTTCCATCCAAACGTTCTACTTTATTTTTAAGAGGAATTTTTCGAAGAATACCATGTTTTGGAACATTAAAATAGGCAGTGATTGTCTCTGTGATATCCAAAGTATTGTTTTCATTTACAATCATATTGATATCATAACGATCAATCACATATTCATTTGAATGATAAAAATATATCTCACTCGGTTTTTGACCGTCCGCTAAAATGGAAGAAGGTAATAAAATGCATACCATTAGAAAACATAATATGTTCTGAATTGTTTGTTTCATTTTGACCTCCTAAAGTTTTACTTTAATACGATTTCTTTCTTCTTCATTTATCTGGAACATCTTTTGCGCTTTGAAGCCCAATAATTTAGCGGCAATATTATTTGGAAACATTTCCACAATATTGTTGAAATTTCGAATAGTTGCATTGTAATATTTTCTTGAATTGACAAGTTCATCTTCTACTTTTGTAAGCTCCATACTCAAATCTTTATATTGATCACTCGCTTTTAATTCTGGATAATTTTCTACCAATGCGAGTAATTTAGGAAGATGTTTTGACAATTCTTCGTTTGTCATAATTTTATCTTCATTTGACATATTATCATAAGCATGATTTCTTAATTTTACAACTTCTTCTAGGGTGGTTTGTTCATGTTTTGTATACCCTTTTACAATTTCTATCATATTAGGGATTAAATCCCATCTTTTTTTTAAATAAACATCCATTGTAGAAAAAGCTTCTTTGATTTGATTGGTTTGTTTAATGAAACGATTATATAAGATAAATAAATATCCTAACATAATCAAAGTAATTCCTACTATAATATAAATCCACATATTTTTCCTACTTTCATTCAATTTTTTGAAAAAACGAAGAACTTTGCCTTCGTTTTATGTCATTCTATTTACAAGTAAATCCTTGTTCCTTGGCATATGCTTTGAACGCTTCTTTATTCACAGATTCTTTTTCAAACATATCTTTTATGTTTTCTGAAGACATTTTAGATAAATCAGCAGTTACTTTCATAGTGACAGTTAAGTCTTTTTTATTCAAGGAACCTTCTACACCTTCAATCGCATTCATCATGCCAATTGATAATTGTAATATTTCATATCCATCCTCTAATGCTTCTTTACTCTCATATGTAATTGTAGATTCTGTTACTGTTTTTGTTAATTTTTCTTTTTCAAATGTTCCAACAATAGAACCCTTCATGTTTTCTTCTTGTCCACTACATTTTAATGTTTCTTTTTTAGAACCACAACCTGTAAAACCAACTAACACACATCCTAGAGCCAATAATAACACAACTTTCTTCATATACTCACCTCCTGTTCTAAAAAAGAATTCTCATAAAATTATTACATATAAAAAGAGGGTATTACCCCCCCCCCCGTTCGCAAATGGCGAACTACTTTTTTTCTATTTGCAAATATTTTTTATGATTTTCTTTTATGATTTCAGTATAACATGATTTCCAATTTTTGACAATTATTTTATCTACAGTTTTAAAAAAAAATGAGAAAATCTCATTTGATATCACTGCATCTTTACAATTTGCAATTTATTGTTCGCATGTGCTAAAACTAAAGTGACATGGGTTGGATAGTTTAGCTCCTCTTCATATGTAATGATTACATCTACTTCATACGCCTGTTCATCTGATAGAGAATCACCATGATATTCTGTCATCTCAATACTAGTAACTTCTACTTCACTTACCATTGGAAGGGATTGTTTCCGGTCTCCATATATATTATTTTGAATATATGCATATACACTGGTTTTAGCCGATTGTAAAAAATCGTTTTGATACGCTTCATATACAAACTGCACACCGCCAATATCATTTTTATTAATGGCCTGTTTTAAGGAATAAAAATCAGCAACAAAGATTTGACTCATCAAAGTAGCGTATGTTTCTTCATCGGGATTTTCACTTTCCAATTCTTTTTTTAGTTCTTTAAATTTTTGTTCTACATATTTTGAATCATTTTCATTAAGAGTATATCCATAATTTTGAATGGTGGACAAAATCTCTACTTGAGAAGCTGAACCTGATTTTAAACTTTGATAAATATCTTTTATACATAATAATAAAATAATAAAGCAAACAAGGACCAATATAAGAATAATTGGCCATGTTTTAATTCTTCTTTTTGTGGGTTCTTTTTTCATATTCTACTCCTGTCCTAATAAGCTTTTCGCTTCTTTTGTTCTTCGGATCAAATCATATACAATAATAGAGTCTGAAATAGAAATGGCTTGATCTGCGATTTGAGTATATTTTTCAATATATTCTATACTTACTGTATCATCTGGATTTAATAATTTACCATTGTCATTGCTTTGATTGTAATACATTTTATCGGTCAACCAATTGCCATCTGGGAAAACAACGACATTCTCATCTACACTAAATATATCATGTCCTAGTGCATAAGGACTTTCAAATCCCATCATATTTCCTAGAGTTGGTAGGACATCATACATTCCCATTACTTTTGTAACCTCTCCTGTTAGGTTTTTATTTTTTGTCCATATGATGAATGGTACTTTACGATTGAGTTCATAAGCATAGTAGTCTACATTTTTATAGTTAGGATCTTCTGATGATAGAATACTGTTGGTTTCAGGAACATAGTTATAAAAACGTTTGTATTCCGATTTTTTCAATTTTGCATCATGATCTCCATAAATTACAATTGCGGTATTTTCTAATAGTCCTTCGGTATCTAAATCAGCGATCAACTGTCCCAAGGCTTCATCAGCATAATGAACAGATTTAAAATAATTTCCAAGTTTGGTTCCTTCCATATAAGGTGCAACAAATTCCTCTAGTTCTCCTGTTTCTTCATTGATTGCTTGGTATTTATAATTTACTTCATAATCGGTATGCCCTTCAATATCTGAAAAAGGGGTATGATTGGTAAGCATAATTAGTACACCATAAAACTTTTTATTTTGTTCACTTATTTCTTTTATTTTGGGAACAGCTTGTCTGAAAAAGGATTTGTCAGATAACCCTAGTCCGATGGTTTCATCGATTTCAAAATCATTTTTATAATTATAGTATTTATCATATCCTATGCTTTTATGTGCACTCAAACGATTCCAGAAAGAACCATTATTGCCATGCATACTAAAAGTATAATAACCTTGCTCTTTTAATAGTTTTGGAATGGTCACATATTCTCTATCAAAATAACTTACAAATACCGTTCCACTACTAGCTGGCATTAGTGATGTATTGAATGTAAACTCACTATCACTACTCGTCCCCACACTTTCTTGGGCATAAAAGTTAGAAAAATAAAGTCCTTCCTCTGCCAATTTTTTTAAATTAGGAGCTACAGGCTGTCCATTAAATTCAGTATCTAAAACAAATTGTTGTATACTTTCTGCATGAATGGCAATAATGTTCATTCCTTTTAAAGCATTTGTATATGAATTGCTCTTGTGGTCACTCTCTTTTGTTTCATAAAATTCACGAAATGCCTTTGCATGTTCATCGTATCCAAATAATGGATTGATTTGTGCTTTTAATGTTGCGACCAAATCATTGGATTGATATGCATAGATTCCAAAACGCATAACCAAATATTCACGATTCCATTGTTTGTTTAAGCGACTGATATCAGTAGAAGTTAATGTAGAAATGAACATACCAATAAAAATAAGTCCCGCTACCAATGTATTTAATGCCCTTACTTTTCCTTTTTCCACGGTAACTACATAGTTATAATATCCACGTTTTTTTAGTTTTTTATGTACAAAAATAATGACTACGATTTGCCATATGTAGCAGAAATCTTTTAGTTCCATTACATTTTCGACAACCGCATCGGTTACACCAATTACTTGTAATGATGTTTCTAATAAAGAAAAGGATGCATAAGATAAAAAGTTGGTATAATAAATAGAATTAATTAAACAAGTCAATGTAAAAATAAAAGACCATGTGATATAGTAACGAAATTGATGTTTTGGTTTGAGAAAATACCCAAATGCTCCTACAAGCAAAACAATTGCCAAATCAGCAATAATAGGCCTAATATCAAAGTAATTTTTTACAGTTACAAAACGTAAAATACAAGCATTGATTACAGATGAAATTACAAATGTAATAAACAGTATATTGGTTTTCGCATACTGTTTGGCAAATATGATTATTTTTTGGATAGATTCCAATATTGATTCTAGCTTCATCTTATCACCCTCATTGTAATAAAGTATATCATATTTTATTTTAGTTTTCAATTGAACAAAAAAAGAGAATGGATATATATACTAAAATAGTGTAAAGAAAAAAGACGATACCGCCTTATGTTTGTTGCAATGACAATTGTGCTACAAATTCCTTGTAACAATCTCCCTTTTCCTTATAATTTTTAAAATAGTCATAACTAGAAGCTGCTGGAGACAATAAACAGCTTTTTCCTTTTTCAGTTATTTGATGCGCTATTTGTACAGCTTCTTTTAATGATTCTACTTTGTATAAATTTACAGTTTTGGTATCGACCAATTGTTCCGCTATTTGAAAACCAGTGGTTGGCATTGCAATCAAATTTCTAACTTTTCCAGTTTTTAAATAAGCAATAAAATGGGTGTAATCAATATGACGATCTTTTCCACCAAAAATTAAAGTATCAATGTCAGGAATGGCCTCTATCGCTTCTTTGGTCGCTTCTGGAATGGTTGCGATGGTATCACTATAGTAAGTTACGCCATCAAATGTACCTATGTTTTCCATTCGGTGTTCTAATGTCTGAAAATGAGAAATGCTAATGGCAGCCTTTTTTAAATCAAACCCAAGCAATCTAGAAATCCATAAAACGACCATGATGTTTTTTAAATTATGTTTTCCAAGTAGATTTCTAGTTGAAGTTATGGAATACAAAGGTTCTTGTTGATAGCAAATAAAATCATCTTTTAAATATACATCACAACTAGAAGCTTCTGTTCCAAATGTATATTGGTTTGCAGAAAAATAGTTTTCGTTTACTTTCCTTTTTAATATTTCATTGTCAGCACAATAAATAGCAATATCTTCTTGCGTTTGATACCGAAATATATTGAGTTTAGACTCATGATAATGTTCTACTGTTCCCGCATGGTCTAAATGATCCTCAAATAAATTTAGAATAACTGCAATATGGGGAGATACTTTAATATATTCCAGTTGATGACTTGACATCTCTACTACAACTATTGTTTCTTCATCAATTTCATCTATTACATCTAATACTGGTTTTCCAATATTTCCAATCAATACTATTTTTTTATTTTGATCTTTTCCAATTTGATATAGTAAACTGGAGGTTGTACTTTTTCCTTTTGTACCAGTAATCCCAATTACATTTTGATGTTTGGCTTCTAACAATAATTCTAATTGAGAAGTAATTCTATCTTGAAATGTCTGAATGGGAATATCTTTAAGTGATATTCCAGGACTTTTCATAATTACATCGTATTTTGATAATTCTTGTAAATAAGAAGGTCCTAAATTCCAGTTGAGATTTTCATCTTTTTGTTCGCGCAATTCCAATTCTAGATCCGTATTTCCATCTAATATTGTTATCATTTCCGATTTTAGGTGTTTACGAATCCATGTATAACTAGATTTTCCCTCTAATCCATATCCTAGAATGGCAATTTTTTTATTTTTTAATTGTTCTATTATTTCTTGTGTCATGATTACATCTCAATTCTTTCTTTATGATTGCTTCAAAATGAGCATTTAAATTATGGCGCGTATTATAATCGAGTTCAGGATTATCTTCTAAACAAAGAGGATAATGTGTTTGGTAATACATTAATAAATAAGGAAGTGTCTTTTCCTTCCATCGATGAATGGTAATACTAACTGCATACCTCACTTCTCTAATGGTTCCAATACAATCAAACGGTTTTGTCTTTGCATATCCCAACAATTGTAAGAAAATTGGTAGTAAATCTTCTTTTTCCAATAAATTGGTTCCAAATATTTCAACCAATTCCGTTTGTGTTAAGTAAGGGCTCAATATAATGTATACAAATAAACATTTAGGGCACTCACCGCACCAATGCCATGGTTCTTTTTTGCTACCTAAATTACAACTTTTAAAAATTGGATGGTATTTTTGATAAGTTGAGAATAGACTCCCTATCTGCAACTCATTGAGTGGTCTCAATAAACTAAAATACTCAATTTCAATTTGAAAATATTTTTTGGTATATGCATTAAAATCAGCTTCAAATTCATAGGATTTGGAATATTGATGATTTACATTTGTTCCCACTACAGTCGTTTCATTTGCACTTGACTCATTTGAAAGGATAATATATTTTTTTTGATTTAAGTAAGCAACGATATAGGTTAAAAAGGCAAGTAAAGCACTAAAAGGCGTATGTCCATTTAAAAAGCCTTGTTGATTCAGTTCTATTAATTTCTGATCCAATTTGCGAGTAACTGTTATCAATTTTTCGTCTGTATAGTTTCCAGCTTGTGCACACGCAAGTGTAATGGTTTTTGGATTTAAGATAAAACATGTATTGTTTTCATATTCTTCTTTTAATAATTCCATACTAACGACGGAATCTTTTCCACCACCAATTGGGATTAGGTTTCCAATTCCTTGATACTCTAATCCCAAGATTGTCGTTTTTTGAGCCTTGCAAACAATCTGCATCAATTCTTCTTTTGGAATATCAATCCCATTGCAATATAAAAACTCCCCTAGTCCTTCATAATATAATTTTTGAAACCAATCCATTTGGGCTTTATCTAAATATCCAGCTTCAATCACCACATTAGGGCTACAAGTACATTTGAAATAACTAATCAATTCTACCATTCCCAAATGAAATATTAAATACTCAAAAAAGTCATAATTTGAGACTGTTTTCTTTGGAATTTCTAAAATTGGATGAAAACTAGTCAAATTTGGTATTTCAAATTCATAGGTAATTTTATAAACCTTTTCCAATTCTTCTATTTTATAATTGCGATAAATAAAGGTTGGATATTCTTTTCTTAATTTTAAAAATTGTTGATACTTATTTTCCATAACGAATCTCCTTATTCATTATATACATTATAACACCATTTTAATTTTATGTGAATGGTATCTAAAAATGAATTCATGTGAAAAATATTTATTTGATGGCATTCATTTGATTTCCTCATAAGGTAATTCTTTGAATCAATTGTAATAAAACGTTTTTGAAATAAATAATTGGTCTAAAGAAAACACAGACTATTTTCTTTTATCTATCTGTGTTTTTACCATTTGTTCCATTTTTTCTAAATTTTCGCCCTTTAACAATTTGCATTTTTTGTAGCACATAAGATCTTGATTCATCGCATCACTCATTCCTCTACAACTTCCAAAGCCACAAACACCACAATTATATCCAGGTAAATATTTTAGATAATCTTGTTTGTCTGTTTTATCATAAATAATAACTAATAAAAGACTTAAAAGGAAAGCAAGCAACGTCATAATCAGAATTCCTATCATCGTTTTTTCTCCTTACATTTTTCACATAATATACATCCATTACATTTATTTTTTTTCATAAGAATTAAATATAGAATAATCAAACCAACTATTATAAAATATGCAATCATATAACTAAATACCTTGCAAACAAAAGAGCCATAATGGATGCGGTGACAAGGGCGATTGGATATCCCTTGAAGCAAGTGGGAATATTTCTTTTTTCCAATGCTTCACGGATGGTTGCGAAGATATAAATTACGATAGTAAATCCTAAACTAGAACCAATACTAAATACTAATACTTCTAACAAAGAATAGTGATTGGAAATATTCAATAATAAAACACCCAATACTGCACAATTTGTTGTAATCAAAGGAAGATATATTCCTAAACTTTGATGTAATTTTGGATTTCCTTTATGGATTATCATCTCCATTATTTGTACCATACAAGCAACAATTAAAACAAAAGAAAGTGTTTTTAAATATACGGTATCCGTTGGAACCAAAACGTAATAATATAAAAGATATGTCATGATAGCAGATAATGTAATTACAAGTGTGACTGCTATCCCCATTCCTAGTGCACTTTTTTCTTTGCTAGAAGTTCCAATAAAAGGACAGATTCCCAAAAATTTCATCAAGACAATATTTTCAGTCAAAATACTCGCAAGCAATAAACTAATTAGATTCATGTTTACCTCCTTTATGAATGGCATTGAAAATAGCCATTAAAATGCCCAATGTCAGAAAGGCACCTGCTGGAGATATTAGAAAAGACATGGGTATGAGTTCATTTTCTGGAAATACACGGTAAATGGCACGATAGCCTGTTATGGAACTAACAGAATCCATCAATGTAATTGTATTATTTCCTAGTACTTCTCTAATACTAGCAATTACCATAAGAGCAGCTGTATAGCCAAGTCCAATTCCAACGCCATCTAATGTACTTTCCCATACAGGTTGCTTGGAAGCAACTGCTAAAGCTCTTCCCAAAATAATACAATTGACAACAATAAGTGGTAAATAAATGCCTAATATATCATAAACATCTCTAGCATAATATTTCAATATCAATTCTACTATAGTGACCAAAGTAGCAATAATTAAAATATAGACAGGTGTTTTTACGCTATTTGGAATCCATTTGCGAATGATTGAAATCATAAAGTTAGAAGCAATCAATATGATAGTTACACAAATACCCATAAGGTATGCATTTTCAAATTTGGTTGTAATTGCTAATGTAGAACACAATCCCAGTAGTAAAACAAATACAGGATTTTCATGGATAATTCCGTTTTTAATATGCTTCATAAAATGCCTCCTTTTATACACCAATCCAAGTCATTACCAAATACAAAATAAATGTACAAACAAATGTGGTAATCGTTAGTGCTAATATACCTTGTAATTTTTTATTTTTCATAATGTTCCTCGTATTCTTGTAAAGTATGAATTACTAATTTTTTAAGTGCATTGGAAGAAATAGTCGCTCCACTCACTGTATCCAATTCTGATAATTGATTTTGGTTTTGGATGAGTTTTTGTACATAGTTTTCTTTTTCTACAAGCGCATAATAACTTGGTGTTTCGTTGTGTTCTAATACTTTCAAATTGGTTATTTTACCATCCTTTATGGCAACTTCACAAGTAATTGGTCCACCATTTCCTTTTTGTGAAACTTTATAAATCACTTGATTTCCAATTGTTTTTTGTTCTATTACTGTGAAATTCGGATCTACAGCTTCCCCACTTATGGCATAACGTGAATTAACTACATAAACAGTAAGCCCCAAACCAACTAAAATAATAGCGATTGTAACAACAAGATTTTCTTTTTTTTGACACCCAATCCCTATTTTATCTATGATAAAATTAAGCATATTCATTGTTAAAATACTCGTTAATACCCCTTCTGGGTAAGATGTCAAATATCGAAAAAGGACAGTGAAAATACCTAAACCAATTCCATATAATATTTGCCCATTTTTGGTTACTGGTGAGGTAACTGGATCAGTTGCCATAAAGATGGCTCCAAAGAAAAGGCCACCACTTAAAATTTGAAAAAGAGGATACCAAAGAGATAACCCATTGCTGATTCCAATCAACATGGTGAGAAAAAAGACAGTTCCAATATAACAAATGGGAATGCGCCATTTGATGACATTCTTCCATGTTAAATAGAAAAAGCCAATGATACATAATATACTACTGGTTTCCCCAACTGCTCCTGGTATCATTCCTGTAAAGAAATTCCATAAACTTCCATAAGGTTTTACTAATGTTTCATATGTTCCAATTCCTTCTATGGTAGAAGCATTTGATAATGGCGTTGCATGACTGATGGTATCTACTTCATATGCATTGAAATACCCGCCATGGCTTACAATCACACCTGCATAAGCTGTTATGATAAATAAACGTCCTATTAAAGCTGGATTGAAAATATTGTTTCCAAATCCTCCATATACTAATTTTCCAATGATAGTTGCGAAAGCGGCTCCTAATATCAAAATAGGAATTGGTGTGTGAATTGGCAAAACAAGTGCTAGAAAAAGTCCTGGCAAAAGTGCATATGATGTTTGCATGTATTTTTTTAAATCTGTTTCTTTCTTGTGTAGAAAAAAGCGGGCGTAAATCCATTCTATTAAGTATGTGATTATAGGTGAGATAAGTACGAATAAAAGTGGGTAGCATAATCCCCATACGCCTACTTTGTTATGAATATATGGTACCACTCCATTTTTATAGAATTGAAATACTACAATTGGAAGAAGTGCAATCAATACATGAAACATCATTTTGGATGTTTTTTGTTTACTACGTTCAAATGGTCCATTTTGGATATGATATTCTTTCATGATGATACACCCTTTCTTAATGTTTCTTTGGCTTTTTTAACATATTCCCTTACCTTTATTTTAGCAGGACAAATATAAGAACATAATCCACATTCTACACACTGATTGACACGTAATTTTTGTAATGCTTCTTGATTGAGACAGGATTCCTTGATGAAAACAGGTTCAATCCTTGCTGGACAAACTTCTACACATTTTCCACAGTGCATACAAGTTTGTTCCATTAAATCCTCTTGTTTTCTTAAAATAACAAGTGCATTCATATCTGCAGTAATTATCACATCATCTGATGGTAGAGTTACGCCCATCATAGGTCCTCCAGCAATACACAGTATATCTTTGGCGCGTTTCAGACCCCCAATTTTTTCAATGACTTCATGAGCGGGTGTACCTATTTTTACATGCACATTGGTGGGTTGTTTTACCATATCTCCTGTTATTGTAATGACCCGTTCTATTAATGGCATTTTGTTTTTCAAGGCCTGATAAATCGCATAGATTGTGGAAATATTATTCACTACCACACCAATTTCATTGGGAAGTTTATGATACGTTCTTTTGGTTATATATTGAACCAAATTTTTTTCCCAACCCATTGGATAGGAATTAGGCACCTCTACTATTTTAATATTAACATAAGTTCCCACTCTCGTTTGAAGAGCTTGCAGCAATTCTTTATTGTTTTTTTTAACAGCAATAATGGCTTTTTGGATGTGATTGATTTCCAATATGGCATCAATGGTTTCTAATATTTCTAATGATTTTTGAACGCCTATAGTATAATCAGCTGTGATATAAGGTTCACATTCTACTGCATTAACAATTAGAGTATGAATGGGCTGTTCTGTTTGGTATTTGATATAAGTAGGAAAGCCTGCCCCTCCCATTCCAACAATGCCAGCATTTTTTAAATTTTCTATGAATTCTTCTTTTGTATATTTGGTAATTTCATTATTTTCTGTTTTTTCTTCCATACGTTCTTTGAAATCATTTTCAATTTTAATACACTTTACATAGTGACCGCTATGGTGTAGTTTTTCCTCGAAAGCAACTACAGTCCCACTCACACTTGCAAAAAGAGGGATACTAAGCGGTCCTTTTCTTCGTGCAACAATCTCCCCTTTACATACATAGTCATCCTTTTTTACTAATACTGTTATATCAGTATCATTTCCTACAATAAGGGGTATATAAATCCATTTTGGTTTATGATAGACTGTAAAATAATTTTTGGACATCTCTTTATTTTGTTTTAGTATTACACCTTTCATATCATCACCCTATTTCTGAATATATTATACAGATATTTTCTTAAAAAAAAAAGAATTATGCTTTTAATTGACAAAAAAGTAATTCTTTTTGATATTATGGAGCTAAAACGATACGAAAAGTAGGTCCACCAGCAGCTCCATCATTGACACTAAATACCCAAATATTACCGATTTTACCAGAATTATAGCCTCCACCTCGACCAACCCAAGGATGTGTATTATAAGGACTAAATGAATATGTACTATACCAACTTGATATATAAGTCTCATAGTTTCCATATTTATACAGTTCAAATGGTCCCATTTCTCCAGTTGCATCGCCCAAGATACGGTTTGTATAATTCGTATTTAACGTCGATGTATAGCGATCATAATATTTGCTCCAATTGGCATTGGTAAAAAAGTCTGGATATTGATTTGTGATTCCACTCGCACCACCTTCTATATTGGCAACACTCGTGTATCCCATTACATTTTCTAATGTACTTCCACTCATATCATATATTCCTGTTTTATTTCCTGTTGTTGAACTCACTTCAGATAGTGGATTTCGGTAGTTTACTGTATAGCTTCCATCTATTCCTGGCTCTGTTCCTTCATAACGATTTCCTTCTACACTTCCACCATTCATATTCCATATCGTTGCTTCTTCCGTAGCAGAATACCCTGTTATAATGTTACTATTATTGTTTAATCTTATTTTTCCGTTGATTCCGTAAATGGAATGGGATAAATAGGCAACGGCTCCCCATTCCGTATTTTTCATCATATGACTATCTAGTTCTCTTTGATATTCATAGCTGGTTTGAAACATATTTCCTACACTTATTTTAGTCCAACTATGAACATTGGGTTTGATAATCACTTTAGAAACATCTACGCGATTCTCTTCTGCTTCTTCTTTGGTTGTTGCTCCTTCATACCCTGTTTGAAACTTTCCTACCCAAAAGCCATTTACATGAAATGATAAAAAGGCAGGGTGTGTCATATAATCCCCAATTTTACAATTGCCAGATTCTCCTGCCAATCTTGGAGTTGTACACTCTCCTTCTTGGGTATCTGTTGTATTTTCTAGTCCAAAGTGAATTGCAATACTATGTGTTTTACTATTATTTACACTAGTTAACCCACTATATTCTCCCATATCCCATAGTTGATAACTATATTTGGGAATCCATACAAAATAACTTTCGATATTTTCTTCTGGAATGATTTCATTGTTTTCATATATAATGCTTTCATCTTTTAATATGACGGCATTGGCCCATTCTTTGTTTTCATATTGATACCATTTTTGAGTAATATCCGCTTTTTTTACTGTGGCATCACTTTCTATTACAACGGGAATTAGATTTCCTTTTAATACTGGATCTGCTCCATTTAATAATAATTCTTTGTATATTGGAATTTCCACTGGTTTTTCCTCTAAATAAGCATAATGAAATGTTTGATCTTGATTCCATGTAATTTCAATATAATGATTTAAGTTTACTTTTTCATTGGTTTGCGGATTTATAATGGTATTTTTCAAATATTTTGATGTCACCAATTCTTCTATTTTTACATATACCTTTTGATTGGGAATTTGAAATTCATATGCATCACTTGTTTGGACATATGCTTCCGCTGCTAAATATAAGTCGTTTAAATATTTTTGATAAGCATTTTCTTTTTGTTTTTTCAATAAACCAGTCAACGATGGAATTGTAATCAACAATATAACAGCGAGGATAGTAAATACTCCCAATAACTCAATCATTGTAAAACCTTTTTTTGACATATGATTTCCTCCTTATTCTATTTTCTATGTTATGTCTATAGTATACTCTCTTTTTTTCTTTTATTCAATCAAAAAAAAATATTGATTAATGGAAGAAACACTTCTTATACCCTTTGTAGAGTCTAGCTCAACAACAGTAAATTCCGTTTCTAAAATTTGTGGCTTCACTGTAATGTACTTTCATAATAAGTGGATATAGCTATAATAACTTATTTTTTTAATGAGATATTCCCCATTTCATTTTATAGACTCATTACCATATAAATCTTAAGTCTATTGTTTTAAATTGGCTCAAATATGCAATCGTTCTTTATGTTTAAATATGATTACATTTTCATTAAAAAAGGAATTTGTACCGCAGTATAAATTCCTTTTTATTTTATCATAAAACTGACACCTTTTCTTTCATTTTTAACTGTAATTTCATAACCAAATAAAGAGATTGTTTTTTTCACAATGGATAACCCTAGCCCAAACTGTCCATGAATTCCTTTTTTATAAGGGGTAAAAATATCATCCAATATATTGGGATCAATATTGGGTCCATCATTGTAGAAAGTAATTCTATTATTTTTGATTGTAATTCGTATTAAAGATTTAGCATAGCGTATAAAATTATTCAGTAAATTATCGATAATCGCTTCCCACATATCTTCAGAACCACGGTAACTTGTTGTTTTATCATGGATTTCAACCTTCCATTCAATATCAGGTCTATGATATTTGAATTTTTCCAAAGAGGCATTCAAAATGGGTGTAATGTCGACTCTTTTTTCTGGTTGCATTTTTAAGTCTTTGATATAGTTTAATTTATTTAAATATAGTAAGGAGTGTACTTTGGCTTCCAATTTACCAATTTGTTCTTTAACAACTGAATAAGCTTCTTCTGTATCCACCATATGATCTTCCAAGGCTTCCATGTAAGACTTTATGACAGTAAGGGGAGTCTTAAAGTCATGAGATATATTTTGATACATCATATTTTTATATTCATCTTGTTCTTTTAAAGTATGTTTCATTTGATCAATCGCATCGGATAATAATTTTAATTCATCATCTGTGTAATAATGATAATGATCTACATAATTATCATTATCTAAATTATCAATTTTTTCTTTCAAATGTTCTATCTTTAATACAAGTCTTCTTGCCCAGCCAACGAGTAACCCTACAATTAAAATGAGTACTATGAATAAAATTGGAAATAGATTATAAAGAATATCCTTCCTCATATTTTTGATGTAAGAGTCATTGGTAATTGCAATTTTCGTGACATAGGTCGTATATACCGTATGATAGTAGTAAGTATTTCCATGATACTTAAATTTACCATATGTATCTTTCACATTTTTCAAAATTTGTTTGGCTTCTAATGGGATGATTTGATTCAAATTTTCAGACGCTATTATAATTCCATTGTCTTTCTTATAAAGATAGGCAACCTCACTTTTCAATTCATTTTGATTGATTTCGTAATCAATCAATTCTAATGGTTGCTTTAAATATTCATAAATGCTTTTTTCATAAACAGGAAGTAGCATTTTGGGTAATAAAATACCTAAAAAAATGGCAATGATTAGAATGATAAAAACAGCGATGGTGAGCAGTTGTCGATATACGGTTTCTTTTAACGGTTTCATATCAAACGATACCCAAAACCATATATGGTACTAATGTGTAAAGATTTCATTTTTTTACGTAATCTTCTTACCAAATCATCGACAACACGGTCACTTCCAAAATAATCTTCGCCCCAGACTTTTTTTAATATTGTGTCTCTACTAAAGGACTGATTTTTATGCTCTAAAAATAAAATTAATAAATCATATTCTAAACTCGTTAGAACAATTTCATTATTTTGTTCATATACCATTCTTTTGTCCAAATCAATTTCATAATTATCATATTTGACTTTATTGGAATAAGTCGCATAAACCCGTTTCATCATATTGTTAACCCGCAATACCAGTTCTTTTGGAGAATATGGTTTGGTCACATAGTCATCACTTCCCAATTCCAAACCGATAATTTTATCCAAATCTTGGTCTCTTGCAGAAGTAAAAATCACAGGAATATTTTGATTGGTAGCACGAATTTTTTGAATGATATCATACCCACTTATATCATCTTTTAACATAATATCTAAAATCCATAAATGAACTTCACCCGTTTGTAAGTATTCTAATGCATCTGCTCCTTTGATAAAAGAAATGACCTCATATCCTTCTTTTTTCAGATAATTGGTAATTAGATGATTCAAATCCTCTTCATCTTCGACTAAACAAATTTTATACATAAAAGTCACCTCATTTATAGTATATCATGATTTTTGTATCATTTCTCACCTTCCTTCTTCTTTGATTGGTTTAGGAGTGTATTCTTTTTTTTATTATTTTATGTTGTTGTCTTTCTTATCACCTCCGATGATTTCATTTTAGAGGAATATTATGTTTCAATTTTGATAATTTTATGGGAAATTATGGTAAAAAAAGATGCCTATTTTACAAGGGCATCTCCAATGATATCAATTGCGTCTGTTATTACATCGATTCCATAATAAATTTTTTCTTTCCAATAATGATTTTTGGCACGAGAAACATCAATGATTAAAATGCTTCCATCTTTGGCTTTTTCTATCTCATGGGTAATATTAAATCTTTGATAGTGTCTAATGATGTAATCAAAATCATAACTAGGATCTTTTATAAATAAGTAAATATATCCTTTGGTTATATAAACACTATCGGGAATAAAAGTCTTAAAATAACGTTCTAATGAACCAATATCACCAATTAGGATATCTTTTTTCTTTTTATGAAATGTTTTACGCATTTTTTGAAATTGAAATGTTTTGGTTTTTTTGGAAAATATTGTTTTTTTCCCTTTTTCTTTGGTCGATCTCGATAATAAATCGCAAATGGTAATCGCATGATTTTCATGTATGGCTTGTATCATTGCTTCTGTTGGGACAATTGCTAACACATTCCCTTTTGCGTTTTGGATAATTTTTTGCATACTCTTATCGATTGTTTTCATATTTCACCTACAATATCTTGTACAACATAACTTGCACATAGTAATCCTGCAACTGCTGGTACAAACGCGTTAGATGCAATTTTATGTTCTGTTTTTTGAAGTGGTGGCTCGATGCTAGAAACGGTCATAATTTTGGTGTTTATCTTTTCTTCTTTTACCATTTTTCGTAATGCTCTAGCAATCGGATCATAGCTGGTTTTTTTCAATTCCATAATGGATATCTTAGAAGGGTCTGACTTATAACCCATTCCCATGCTAGAAATTATATGAATATGGTTTTCTTCACTATAACGAATCAACTCCATTTTAGTGGAAATGGTATCACAAGCATCGATAATATAATCGATTTTTTCATGGAGCTGTTGAATGGTAAAACCATTTAAAAACATTTCCTTTACAATTACATGACAATCAGGATTAATTTCGTGAATTCTTGCGTTCCATGCTTCGGTTTTTTTCTGGCCAATGGTTGATTTTAGGGCAATCAATTGGCGATTGATATTGCTTGTTTCAATGGTATCATAATCTACTAAAATAATGGTTCCAATTCCACTTCTTGCCAATGCTTCTACTGCATAGCCGCCTACTCCACCCAGACCTACTACTAAAATAGTTTTGGTTTTTAATTTTTCCAAGGCATCTTTTCCAATTAGTAATTCCAAGCGATTCCACATATCCATACTTCTCACCAAATTTATTATACACTATCTCATGGGAAAAAAGAAGGTCGAAAAAAGCAACTTTTGGTTGCTTATCTTACTGTAATATCCCCACTATTGGTTTCGATTTGTAATTCCAATTCGGAAAACCGATTGTTTTCTTTTATCTGTATGTCTCCATTTTTTGTTTTGACATAAAGATAACAATCTGTAATATCACTGATAAACACATCTCCAGAGTTACTTTGGATATGTGAATTTTTGAAAATTTCAAATTTTTTCATATCAATATCACCAGAACTAGTGCTTAAATCCACATCTTTTGTGACGTGGGTGATATCAATATCACCAGAATCCGTTTGTGCAATGACACTCTCCATACTTTTTCCTCGTATATCACCGCTTTGTGTTCTTAAATCTGCTTTTTTTACTGTATCTATCTCTATATCCCCGCTATCGGTTTCCAATGCCACAGATATATACGCAAATTCACCTATCCATACATTCCCACTATGTGTTTTTAATTGCAATGTTGTGTGGGTATCTTTTGGTAAATATACCATAATTTCATTGCTGTTATCAGGACAAAATCCAAAACAAAAGTAACTTTCTTCTTCTTTTGTAATGTGTAACTGATGATTCTCCAAAACACTACTTGCCTGTTCTTGCTTTTCCCCATAAATGGTCACATGAATCTCATCGTCTTGTGAGGATTTCACAGTAATATCCGCCGCTTTTACATCAATGAATATTTGTTCCAATTCGGAGTTAGAATATGTTTTTTCATAAATAATTTTCTTTTCTTTTTTGAAATTCCATTTCCAACCATAATGAATTCCATTTGTGAGTAAAAAAATAAATATACCGATGAAAACCAGTGTAACGATAGACAAAAAGGATATTTTAAGTATTGTATATGTTCTATTCTCCATGGTAACCCTCCTTCAAAGTGAGGATGGAATGAATGATTTGTATTACAAGTGCATATATCAACCAAATCATCCAAGTAATTTCCCATGCATGTGTGATAAAACTAATGATTAAATAGATTAGCAGAA
This sequence comes from uncultured Bacilli bacterium, assembly GCA_910586425.1. Next base: position 29,794 of record CAJUHL010000007.1, read on the forward strand.
AAATAATAGATACCATTTCATTTATTGCTTTATATTTTTTTGGTATTTTTTCCATTTTTTCTTTGGGAAAACTCATGCATTTGTAAATTAAATATGTTGTAGCAAATGCGCAGATAAATAAAAAGACGCCTACTTGGATGTTTTCATTTATTCCATCAATCGCTTCTGATATTACGACCCAAATGATGGATAGAAAATATAGAAAAACACTAATACTAATGGTTTTGGCTTTTTCCTTTCGTGTAGAAGGATATTGTGTTAACACCTGTTGTTTTTCTTCGGTTCCTTTTAACAACATATCTGTTGAAATTTCATAAAGATCACAAAGTGGCACTATTTTATCCAAATCTGGCATACTTTGATTGGTTTCCCATTTGGATATGGTTTGTCTGGTAACGTTTAGTTTATCTGCGATTTCTTCTTGTGATAAGTTCTTCTTTTTTCGTAATTCATATAACTTCTCTCCTATGTTCATTTGACATCTCCTTTATCACTACTATATGTTTTTCTTTGGTTGCATTCCACCAATTAGGGTTGGAATTTGCGCAACTGTAGTTAACATTTTAATCTTTTTTTTAATAAATCGCTTTTTCTTTGGTTTGTTCATTGTAAATGGTTCGGCTAATGACCATACTACTTTTTTTAGAAAATTCATTTTCTAAATAATCTAAATATGTTCCAGGTGTAATAATACCTACCATTTTTAATATATCAGTTCCACTTTTTCCAACAATACGGTCTGCAAATAAGGTACAATTTCTTCCTAGTACAAAATAAGTTTTGAATTCTCCTGTTTTAAATTTATAGGTAGTTGCATTGGTGTCTAAAAATAATAAATCAATATATTCATATTCTTTTCGGTTTTTGATGTGTCCTGTTTTTTGATCTTTTTGAGCAATCGATTCCCATAGATAAGTCTTTTCTTTGATGTGCTTTATTTCTTTTCGGATGCTTTCTTTTTGTAGATCTGTCAATCGTAACCCAAAACCAATTAATGTTTTATTGCTTTGTTTAATACAAAAAGGAATATAGGCTGCTTTTGTGGTTTCAAATAAGACACCATCCCCAATGCTATCAAACATACGATAGGAACTTTTATCGTAATTTCCATAAGAAATTATTTTACCATCAAAGCAAATATCCATATGCCCTAATTGATTGAATCCTTGAGGTGCAACATGGATAAAGATTTCTAAATCGGGTATAGAAGATTCTTTTTGTTGTTGGAAAATCACTTCTTCTTGCAAATTCGTATCACTAAAATATCGGTTAATTTTTGTTAACATACGTCTTGGAAAAAAAGCATCTAAAAAGGCAGGCAAACTAATATGAATGGAGCGTTTCAATATGATTTTAGATTGTACTGCCTTTTTCCATTCCCCCAGTCCTAGTAGGATACAATATAAGCCAATGATTGATAGAATGGTTGGTAAATGCCCTAAAGGGGAAAATAAAAATATAATTCCAGTTACTATAAAAAAGATACAAAAAGTCAATTCTTTCCACTTATGTTGTTTATTTTTTAGAAGAAAATAAGCGCTAATTCCTTTTACAAGTCCATGAAATAATAGGTAAATGGCAAAAAGAATGGGTACAACAGATAGCGGAATATTGGGAAAAAGATTCATAATGACCGCAAATATAATATTCAATATCGCATAAAATAGTTTTTCTTTTGTATTTTCTTTTTGTCCCTTTGACAGTAAATTCCATAATTGAAAAATTCCAAGCAACAAAAAGGAAAATACAAGTATGTGTATTATACTCGTATATAAATTTAAACTTCCAATGACAATGATAATCCCAAGTAGGATGATGACAAGTCCTGAAATAAAATAATTGGTATGATGGATTTCTTTTTGCATACAGCTCACCTTTTGCCTATTTTTTAAGTATATATATTGTTTCCTATATAAATCCCACAATGTTCAGGATAATAGTTTGGATTGATTGGTTTCCTTTCTTGTAATAATTGTTCATTTACGCATCACTATTTGTGGTTTCTACATTCTCTAAATTTCTAGTATATTCTTCCCATCGTTTGAAGTAGCCAATTAAACTCATCATTTGTTGTATGGTTGTCTTTTTCAAATTATTTACTTCCTAATCTACAATTTAAACCAATCTTTTTCTTTAGTACCCTATTAGAAGATCTTATTTACTAAACTCGCCAAATAATATCATTTTTTCTATAAATTCTTCAAAAAATTCTTTATTTGATAAATCAATTAGAATAAATTTATCATTTGAATTTACTTCATATTTATCAATATAAAATGGTAAATCTAATAGGCTTTTTGTAATGCTATAATTTAAATAGCGTTACTAACAAATGTTGATTCTATTCCACGCATTTTTAATAATTCACGGTAAGCTATACAACTAGCATAAGCATCAATATCAATATATTTTTTACCAGATGTTATTATAATCATATTCTTTTCCTCCAACAGTAATAGCTCTATAAAAATTATAACATGAATCAGTAAATTTTTTAATAACTTATGTCTCTAAAAGTTTAAAATTTTGCTACCTAAATGCTACCTGAAAATTTAAAAAATATTCTTTCATAGAAATTGTAATTTGTAATTAAAATTCATTTTCCAAAATATGATTTAGAAACTCCATAATATCAATTTCCTTACCTTTAAATAAAACTCTGTTAACATTCTGATTATTTATAAGTAAAGTACCTTTTAGCATATCATATTCTACGCAACAATAATTATCTATCTTAAGTAATTTATCTTTTAGTTTTATTTCAGGTATATTATAAATCATTGCAAGTTCACTTCCTATGTTCCTTTCTTTTGCTCTAAATAAATGTCCACAATATAAACATAAGTGAGTTCTATGTGGTATATAGGCAAATCGCCCATTATCAGAGTGGTAGCGACCACAATGACTGCATTTTACTATTTCTAAAGGTATATTATTTAGTTTAGCTAGCATTATTCCTCCAAAATCTTTATAAGTTAATAAAGAATTATCATATTCTAAAACTCCACTAAATTCATTATTATTTATTATTATTTTAGGTATAACACTTTCTAAAATGTTTTCATATCTAATATTTATATCCTTGATTTCATTTTGCTTAATATTTAATCTATTATCGTATATTTCTTTATTACTCCAAAGACATTCATCAAGTTTGTTTCCCAATTTATCATAGGCAAAAGATTTATGAACAGTACAATAATATTTAGTTGTTCCTTGTCTTGATTTTCCAATATATTCTATATTACATTTCATAGTTTCATATCCTCCAAATTAGATTAAAATTTTTTATTTAATCGTTTCTATTTTATTGCTTTTAAGTATATTTAATTTTTCTGGATCATTTAGTAATAATAAACTATCAACTAATTTAACACCATTGATTTCTTTTGGAATAGGATGCTCTTTTAAACTTAAAAACTCTTGTTGATATACTTTTTGATTTAACAATTTATCTATATTATTTACTTCATTTGCTATATAACTTTCTAAATAATAAAGAGTATAAACATTTTGTGACTTTGAATATTTAAGTTCATAATGTGAATCCAATCTTTTACTAATTGTTGTCTCATTAACCCCAAAAGTTTCATTAAATTCTTCTATAAGAACCTGTTTTCTTTTTTCCTCATTAAATCCTTTTTCTATTTCATATTTTGTAGTATAAATATCATTGTATATGTCAATAAGTTCTTTATATGTAATATCTTTATTTTCAATATTGAAACCGTTCATTGTAAATTTATTATTCTGTTGAAAAAATGGATATAGCACATTCCAAGTAGTAGGCTTTATATTATATAACACTAATCCCTTATCAGTAAATGTATATAAGTCTGTTGCACTATCTAACCTAGTTGGAAACATTTCTCTAGGTACTTTTTGATTAAGCATATCTTTAGTTATAATCATTACTTCAACCTCCTATTATTCTGATTTCATAATCTACTACTTTGCAATCTTCATTTAATTTAAATTTTCCTTCAAATATTTCATCTTTAAATAAATATGATGTAAACTAACCCCATATTAAAATTATAAGTTTTCTTTGATTTCTGGAAATAAATCATAAAGGTTATATCCTAATAAATCATCAAAATATTCTTTTAATTTATATGTTTCTTTAATGTGATATTGTGTATTTGAATAAACACCTTTACGAATCATAATATCTATTAATCTCTTATCTATAGAAAAAACGTTTGTTCCTTTAGGACACATTAAATCACATAAATTTATAATTTTTTCTTCAATAGAATATTTGTGACTTTTTATAAAATTAGTTAAAAATGGATTGGCATTAATATCAGGAACTCCACCTGCTGTACAAGTAATATCATTATTCAAATAGGAATGAGTTAGACATATATTGCAATAATCTTCATCATATCCCTTTTCTTTAAGATATTCATATCCTCTCATAACATGGCCACGTGATTCTCCATTATATTTGCCAATATCGTGAAGATATCCGAGAGTTATTGTTCTATCAATATCAACATTAATGCCTTTTTGAACTAATGCTTTTGCAATTTTTCCAGCACTATCTCCAACATTAATGCAGTGTTCAATCCATTTATCATCTTTTGTATTAGGTCTTTCCTTTTCTAAAAGTTCTTTTGCTTCATTACTTGTTAATACCATAATGTATACTCCTTTATCTTCCAATTCTTCTATTTGCTTTATTCTAATTCAATTAAATCTTCATCAATGATATTAATTTAAACTATTATGTAGTGTTTGTCCATATCTTACGATATATATATCATATCTACTCCCCTAACTTTCGAAATAAATCATTATAAACTTTATTTACATCAATATCATTTATCATTGTTATTTTATGTGTATCAGTAGTTAGTTCATAGGAAGTGTCATTTTTTATTTTAGGGCAACTGATTATTTTACCTGTAAACCAATCTTTATTTATCATATAAGCAATGACAGATATATCCCAAATCACTCGTCTTTCTTGTATTCCGTGATAACCATCATTGTAAAATCTATCTATTAGGTAATTACATAACTCGCTTTTGTCTTTTAAATAATGATTTAATTCATAAATAGATGTTCTCAAATTAGATGCGACATTCTTGCAAGGTATTATTGTTAATTTTACCTTTGAATCAAATACTATTCTTACAGCACTGACATCTTGTTTAAAATTATATTCCAAATTATTATCTTGTAATAAACTATGCCCACCTAACCAAATGACTTCAATTTTATCGATTATTTTAGGTTCTTTTTTGATTGCTAAAGCTATATTCGTAATTGCACCTATTGCCATAATATAAGTTTTGCTGTTTTTTAATGCTATCGCAATGATTTTACTAACTGCATCATTATCTTCTTCATATCCATTACAAACATAATCTTCTGCACCCTTAAAAACTTTATCGGTTGTATCAAAATTTAGCCAATTACATATTTTTAGTATTTCATTATAACTTTTTTCTCGACCACTTGTTACTGTTTCATTTCTTTCTTTATATGAATAAGGAGCAACAGTGATTGCTTCAATATTAAATATATCCTGACTTTTAATCATATAGGCAAGTGCAAATTGGTCATCACACTCATTGTATGTGTCAGTATCTAAAATTACATTTATTCTTTCTTTTTTATAATGATTGATATAGTTAAAGATTTCTTCCCAATTATTTACTCTTGTAAATCTTGTTTCATTTTTATTATATTCTGTATGAAACAATAAGGATTTAATATTAATTTCAGAACATTTTATACATACATTTACAGAATCATCAATCATTACATCAATATTATTTTCTATACAAATATCTGCCTTTTCCTGATGATTATACGCATTCGTTAAAATAAGGTCATCATATTCAATTTCATATTTCTTCAACCATTCAATCGTCATATTATATGGATTGGAATATTCTCCATTATCTCTACCACTAATAATACATATATAATCTCCGTTTTTTCTTAATTTTTTAATATATTTAGAACAATCCCTAATTGGCTCCAATAAACTTACTAATCTTTCAATATTTTCCTTATAATATTGTTGTTCTTCCTCTTCTGACCAATCAAACATATCTCTTATATAAGCATTATTATTAATGATTCCATTGTTTCTTAATTTTTTATCATGGTCTATGTAATCTTTTAATAACACTTCATTAAAATTAGATAAAACATTGTCTATATCAACACCAATTCTCATTTTTTCACCTCTAACAATTATTATACTATTAAATTTTAATAATTTAAAAAATATTCTCAAAATTTAGGAGGTGGATTTTATTAAATTTTTATTTTCAAGAGTACATAATATCTTTAAAAAGAATCTAAAAAATATTATAATATAGTTGTATTTATATGATTATATTTGAGTATAGTATTTTTTATTAATCTGTTGGACAAATAGTAATATTAGAGGTGAATTATGGAAACATTTGAAGTTGTATTAGATATATTAAATGAATTAATTGTTGATAAAGCTTTTAATAAAAAAAATAACATTAAAAAAAGATTGCCATACATTCTCATATATTATATTGTGATTATAAGTTTATGTACTTTTACACTCTTTCTAGCTATTAATTTAATTAAGTTAAAAAATATTATTGGTTATTTTTTCATTATAATGTTTATCATTTTATTAACCTTATTAATATTACCATTTATTAACCGTAAATAAAAAAATATGTTGAAATAACTTCTTTACTCGTACCAGATTTGATTGATATTCAGACTTTTATAGTTTGGGTTTTTAATATTCTTAAATTTATGGTAAGATATTTTAGGTTCATCAAAGAATACATGATTAACAGTTTCATTAAGTGCTAGAGCTATCTTTTTCATAGTAATATTTGTTATTACTATATTTTCATTATTTTGGGTTTGCTAATGGTGGTTCTTGAAACTTTTGATATAGCTGATAGTTCTTCTTGTGATAAATTTTGTTTTTCCCTATAAAATTTAATTCGATTCATTTTCTTCTCCTTTCTATACAAAATGTTAAATTGTCTATCTGTTTAACATTTTGTACATTCGATATATCACTGTTATAAATTATTATCAAATATGTTGTACAATGTTAATTGAGGGAGGAAATTTATGACTTTAGGAGATGTTATTAAAGAATATCGAAAAGAGCAAGAAATATCTTTACGAGATTTTGCTTTATTATCTGGATTAAGTCATACATATATATCTGCGCTTGAGAAAAACATTGATCCTAGGACTAATAAGCCTATTGCCCCTACCATTGATACATTGAAGGCAGTTGCACATGCAATTTGTATAGAACCTGATGATTTATTAAAAATATTAGATAATGAACAGCCTATTGAATTTAATTCAACTGACAATTTGAAAATAGAACAAAATTTACAAAATGAAAACACTAACGAACAAAAACAAACCATGAAATTTGGCGACGTCGAAGTTACACTATCAAAAAATGGTCAAATTACAAATGATGATTTTGATGAAGCAATGTCTTTCTTACTACAGGAAAAAATTAAAAATAAAGAAAATAAAAGTTAATTAAATATTTATATTACACTGATTAGAACTTGCTAGTATAGAAGTTTTAATATATATGTACTAGTGAGGAGGTGCAAGATGAATACAGAATTAGAAGAACAAAAAATTTCAACAAATCTTAAAAAAATTGAATTTCAACAAATTTATATAAATATGGATGATTCAGGTGTGCTACACAAAAATGAAAAATATTGTGTATACGGTGGTGTAGTTTTCATTGGAAAAGAATCAAGAGATAAATTTATACGACAATATAAAGGAGTTTTAAATGGTATTAAGTGTGATTATTGTCCGAGCGATAGAAGCAAATGTCATCATAAATGTCCTGAAATAAAGCATTATAATATTCTGCCATATCATAAGCGAAGATTATATAATCTCATTAAAAAATCAGTAACATATGCAGTTGCTATTAATAATGCAAAAGTAAATGATAATATTATGGAAAATAAAAACAGTAGAGGACGGTTTAGAGACTACTGTCAACGAAGAATAATTAAAAACAGTATTCAATACTTAATAAATCAAAAACTAATTGATCCATACATGCCGATTGAATTAATAATAAGAATTGATCAACAAGGAACGTCAACGGATACAAACAGAGCATTTGTATATGATATATATCATGAATTAACAGATGGAATATATAATTTGAGTTACGATTTAGTACATCCTAAAATTCTTTATTCAAAACTGAACATTGATTTAAAGTATGTTGTATCAAATAATCATGTATGTATTCAGGCTTCTGATTTAATTGCGGGGAAAATTAGGAATGTTATATTATCTGATTTAAGCAAGGAAGAAAAAAAGGAGGAATTAAAAATACTAGATAATATATTATTTCTCCCCTAACAAAAAATCTAGCTATAAGCTAGACCCAAGTGAAGCGGTGTACTTAATATTACACTTAAACTTTCGTTCGACTTTCACCTGTAGACCTGACAAGGAAAATATTCCTTCGGTAACAAGATTATATCACAATAAATTTAATCTTGTCAAATTTATTGTACAAAATTTTTTCGAAAATATGCATAAATACATAAAAATACCCATCTTATGCACCTAAAAGTCTATCTTGTGCAGGTTTATACACAAACAATAAAATATGTGCTATCATGTTTTTCGAGGTGTATGATGTATGAATTATGAAGTAAGATATGTAAATTTTAAAGACAAGAATTGGAACTATTTAAAAGTAGTTCATGGTAATAAGATAATTATATTAATAAACAAAAAAAGACCCCTACCCCGCCAGGCAAAAGGTCAACACTTATACAGTGTACACAAATAAATCACGACACCAATCATGAAGTTTTTGTGTACTCTGATTATAGCAAATTTTAAAAGAATAAGCAATAAAGGAGTGATAAAATGGCAATTTATAAAGATAAAATAAAACTAAAGATGGAAGACAATGGTATTTTAAAGTATATAAAAAGGATTTTGAAGGTAATAATAGGTCTTATAAGTCAAAAAGATACTTAACTAAAAAGGAAGCAGAGGAAGCAGAAGCTTTATTTATTTTGAAAAGGGATAATCCTGTGCATAAGCCTTTTGAATTAGTCGCAAATGATTACTTTGAATCACTAAAAAGAACCAAAAAGGATTCTACATATTATACGTATTTGAATGATTATCACAATCATATTGAATCCTACTTCAAAGAATGTTTTGTTGAACAAATTGATTTACATAAACTTAAAATTTGGAAAGAAGAACTAGAAATAAATACACTATAATGTACTTAAATAAACTATATCTATTTTATGTAATATACTTGATTATGCAGTAAAAAATTATGGTTTAGAAAATAATCAATTAAAAAAATTAGGAAGATTTCAGCAGAAAAACGATACAGTTATAAACGATGATACAAAAATAAGATATATTACATTAGAAGAATTTAATCGTTTTATTTCATGTATTGGTGACCTTATGTGGAATACATTTTTTACTTTCTGTTACTATACAGGCATGAGAAAAGGCGAAATACAGGCTTTAAATTGGAAAGACATAAACTTCGAAAATAGAACTATAAAAGTTTCAAAAACTCTCTATGCAAAAATTAAAGGAAAAATAAAAGATGATGTTACTATTACAAATACAAAAAATCGGAAAAATAGAACCATAAAAATGAACAATCTATTATATGAAAAATTATATAATTATAAAAACATAGTAATGAGATATAGTGATTTTAATGAAAATTGGTACGTTTTTGGAAATACAACTTACCTTTCAAATACTGCAATAGATCGCGAAAAAGATATAGCAATTAAAAAAAGTAATATAACAAGAATCACAATGCATGAATTTAGACATAGTCATGTATCATTGTTGATAAACGAATATATAAAATCAGGTCAAACAGATACAGCAAAATTCTTTCTAATGATGTCTGACAGAATGGGACACTCTATTCATGTCATGCAAAACGTATATATGCACTTATTTCCAACAATGCAAGACGAAATAGTAGATTTACTTGATAATTTATAAAAAATAGTACCTATAGAAAGCAAAACCGTTGAAAAACAACGGTTATTTTACTAATGGTGCCGAATGTAAGAATCGAACTTACAGCTAATCATTACGAGTGACTTGTTTTACCATTAAACTAATCCGGCATATATATGGTGCAAAAGATGGGACTTGAACCCACACGAGAAAATCTCACAAGCCCCTCAAGCCTGCGTGTCTACCAATTCCACCACTCTTGCATGAAAAAATCATACCATAAAAAAAGAAAAAAGTGAACTACTTTTCCATTATTTTTAAATTACCACCATAACGGCTATCATAATCATCTAACATATCATAAAATGCATTCTTATCAATTTTACTAGTTCCTTTAATATCAATTACAATATCACTAATTCCATATTCTGAAATAGCAGAGTACATTTTTTTTTGAAGATTTGTAACACCTCTTTTACTCAAATTTCCTTCCACATTGACATAAAGTACATCATCACTATAGATTAAGTCTGTTCGCATAACATTCACCTTCTGTTTCTACACTATAACATAACTTATTATCCTTCAAAATGATTTCGACAAAACTAGAAAAATAATGTTCAAAACTACCATAAAAATCAAATATATGCTATAATGTGAAATAGATATGGTTAATAGATAAGGGTGGTTTCATGTATCACATATTTTGTATTTTAATTGGAAAATTATTAATTGTAATCGGTAAATTTTTTAAGCGCGGCAGTTCCCTTCCTGGAGCCATTATCCTAAAATTCAATCATAAAATAATGCATTACTTTCAATTACCTAAAATAGTCATTGCGGTTACAGGAAGTTCTGGGAAAGGAAGCATATCTTCTTTAATTACAAAAGTTTTAGAAACACAAGGATATCAAGTGGCACACAATAAAGCTGGTTCAAATCTAACCCCTGGTATTTTAACCCTACTTTTAAAATATTCTACCTTGTTTGGTAAGCTAAAATGTGATGTTTTAGTTTATGAAATTGATGAGCGTTATACCAAATATGTATTTGATTCCATTACACCAAATTATGTTGTTATTTCCAATATTAGTCGCGATCAGCCTCCAAGACAGGGACATTTTGACCTTGTATATGAAGAAATTACAAAAGCACTAACCCCTTCTATGCACCTGATTCTAAATGCTGATGACCCTTACCTACAAAAGTTTACACTGAATCAAACCAATCCAGTTACTTATTATTCAATTGCCAAAAATCAATATTCTTATAATAAAAACAAATTTATGAATTTAAATTTAAATTACTGCCCTATTTGTAATCATAAACTAAAATACCAATATTATAATTTTGAAACAATTGGTGATTATCACTGTAGTTATTGTGAATTTCAAAAACCAATTGCAAACTACACTGTAACCAAAATGGACTATACAAAGGCAATCATAACCATTGATAATCAAAATAAAATTCAATTACCATACATTATTCTTTACGATGTTTATAATACTTTAGCGGCCTTTACAATCTTATGTATTCTAGGTTTACAAAAAGAAAAAATTTGTCAAACCTTATCCGATATTCATAAAAATGAAAAACTATTTGATGTACTAGAAATGGATCAGCGAATCGTGACTGTCTTAAATAACAAAAATGAAAACAGTTCTACCTTTAATCAGTCTTTACTTTATATCAATCGTTTTAAAGAAGACAAAACAATTGTCATTGGTTGGAAAGAAATTAGTAGACGATATCAGTTTGATGATTTATCTTGGCTATACGATATTGATTTTGAATTACTAAAGCAAAATAAGGTTCATAAATTTATATGCATTGGAATTCATCGATACGATATTGCAACAAGACTAAAATATGCTGGAATTGTGGAAAAAGACATTGTAGTTTTTGAACAAATCAAGGAAAGTATTCCATACATTAAAACTAAAACCAAAGGAAATATCTATGCGATTTTAAACTTTGATTATATTGAACCTTTTAAACAGGAAATGAGAGGTGAATCCAAATGATTATCCATATCGCACACCTTTATTATGACTTGATGAATTTGTATGGGGAAAGTGGAAATATAAAAGCTTTGAAAAAACAACTAGAAGAACAAGGAATCAAAGTAAAAATTGATTTATTAACCATCACTGATACCTTGCATTTTTCAAACTATGATTTCGTGTATATGGGAATGGGTACAGAGGAAAATCAGAAATTGGTTTTAAAACATTTACTTCCTTACCGAAGAGAAATAAAAAAGGCCATTGATGCTGGAGTGTTCTTTCTAATTACAGGAAATGCAATTGAGTTATTTGGAAAAAGTATTTTTACCACTAAAAAAATAAAAGCTCTCAACTTATTTCATTTTGAAAGCAAACAAGAAACCATGCGAATTGTAGGAGAATGCATTGGAAATACACCATTATTAAACAAGCCCATTTTGGGATTCCAAAATCGTTTTGGAATTATGAAAAATGTAAAAGAAAAAGCATTGATGACACTTGTCAAAGGAACAGGCTATGCCCCTAGAATCACGCAAGAAGGCATTGTTAAAAATCATTTTTATGGAACTTATATGATTGGTCCTATTTTAATTCGAAATCCAGAATTACTAAAATACTTTGTAAAATTGTTAATTTTAGAATTGGATTCTAATTTTAAATTCAAACCTTTTCATTTAACTTTAGAAAATAAAGCATATCAAACATTTATGGAAAAATATCAATTGAAAAACTAGTACATAGGCAAACTGTCATAAATAACTTGGCAAAAAAAGCATCCAACATAAATCAAACACACCCTATATATTATTTCGATTATTGGATTAAAATAACTTTGTTTTTTCATTAAACGTAAATAAAAATTGAGAATCAAAATCTCAATTTTTATTTGTTCCTTAATTTTATATTCAGCTTACTTTCTACTTCAGAAATCATTTGATTGAATACCGTCGTAACTTCTTCATCACTCAAGGTTTTTGTTGCATTTTGGAATGTAAGTGCATAGGCAATTGACTTTTCAGACGCGCCTACATTTTCACCTTCATAAACATCAAACACATCAATATTAGCAAGTAGCCTTCCCCCTACTTTCTTTAGAATCGACATGACTTGTTCTGATTCCATTGTTTTAGGCATAATAAAGGCCAAATCCTTATGAACACTTGGATATTTAGAAATCTCTTTGTATTTTACTTGTCTTACTTTTTTGGAAAGTAACTTATCTAAACTTATTTCAAATACATAAACATCCCTTTTACTAGTACGGGGATGTACTTTACCAAAATACCCAACTGTTTCCTGATCGACTAAAATAGATGCCGTCATTTTAGGGTGCATATCTTTGTAATTTTCAGATGCAACAATCCGATAACGGCCATTTAACCCTAAATAATCCATTAAATTTTCAAGAATTCCTTTTAGCAAATAGAAATCTACTTTTAAATTTTGATTTTGCCACATATTTCCTTGATAGTTTCCTAACAATAATCCTGATAACATTTGTTCTTCTACATAATCCTCTTCCTTGTAATAGATAGATCCTGTTTCAAAAATGTGAATGTCTTTCGTATTGCGCGCTAAATTGTATTCCATAACATTCAACAAAGATGGAATTAAAGTTTGCCTCATTACTTTTTTATCTTCACTTAATGGTGCGAGTACAGTAACAGGTGTTTTCATTTGATTTACAAATTGTTTGCATTCACTATCTCCAACAAGTGAATAAGTAATTACTTGATAAAGTCCTAACCCTTCTAATCGTTTACGAATTTCTTTGATCATTTTTTCTTTTTTTGAATAAGTACCTTGTTTCATTGGTACCACTGGTAATTTACCTGATATATGGTCATAACCATAAATTCGACCGATTTCCTCAATCAAATCCTCTTTGATATTAACATCTAGTCTTCTCGTTGGAATGGTTACATGATATTGTTCATTTTCTACATCATAGGTAAATCCCAATCGTTTTAAAATAGATTCTACATCTTTTCTTTCTATTTTCATTCCTAATACTTGATTGATTTTTCCTAATGTAATATCAAGCTTTTTGTCATCCTTATTGGCTTTATCATGGCATAACATTCCTGTTTCAGTTACACCATCCGCATATTTTTCTAATAATTCACAAGCACGTAAAATCGCTTGTTTGGTACGATTTGGATCAATTCCTTTTTCATAACGACTACTTGCTTCACTTCTTAAAATTGCTTTTGAAGTATAACGGATGTGGACAGGATCAAATATAGCAGCTTCAATAAAAATATTTTTGGTATCTTCTTCTACTTCTGTTGAAAGACCACCCATGACACCTGCTAAAGCAACTGCTTCTTTTGCATTTGAAATTACAATATCCGATGGCTTTAATTCACGTGTTTGCCCATCCAAAGTTGTTAAGGTTTCTTGTTCCTTTGCCATGCGAATTACAATGTGCTTGCCTAAACGATCTGCATCAAAGAAATGTAAAGGCTGACCATATTCCAGCATCACATAATTACTAATATCAACTACATTGTTAATCGGACGAATCCCACAAGCCATTAAACGTTCTTTGATAAACTGTGGACTTTCTTTGATAGATACATTAGAAACACATTTTCCCAAATATATAGAACAGTTTTCAGTTTCTACATCTAATTGATAATCATCTGTAATATCATTTCCTTGTTCATGAACAACTGGTTCTTTTACAGTAACTGATCTATCATAGATTGCCCCTACTTCATAGGCCATACCAATCATATTCATCAAGTCAGCTCGGTCTGCAGTTAGTTCAAAATCAATAATGGTATCATCAAATTCCAGATATGCCAAAGCATCTGCACCAACTTGCGCATCACTAGGTAATTCATGAATTCCATTTTTGTCTTCTTCTTTTAGATACTTTGATTCTAAACCTAGTTCTGCTAACGCACAAATCATACCATTGCTTTCTACTCCAGCTAGTTTAGCCTTTTTAATGACAATTCCACCAGGCAAGGTAGCTCCCACTTTCGATACAATTACTTTAAGTCCCTTTCTCACGTTAGGAGCTCCACATACAATTTGTACAGTTTCATCTCCTAAATCCACTTGACAGATATGTAAATGGTCTGAGTCAGGATGATCTACACATTCTAAAACTTCTCCAATTACTAGGTTGGTTGCTTCACAAAATGGTTTCATTTCTTCGTATTCATTCCCTGCAAATACCATCTTTTCGGCAAGCTCTTTCATATCAATATCATGAATATCAATGTAATCACTGATAAATTTTTTACTTAATCGCATCTTACTCACCACCTTCTACACGATTGAAATCGTTCAAAAATCTTAAATCATTGGTATAAAAGCTACGAATATCCTGAATTCCGTATTTTAACATCGCAACTCTCTCTGGTCCAATTCCAAATGCAAATCCAGTATAAATTTCTGGATCATAGCCACATCCTCTTAATACATTGGGGTGTACCATACCAGATCCTAGTATTTCAATCCAGCCTGTATCTTTACAGATAGGACATCCTACGCCCCCACATTTGAAGCAACTGACATCGACTTCAATACTAGGTTCTGTAAATGGGAAAAAACTTGGCCGAAAACGAATTTCTCTTTCTTCCCCGAATAATTTTTTTGCTAAAATCTCTAATGTCCCTTTTAAGTCTGCAAGGGAGATATCTTTATCCACAACTAAACCTTCTATTTGGGTAAATTGATGAGAATGTGTCGCATCGTCATCATCTCTACGATATACTTTTCCTGGACAAATCACGCGAATGGGATTTTTTTCTGAATTCGCATCCATCGTTCTTGCCTGAACAGGAGAGGTTTGACTCCTAAGTAACATCTCTTCTGTGATATAAAAACTATCTTGTGCGTCTCTTGCAGGATGCCCTTTTGGCAAGTTTAATTTTTCAAAATTGTATAAGTCTGATTCTATTTCTGGTCCTTCTACGACATCATATCCCATTGATACAAATATTTCTTCTATTTCATCAATGACTTTGGTAAGTGGATGCGTTCCTCCGACTGATACTTTGGTTCCTGGTAAAGTAACATCGATCGTTTCATTTGATAGTTTTTGATTCAATAAAGACGATTCTATTTCTTCTTTTTTTTGGTTAATGAGCTCGCATGCTTCATTTTTAATGGTATTTAGCAAACTACCAAATTCCTTTTTTTCCTCTACTGGAATTTCTTTCATTAAATTGGATAATTCGGTAATGCTACCTTTTTTTCCTAGAAACTCCACTCGTAAATCATTTAAGGCATTGAGACTGTCTACCGTCTTTAATTTTTTGAATAATTCTTCTTTGATACTATTTACTTTTTCTTGCATATAAATCCTCCTTATATTATATCTCGTTTTTTAATTTTAAAATGAACTCCACCTATCATATAGTCATAGATATAGGCAGAAACAAGAGCACCTTTTTTACTTTTGAAGACTTGATGTCTTACATCTTCCATCAATGTCAAATGTTTATCGCATGTAAGAGCATTATAAACATATAAACTAGAATGGAGTGGAACTAAATTATCTATTGTTCCATGTAAAATAAGCGTTGGACATTTCACCTTTCTAATATTTACTTCATTTTGTTTCACAAGTTTCCGATATTCTAAAAATCGAAAAAATGGAACATGAAATAGTTTATAGAAAAATCCTTCAAAGCCTGTCCCAAGCTCTGGATTCATTTCGTGGCGCACTAATTTTTTGAAATCTCTCACATTTTGTTCTAGATTTCCAAAGTAATATGCGGGTGATACTAATACTAATTTTTCTACTTGTGTATAATGAACTGCAAGATAAATGGCTAGTATCGTTCCCATACTATGCCCTACAACAGTTACCTTGGAATAACTTTTTAGTAATCCCTCTAAAGCATGAATCGATGCATCAATCCAATCTTGATAAGTTGCTTTCCCCATTCGTTTTTTTTCATGTCCAGGTAGGATAAAGGTATGAAAATCAATTTGTTTTTTTTGTTCCATAAATTTTACAAATACTTGATTGTCTTCTTGTTTTGCTGAAAAACCATGAATAAATAACACAGCTCTTTTAGACATCATACACCTCCCAATAAAAAAACACTTCCTCATATAAGGACGTGTTTCACGCGGTACCACCTTAATTCATAGAAATAGATTCTATGCAGCTTATTACTATAACGCGTTACCGAATTTTAATTAGCATAGAAGGTGAATTCAAAAGATTGTTTGGTTCGCTTTCCACCATCACGAACTCTCTATTCAAACAAATACCTTTTTACTACTCCTTCATCACAGCCTTTGACATTAGTATTAGTATATCACACTTTATTATTTTTTCAAGGCTTTCTGTATTATAAATAGCTTACTTCTCTTTTAATTTGCAAATTTGGCATATTTTTAACATATACTTTTTCCATTTCTGTTAATTTATGTTGTGGAGTATACTCTATAAAATCTTCCTCTGTTAATCCATAGTCTTTCATAAATAATTCACAAATGTAATTGGTATATTCAATCCTCTTTTTGTCTTCTTCCGTTAAAACCTTATCATTTAATTCTTTTACTTTTGATTCACACATATTTATTCTTCTGGCTTGGTCAATTTTCCAATTTTCAGAATCCCTAACTGATGAATAACTATATCCCATATATAAATCCAATTCATTCCTTAAATGTTCCAATCTTGGTAATATGTGAGAGATTTCTCTCTTTCTGACATCCTCATCTTCTATTGACTGATATAGTGATATAGTTCCTATCTGTCTATTCATATAATCATTTGATACTTTTGTTGGCAAGTTAAATTCGAATTTAAACAAATCACCATATGGAATCGTTGCGGCCAAGACGTCAACCATAATTGTAGATTCACACGTCTTATTCCATATCAAAGATTGAATTTCAGATTGTTCCAACAGTTGAATAGCTCTATGATAGATATTATAGATTGCAGTATCTCTATAAATTTTTAATTCGGAAAGTGCTAGTCTTTCCTCATCACTGATATTTTTTCTTACTACTGAAAAGTCAAGTTCAATGCAATGTTCTAGATACTCTACCATCGATTTCGATAAAATACTTTGATATCTTTGTATTTCTTGTCTTAATTGTTCCTTTGTTTTCACTCTACCATTTTGATTATTTGTTATCAACATAAAATAACCTCCCTGTATTCCAATTATAACACAAAAATATACTGTGCAACCACTAAAATTAATAGTTTTCTACTCTAGAATTTCTTTTAATTGATTGAGTAAATTTTGATATTCTTCTATTTGTAAGTTTAAGGTATCTACCTGACTATTTAAGGTTTGTTTATCCTCTTCTAATATCCTTTTTTCTCTTTCAAGTTCCCTTATTCTATCCTCATAGTAACTATTATTGATATACTGTTCTTCTCTTATATGCATTCCTTCCATTTCTTTTTGATAATTTTGTTCCAATTTTTGAATATTTTCTTCACTCGCATAAATAGTAATATTGACCTCATTTAGTTTAGAATAGTCATAAATATTTCTCTTTGCTAAATCACGTATAATAATTGGAATAAGTTGTGAATTCCATATTGTATCATGTTTCCCATAGTAAGGCCTAGATGAACTATTTGAACCTTCTGCAAGTAAAAGTTCTGTATAATCTTCATAATAACCAGCTTTCACTTTCACTGTATTTTGTAAATTAGGATCGACTTTATATTCCGCCATTTGTGAATACAAAAAATATAGTGTATCAGTCATCTCATATTCAAATTCAACTGTCTTCTGATCAATTTCTATTGGCGCTTCCTCATGAAAGTGAATAGAACTTAAATCTAAAAGGAAAATGCCAAATGTGCCTCCAAGTCCTATTACCGATACTAAAAATGTAATCATTAATCTTTTCTCACTTGTTTTTCTATTAATTAGAAAACAAATTAAAATTTCTAATATGGTAAGTGTAAATAAAATTGCAAAGGGAATTCCTATGAAAACACTGATGTAAAATACACCCTTAAAAAGTAAATATAATGTAATGAACAAACCTGCACAAAGGAAAAATAATAAGAAAAGGATTGGTATGATGATCATACATATTAGTGTTTTTAAGAAGAACATAACGGTATGTTCTAAAAAGCGAAATAAATTATCAATACGATTGGTTGTGCTTTTGATTGAAATGACTGGTTCTTTTCCTTGCACTCTTTCTTGAGGATTACTTTCATGAGTAGATAATTCTTCTTTTGGTTGTACTTCTTGTTTGATCTTATTTTTATATTTAGGATTATTTAAAAAATTACTTTTAAAAATATAAGTAAAAATTACCAAAAATAAACTCCAATAACTACAACTTACTATAAAATGAAGCATATGATAACTAAACTTAAAGAAATGATTCGTTGTTGTGATTATCATTTGATCTAGTAAATTGTTGATGTGGATAATTGGAAACCGAAATAATAGTAAAATAATACTCGTAATTCCCATTGTAACAAAACAACACTCAATTTCTTTTTTATTCATTAATTTTAATAAATCGATTGTTTCTTTTATAAACTCTATAATACTATCAATAAATGTATAGATATTACTTTTCTTTTTGTCTTCAATTTTAATATCTACAATTTCATCATTGGTAAGATCTTCTAAGCTGCATTTAAATATTTTGCACATGAATAATAATTTATCCATCTCAGGGTAAGTTGTACCACTTTCCCATTTTGATACAGATTGCCTTGTAACATCAAGCAAGTCTGCTAATCCCTCTTGGGATAATCCATTTTGTTTTCTCAACTTTTGGAGTTTTTCATTAAAACTCATAATATCACCTCTTGTGCCAATTCTACTATGGAACTCTGGTTGCGTTCTACCAAATTTAAGTTGTTTTTATCGCAATTTTTAGTTGCTTTTTTCTATTATACTATAAATTTTGGATAAGATATGTTTTTATTCTAAGTTATTTTTTATCATTCATTTCTAAATTGATTTAAAATGAAAAATCTCTAGCCTGCATAAATAGCTAAAGATTAAATTTAGGAATACACTACTTTTTAAAATCTTCCTCATTTTCTTTAAAGAATTGATAATATAGTTTTACATTTTCTAATTCACTCCATTTTTTTGTTACGACTGGGTTACTATCTAAATCGTAAATTAATGCATCCTGTAACTTCAATAAAAATGGAGAATGCGTTGAAATAATAAACTGGCAATTATAAAAACGTACCGATTCTTCTATAAATTGTTTCAATTTAATTTGGTTTTGAACAGATAGACTATTTTCTGGTTCGTCTAATATATAAGTAGCATTCTCCCTAATTTCTCGTTCAAAGAATAGTAATGCCAATTCCCCATTGGACTTTTCCATAATGGTATTGTTTCCAAGTCTTTCCCTTACATATTTAGACATTGTTTTGTTTTTGGCATCATAATTATTTCTTATTTTTTCATATTGGTCAAAAGAATTGTTATCTCCATTATATTTGTAATTTAAATATTCTTCACTTAATTTTTCTTTTTTTCTATTTACATTAGAATTAATTGACCGAATATCCAGTAAGTAATCAAATATATCATCACTTGTTATTAATTTTACTTCATTTGGCTTTTCCAATGACATTTTGTATTGGCAGGCATCTACATAGTAATCAAAGAAAGATCCTTTATTAAAGTTAGATTTCCGATTTGCTTTTAATTTTTCTGAAATCATATTGATTAATGTCGTCTTACCAGAACCATTTCCTCCACAAAATATAGTGATATGCCCAAATTCAATTGCTTGGAATTGTTTTGAAGAAAACAGATGTAATGGATAATAATTGTTAAATATTTTTCTTTTTTCTTGTTCAGTAACAATATAATACTCTTGATGTTCATCTAGTAAGGTAAAACTTCTTAAATAAATCATAAATACCTCTTTTCCGCTCATTAAATATATTACTTTTATTTTTATATTTCCATTATATCACGAAACAATGTGTTTCAATCAATGTTTTATTTTAACAATTCAAAAAAAAACATATCACCATATGTTTTTTTGATAAAATCCTTATTCAAGCATAAATAAGTTTCCAAAAACTTAAGAATTCAATATCCATTTGATGATTTCTTCTTTGATTTCAAAATACTCCTCTTTTTCAAATTGCATATTTGCAATACAATAACTCTTATTCGAAATATGAGAACAAAACATACATTCAATTAAATTCGCACAGTCTTGAATAAAAAAGGAATTGCTAATCTTACTAGAACAAATGACACTATAGCTATTACTACAACTATTGGAATCATCAACTCGAATACAAAAATTAATATTATCACTTCTTTGACTTGCAACTGTATAGGTACTATTGTAACATCCATCACAAAAAATAATATTTTTAGAATCTCCACAATTGGTACATTGATATACATTTTCACTTCGATAAATCGGGTCACTCTTTATGACATTTTCGGAATTATAGACCCTCTCTGTTGCAGAGTAATCAATACTTTTCCATAATTCTACTATCTCTTCTAAACTATTTACTTCCTTTTTTGGTTGCATCCATCCTGTTATCCCATCCTTTTTCTCGATATTGGCATTTGTCATATAGCGAGTAGAATGCGTAAGCGATGTCCAAGTTTGCTCATTTGTTGTTGCGTCATAAACTGCCTGTGGTAATTTAATATCAAAAGCGTATTTATTTATAATTTCTTCTAATGATTGATTGTTTTTGTTTAAAAAAATTGCCTCAAAAACCTTGTCAATTATCGCTAATGCTTTTCTATCATCCATTGTTTAAAATCCTCTCTTCCTGTTGAAGTTTCCTTCAATATGTCTTCTAAATTTATATTTGTTTGAAGTGTAAATTTCTTTTTTTTAGGTGAAATTTCCTCTTTTTGAAAATCTGTATTATTCCTTTTTTGCCTAGGAACTGGTACAAAATCTAAAGTAGTTCCTCTCATCGCAGAATATAATACTGCACCATTACTGATCCGTAAAATACAATTACGATTTGGAAGCTCTGTTAATAATTTCATTTTATATTCCCTTGTATTTTCTAATGGAATATTGATATCAAAATTATCCACTAGTATATTGGCATCTAGTTTTGAAACTCGAAATATGTAATAATTTAATACATTGGCAAATATGGCATCTTTTACTTCATTGCTAACTTGATTTAAATATTGACCAGCAATAAACATAGAAACACCATATTTTCTTGCCTCTGATAAAAAACGACATACAATTGGATTTTCGATTACAGAGATTTCATCCAGTATAAAGATAATGGATTCTGTATAGGTATAAGATTGTACTAAACCTAACAGTTGTTGCATAACCAATCCTGAGATTGTCTTTGTAATCTTATCCCCTAGTTGCATCCTATCTAGTGATACAATTGTAAGAAAAGAATCTTGAATGATATCTTTTAGGTTATGATTACTCTTTTCTTGATTGAAAACAGGTAGTAATTGCATCTCATCGATAAAAGATATGATTGGAGAAATTGCTTCCCCATAGAAATTGATTTTCAACTCATTAAAGTCATTTAAGAAAAATTGTAATACACTCAATGGTAATTCTCTTTCATATTGTTTTAACAAAGAAGAACGATATTCAATTTCTAAAAGTAGTCTTCTTAAATTTTGGAAATTAAATTGATTCCCAATCAGTAAAAGATGAACTGCATACCTTAAAACACGTTCTAACTTTGAATTGTATTGATCCATGATTAATGTTTTAAATAAAGATAAGAAAAGTTCTGTTGATGCGATAAAATCATTACTAGTTGGCATAAATAAATCCATATCATTTTCTTGAAAGTCAATCACTTTCGTTTGATTGAGTCCTCCAATATCATTTTCCAAAGAGGCATGTGGATCAATCACGACAATTTTATAATTTCTTTTGTATTTGGGATTTTGTTCCATATATTGAATAAACAGACTAATGAATTTACTCTTTCCACTTCCACTGGCTCCTAAAATTAAAGAATGTTTATCAAATTGGTAACTATTTTGGTTCAAATAGTAATCCCCTTGTAAATATGGAAATGTCTCAATTTTGAAAATAGTATCTAGTGGATTGCTTTGTAATAAACTGATTTGTTTTTCGATTTTTAAATATTTTGGTACCTTTTTATAAAAGAAACGTTTATTGGTATTAAAATCAATTGTGACAAATGTTTGTGGTATATTACAAAGGTAGGTTTTCCGAACCCATTGGTGATTTTTTTTAAAATACAATTTTGTAGAAGACAGAAAATGATCTTTTGCAAATGGAAAAATGGATAAGTCTACAACTGATAGTTGTCTACCTGTTCGACTCTCATAATATCCATATATGTCTGCAAAATTATCATTTTCCTTGTGAAAAAGTGGTAATGACCTTTTAAATTTAGGAAATTCAAATGGATTATTCTCTAGTTTCTTGAAAATAAAATCTTCTAAATGATTGATTGTTGTTGGTAATACATGATTTGTCTCTATATAATAATGAATGATATTTTGTTCACACCTTAAGTATAAATGCCAAGAATGAAAACATCCATTGTATTTTGAAATGCTATGGATAAATGTAAGCCAGGATTCTTTTTTAATACTCGCATTTTTCAGATATATTTCTGTAAATACCTTCATATTGATTTCCATTCCATAATTTCTTCTAGTTTCTTTTTCATTCTTGGATATGGAAATTCGCTTGAATACCCAATTGCAACGGAAACAACTAGTTCCATGGATGGATCTGTAAATAATCTTGCGATTTCTTGTTTTGTATAAATAATATCACGTATCCATAACGACCCCAAGTTAAGGTCTGTTGCCTTTAAACAGATATGTTCCACTGCACTTCCAATCGAAAGATAATCAGCATCACGAAAATCATCACTATTGGGTCTAAAAACCAATATTAAAATGGGGGCTTCTCGAATGACACGAATACTATTTATCACACTATTCACTGCCTGATAGGTATGTGTTGCATAATTTGCACTATCTAGTTCTACTTTGTTCTTTTTCATCCTTTCTTCCATAATGGATGCAACTTTTTCCTTTTGCTCGTTTTCTAAAATTACAAAATGCCATGGTTGTCTATTGGCAGCAGAGGGTGACATTCTCGCACATTCAATTAACCTTATTATTTTTTTCTTTGAAGCAATTCTTTTACTAAATTTTCTTGTACTTCTTCTTTCTTCAATTACTTGAGTGAATTCCATATATCTACACCCCTTATACAAGATAACACGATAAAGAATTAAAAAACTGACTTTTTCTTTGTCAGTTTTGTCAGTTATTCAATGGGCACTAGAAAGTCGGTGACGCCATCATGGTAATATTCTAATTCTGGGATATCCCGTAAATTATACTTACTACTTGGAAAAAAATGGTAATAGAAATCATCAGAGGCTTTCTGTATTTCTTTTGAATTTGTTGATGGAATATGGAAAACGAGCCATTTTGATTTTGGTATGATAATTGGATCAAATTCTTCTATTTCATGACTCCATAGTACCCAATATTCAAAATTGTCACTATGAAAACGATTCTCATATATAACCATTCCATATTCAATCCTCCCATATTGTTCATTATATTTTGTATTCATAGCCTCCCAAAAGGCAGGCGCATCTTTTTTTATTTTAGCTTCATTTGTTGGAATTCCTTTTCCATACAGTTTCATTTCTTCTAACTGTGTAATTTCATATGTCATATCATTTTGATCATATTCTTTTTCTTCAAATACAATTTTTGGAAAATTCTTAAGTGCATATTTTCCTTTTTTTATTTGGCTTGGTTTGATTCCATGAAATTTTTCAAAGGCACGAGAAAATGAAGTTGCATTTTCATACCCATAGCGAAATGCGATTGTTGTAATGGTTTCGCTGGAGTGATATAAATCATAACCTGCTTGAGATAGTTTTCGTTTTCTGATGTAATCTGAAAGTGATATATTGCATAATAAACTAAAAAGTCTTTGCATTGTATATTCATTTACGCCTAAAATTCTTGCTAATTCTAAATAAGAAATATCAGAATCCAAATGGGATTCAATATAGGCAATCATGGTATTAAGCTGATGGTAAATATTCATAAAGCACTTCCTTGCATCACTATTTCTTCTATTATATATAAGTTGCTTTTAGATATCAAGCATCATTTTATTTTAAATGATGCACATCTTAATAATTTTATGTTATACTGATGCTGGAGGGATATTATGGATTTGGAAACAATTAAAAGCAAATATTATGAACAAAATAGTGCAATGGAAAAGGAATATGTAACAGAGAAACAAAATAAACAATTAAATAGGAAATTTGAAAAAGATGGGAATTTATTGGAGGATACATTTGAAGGATATTTTTATGAAAGAGGTGAAGAAGATTTTGATTTTTATCAAAAGAAATACCCTAATTTATCCAATACAGAATTAGAACAAATCGTAAATCTTCAAAATAATATGTATATCAAAAAAGCTTCTAAAGATATTCATTCTATGAAAAATATATTGGTATTTTACTTTATGCTTACCATCATTAACTTAATTATTTCTTTCATAGTAATTTTTAAGACAATATAAAAGTCTCCAAAGTTAGCAAATGATATTATCGTTATGCAAAATAATTTATTAGGAGTTTTTCAGGAGTATTACTATATTTAAACATAAGAAAAGCCTTTATTTTAAAAGGCTTATTTTTATAATTGGTGACCAGTACGAGATTCGAACTCGTGAATGCTGCCGTGAAAGGGCAGTGTGTTAAGCCACTTCACCAACTGGCCATAATGGCGCCTAATGTAGGACTCGAACCTACGACCTATCGGTTAACAGCCGAGTGCTCTACCGACTGAGCTAATTAGGCACTATGTCTTTGTTTAAGACTCCTTCATTATATAATAAAATTTAAAATTTGGCAATACCTTTTCTGTAATTTTCTACCGTTTTTTGGTATTCCCATATTATTATATGTAAATCGAAGCAAAATATAGTAAAAAAGATTCCTTTTTGGAATCTTCCCAGAGTGTTGACAAACTACCTATTTTGAAAAATTTAACATTTTAATAAATTCAAAGTGGGTAAAAAGGTCTAAATAAGAGTAAATATTAGGTGATTAATCCCTAAATTTGTTCTTTTTTTATACTTTTGTGGGAGAAATATAAAAGGCTGTGGCAAAGCCGATTTGAAAAATCGACTTTGTCAACAGCCTGAAAAATAATCATAATGATTATTTTCAGAGTGTTGACAAAGGTCAATGCTCTTTTCTTTTAAAAAAAATCGTTGTATAA
>CAJUHL010000008.1:0-28274 GCA_910586425.1 uncultured Bacilli bacterium
ATATTTATACACCATGGATTACTCCAGAGGAAGATGAGAAAATGATACTCAATACGGAAAAACATATTTCTTATCATCAAGGGATTGAACAAGGAAAATTGGAAACTGCAAAGAAAATGTTAGAAGAAAAATTACCAATTGAAACAATCACGCGTATTACAAACTTAACCAAAGAACAATTATATCATCTTGGTTGTTCTACATAAAAACAGTATCTATTTGAAAAAATAAGAACTATCTTATAGAACAAAAACAGTATATATTGGTATGCCGTAGCAGACATACTAAAATAGATAGTATGTAAATTTAGGATGGATCAAAAATAGAAAAGCCTCTTAAAATATATTTGAAAAAATATATTTTTATTTTATAATAAACTTATAAGGTGATACTATGAAAAAAATAAAGCAAATGATAATCGCTTTTTGCCTTCCAATTACTCTATTTATTTTAGGTTATTATTTTCTGGGATATCAAATACAAGAAGAAAATTTTGTCATATCAGATATGAAAGCACAATATGTTTCTTTGTTTTCTTATTTACAAGATGTTTTCTTGGGAAAAGAAACAATTTTATACTCTTTTCATAAAGGAATAGGTGGTAGTATGATTGCAACATTTGCATATTACCTTTCCAGTCCTTTAAATCTTGTGGTAATGTTTTTCTCGAAAGGAAATCTCCCATTTGCTATATTCGGCTTAATTCTTCTTAAAATAGGGCTTTCTGGTGGAACCATGTATATTTATTTGCAAAAACATATCCCAGAAAATCAAAGAATCAATTACTTATTTTCAACAGCTTATGCATTAATGGGTTATACTGTACAATACT
Organism: uncultured Bacilli bacterium; assembly: GCA_910586425.1. The sequence goes on from CAJUHL010000008.1 coordinate 833, forward strand.
ATTTTCATCCCATGTGGTTAGATGCTATTTATTTACTCCCCCTTGTTTTACTTGGAATAGATTATTTCGTGAAAGAAAACAAAAAGGGAGCCTATTTTGGATTTCTTCTGCTTACAATTACCAGTAATTTTTATACTGGATATATGGTTTGTCTTTTTGTACCAATTTATTATTTCATTCAAATACGATTACAGCAGCAAAAAGTGTTGTCTAAAAAGACGGCTCATTTTCTTCTGATTTCTCTTTTGGCAACTGGAATTGCTATGGGATTATTGCTTCCAACCCTATTAGAATTACAAAATGTATATCGCTATCCATTGCCCTCTTTTTGGAATATCCATTCGATTGTAAATTATTTCAATGAATTAGTTGCAAAATTATATATTGGAGCACATAATTGTAAAAATGTATTGAATGTGAATGGAACAAATTTATATTGTGGCATGTTTTCGCTTGTTTTGGTGTATTTTTATTTTATTAACACAACAAGAAAAGAAAAAAAGACAACATTTTTTCTCTTGCTATTCCTCTTGATTAGTTCCATTTTCCCTATTTTAATTTACATTTGGCATGGTTTTTCAATGCCCAATTATTTTCAAAATCGGCATTCTTTTTTATTCACTTTTGTTCTCATCGTCATTGCCGCCAATACTTATCACCATTTAAAAACAATTTCATTACAATCCATTCTCTATTTTTTTATTGGTTATACAATTATTAGTGTGTTTTTATACTTTCGAGGATACCAATACCTACGGTTAGAAGAAATTTTCTTAACAGGAATTTTTGCCTTACTATATTTTATTTTACTATATGTAAAATCAAGAACAAAGCAACAAACAATTTTTTCTTTTTTATTCATAATACTTTCCTTTTTGGAATTATTACTTCATATTCAACTTACTTTTCAGGGGGCAAAGGCAAATCAAAAATTTACATATTTACTTTCTAATTGTGAAACGTTTGCCACACATTCTAATTATCGAACTGGTAGCATACAGTATTATAGTGGATTGGATGGTTTGGTTTGCAAAAAACAAACGCTTACTAGTTTTATTTCCACCAACAAAAAATCAATTCATCAATTTATGTATCATGCAGGATACCCAACAACAGGAGTTACCATTAAAGACAATAATACCAATACCATTGTCATTGATTCCCTCTTGGGAATTGGAACGTATTTGTCAAAAAGAGAAAGTATTGGATATCATCCAGTTTTAACAACTCAAAAATTGGAAGAAATCATTGTTTACGAAAATCCAAATGTTTTACCAATTGGCTACGCTATTGAAGAAATTCCTTATGATTTGAATCGTCAAAATGCTTTTGTTTATCAAAACGACCTCATGATGACGTTTTCTGGCATCAAAGAAGAACCACTAAAACAAATATATGAAATAAAGGATAAAAAAACAAAATATGTATTACCTGTAACAGATGGTGACTACTATATCCAAATTCACTATGAGGATGGAAATCATTTGCGTGGTGATATCGCAGAAGTTACTGTGAATGGGAGAAAAATAGAAAGTGAAACATGGGAAGAAATTGGTGTATTTCAAGCAAGAAATGTCAAAAATCAAATTGAAATAATAATTGATCATATAAAAGATGGAATAACAGCAACAGGAGTATCTATATATCAATTAGATGAAAAAGTATTTCAAAGACAGATTGCTCAACTGAAAAATAATACATTAGAAAATATAGATATCCATAAAAATCAATTTTCGGGTAGCCTATATATAGACAAACCAAAAATTCTATTTTTATCCATTCCATACGACAAAGGTTGGCAATTAACAGTAGATGGAAAAAGAAAAGAATTCATTTCGATTGCGGATACATTTATTGGAGTAGAATTGGAAAAGGGAATGCATGAAATCAATTTAAAATATGTGCCAACGGGCTTTTATCTAGGAATTGTGATAACCTTTATGAGCAGTTTTCTATCCATCCTCTATTTTAGAGTGTGTAAAAAAACGTAAATGATAAGGGAAATATTTGATAATTCAAATAAAACGTGTTATACTAAAATTATAGAAAGTGTAAGGTGGTGATAGAATGAAGGAAGTAACTGGGGAAGCAAACATGACGGTTGTTACAATCATATTAATAGGAGTCATTGTTGCAATCGCTACGCCAATCATTACAAATATGATGAATAATACAAAGGCAAGAAGTGAATGTCATAACAATGGTGGGATATGGACCAATAATTCATGCCAACCATAACAATTATATGATTTTAGGATGGTGTAAACTATATGAGACAGGCAATCGGAAGTACATTTCTGTATAATATTATCATTGTTTTTATTGTAATTACTTTCGGTTTCTTGGCGGCAACCTTAAGTTATACAAAGGCGTTTAAAATTAATGGTAAAATCGCCAATTCTCTTGAAAAGTTTGAAGGGTATAATACGCTATCATTAGGGGAAATTGAACGTGCGATGCAAACACTGGGATATCGAATCAGTCCAACAGGTAATTTGAATTGTCCTGAACGAAAACATAAAGGAAGAAACTATATGCCAATCCAAGAGTTTGGAACAAACTATAAATATTGCATCTATGAATACCCCAAAGAGAATGGTTATTTTACTTATGGAATATTGACCTATATTTATATGGATATTCCTATTGTAGGTGGAACTTTTACACTCCCTGTTTATTCAGAAACAGAGCGTATATATGAATTTAGTCAAAGATAGTTGGTGATCAAATGAAAGAAGCAATTGCAAATGCATATATTGTGAATATTGTTATTGTTTTTGTAATTATATTTATATTCTTTTTTGCAAGTTCTTTGACTTATACAAAGGCTTTTAAAGTAAAAAATAGAATTATAGATATTATTGAAAAATATGAAGTCTATAATAAAGATGCGATAGATGAAATTGCGTCTTCCCTTTCTGAAATGGGATATCGTATTAATACATCTCATAATGGTTGTCCAAAACGAAATGGAAAAGAATCCATTTCAACTACCAATAATACATATCGTTATTGTGTTTATGAGTATGATACACCAAAAGGAAAATATTATAGTGTTTCTGCTTTTATGTATTTTGATTTTCCAATTATAGGTCAGTCTTTAGAGTTACCTGTACATGGGGAAACCAAAATTATGGGCATATTGAAATAAAAAGGAGGTAAATCTAATGAACGTTATTATTGCAAATAAACAAAAATCTATGTTACAAGAATTGGAGATTGATGTAATTAAAACGTTAGAGGGAGAATTTGACGTTGATGATATTATCGCACAATTTCATAATTTTTTCTTTCAAAGAATGATTTTAGATGTTACCGCATTAAAAAATTATAAAGATATTAAAGTATTACAAAAATTATCAATCACATTGGATATGGATAAAGTAATATTACTGTTAGATGACTCTGAAGAAAGTGGTTCTAACGAATACTTATCTAAATTGATTTCTATGGGGATTTATAATTTTACAAAAAATGTTGAAGGAATTCTATATTTATATAACAATCCAAATACATATCGTGATGTTGCTCATATTCATCAGTTGGATGGAAGTAAACCACAAGATGTTGTGGTAGAGAAATATGTAGAAGCAGAACCTGTGGTAAGCAATAAAATTATTGGTGTCAAAAATATAACCAAGCAGTCAGGTGCGACGACATTAATTTATATGATGGTAAAACAATTAGAAAAAAATTATTCTGTTATCGCATTTGAAGTCAATAAAAGCGATTTCCGCTACTTTAATGATAAGAAATTAATCTCTATACCCAATACAGATATTGGAAATGCGATTGCAAAATATAGGGATTATAATGTCATTTTAATAGATGTAAATGATAGTAAAGAGGCAGAAAGTTTGTGTGATGAAGTTCTTTATTTAGTGGAGCCTTCTATTATCAAATTAAATAAATTGATGCTAGTGAATAGTAATACCTTTAGAGAATTGAAAAATAAAAAAATTATTTTAAATCAGAGTTTATTAAATGCAAAGGATGTACTCGATTTTGAATATGAATCTGGGGCTAAAATCTATTATAATATGCCACCACTAGATGAAAGGGAAAAAAGTATTCATGCACTTAATCTATTGTTGGTAAGATTGGGATTTGTACGACAAAAAACTGACAATCAAGAGAAAAAAAATAGTATTTTGGGGTTATTTAGTAAGTAAAGATTGACAAATCAAGGAAAAAAAGGTATAGTTAGTTATGTGAGACAGTATGTCTTATCGGTAAACAAGAATTATAGGAGGTTTTAGAATGTTAGAAGTGTTAGATTTAGTTACGTGCACAGATTTAGGAGGTAACATAGACAAAATAGTTCCTGATACAGTGAGTACGGTTGTGACTTTAATTAAGATTGCAGTTCCAATTTTGTTAGTTATCTTTGGTATGGTAGATTTGGGAAAAGCTGTTATGTCCAATGACGAAAAGGAAATGAAAAGTGCACAAACAAGATTGATTAAAAGAATTTTATACGCAGTATTGATATTTTTCATTATCGCAATTGTACAATGGATTTTTGGAGTTTTAGATAATAATGGTAATTCTACTAAAACTGCTAGTTGCTTTAACTGCTTTATTAACGGTAAGTGTTCTTCACCAGACGGCGTAGAAGAATAAAGTAATTGATAATGATTAAAAGTAATAAGAATTTATTTCCTATTATTTTTTTTTATGTTATAATGTATATGTGAAAATTTAGATATAGGTGATAATATGCAAAAAAAGATTAAAATAAGTTTATTTATTATACTTACCCTTTTTATTTGTAATGCAAATCAGGTAGAGGGGAAAAACTTAAATGGAATTTTAGATGATATGATTGAAAAAAAATGTGAATATGTAACACCAGGTGATACAATACCTGCTCAACAAACTAGTGTGTTATGTGATGTTTTTGATGATGGTGCTCATCAATGTTGGATGCAAGTAGGTGGAGGCCAAGCTAGTTCGTCATCAAACAAGGAAAAAATCCTCAATTGGAATCAAGGGGTCATTGGAGTTCCTAAATTTGAATATGCAGGAAAATGCCCAATGTATTTAGTTGCTACTATTGATGTTGCTATTGGCGGATACAGTATATGGGGATTTAATAATATCACTGATGCAGAAAAATGGAGAATCGATCGCCAACAATATAATACAACAGTAACCTTAAGTCTAATAAAAGAAAATATAATAAATGAAAAGCCAGAGGAAGATGGCGCTGAAGAAGAAATTAATAAATGTGTTGTATTTGGGCAAAATACAGATAAAATTTTAAAATGGGTCATTAATTTTATATATATTGCGGTTCCTGTTATCATCATTATTATGTCGATAATCGAATTTGCTGGTATTGCCCTTTCTGGGGATGAAAAAAACTTTAAAGCAGTCGGAACTAAATTAATAAAAAGACTGATTATCGGTGCTGTTATTATTTTTTTACCAATACTAATTATTTTTTTAGTAGATTTAAGTGGTGTTTTAATACCATATGGAATAGAGCCAAATCAAATATTTTGTTCATTATTTTAGAAAGGAGTGGTGAAAATGAATTGGGGAACAGATACTTTTCGAAATCTATTTGCTGCTATTGATAGTATTGTTTACTCACTAGTTTCAATTATATATGAAATTCTAATGCAAATTTCAAAATTCAATCTATTTGGTAATGATGCATTTGAAGGAGTTGCAGGAAAAATATATACGCTACTGGGTGTATTTATGCTATTTAAAGTTACATTTTCGTTTATTTCCTATTTAGTACATCCAGATGATTTATCCGATAAAGCGAAAGGCGCTCAAAAAATAATATTAAATATACTTTTAGTATTTGCAATGATTATTCTTGCACCAACTGCTTTTGAAAAGTTATATGAAGCACAAAGTGCCATAGTACAAGATAATGTAATTGCCAAATTGATTTTAGGACAGGAAAATGCAAATCTTTCGAATAGGCATTATCAAATGTCGGATGTATGTCCTGCTGATAAAACATCTGCAGCTACAGATGGGGATTATATCGCGATAATGATATTTCGCCCCTTTTATCAAATAATAGATGGGGCTTCTGATGATATTAAAAATGCTTACTGTGGTGAAGGTAATGATATGACAGTATCTAAATATCTTGATCTTGCACAGGTAGATGCTTCTTCAGGTGTTTCAAGCATTTTTAAAAAATTAGTAAATGCTGCGCAACAAATTATGATACCTGGTATTCAAGGAGCTCAACCTCAAACAACTATTACATACACCATTGACTACAAATTCTTAATGTCAACGATTGTTGGAATTGTTGTACTGTTGGTTCTAATATCATTTTGTTTTGATGTTGCAATACGTAGTATTAAGCTTGGCTTTTTACAAATTATAGCTCCAATTCCAATTATTTCTTATGTGGATCCTAAATCAGGAAAAGATGGAATGTTTAAAAAATGGTTAAAAGAAGTGGGAAAAACATGGGCAGATTTATTTGTTAGATTGGTTGCTCTATACTTTGCAGTTTATATTATTCAGCTAATGGATTTTACTACAATGGATGAGAGTATAGAAAAATATAAATTTTGGGTTATGCTATTTATTATTATAGGTGCCTTGATGTTTGCTAAAAAACTTCCTAAATTGGTAGAAGATATATTAGGTATTAAGCTAGATAGTGGTTTTACATTGAATCCAATGAAGAAAATTAGAGATAATGCCCTAGGCGGAAAGCTAATTGCTGATATGCCAAAAAAGACGGTAGGATTAGGTGCTGGTTTAGCTGGAGGTATGATTGCTGGTGCAATGGCTGGAAAACAGGTTGGTGCAACCGGAAAAGGTTTAGTTTTAGGTGCATTAGGTGGAGCTAAAAATGGTTTTAAAAATCCCAAAGAAGCATTCTCAAAAGGTATGCGAGAGGAATTTAAAAACTTGACAGGAAATGAGATGGCCAGATTATCAGTTAGCAAAATAATGCTGTCATCCAGTGGTGCAGCAGCAGTTAAGGAAACAAAAGACGCACTTTCAATTGCATACTCCAATTTGAATGACAAGCAAACGGAATTAAATGTATCAGAACATACGACAGCGTCATTAGCAGAAAGTCTTCGTTCGCAGGGGTATGATGTATCTAGAATGGCTGATTCCAAGAAACTGGTAGAAGAAAGAAAAAATGCTCAACTGAAAAAGCTGAACGAAATGAAATCAAACTCTACTAAATATAGCGAATCGTATAAAGCAGCTCAAGAGGAATATCAAAAAATATCACGGGGCGTAGCAAGTGGAATCGTTGGTGTAGATGGCAACCCTGTTTACTCGCAAGAACATTTATCTGCAGCTAAAGCAAAAATGGAACAATCAGAAAAAGAATATAATAATTACCTAAAACAAGTTCAAGAGGGAGAAATTTTATTTAGACAATATCAACAATCAGAAAACGCTCTTAATACCTACCAAGATAATAAGGTCAAAGAGGCTGGATTGCGTGATGAAATTTCAAAAATTCAGAAGAATATAGAAACAATAAAAGCAGAAAAAGCACAAAGAGAGCGTTTCTATCAAGTTGATAAATCACCACAGAAGGATTATAAAGATGCAATTAATCAAGAGATGGAACGTCATAATAAACTAAAGGGGATGGATGAATGAATTTTTTGATACCAGCAAATTCAAAAAAATCAATGATGATATTTGGGCTATTTTACCCATTTGATCTTATTTTATTTGGAAGTGGAATCGGAGTGACATTATTCTTAATGATGCTACTTCCAGTTGGCAATACCGTAATGGCATTTATTTCCATTGCGCCTGCTGTGATAACAGGATTTCTGGTGTTTCCAGTTCCAAATTATCACAATGTGTTAACAGTAATAATAGGGGTTTGGAATTTCTTTACAACAAGACAAAAATTTGTATGGAAAGGTTGGTGTGTAGAAGATGGGCAAGAAGAAAACAAGGAGTAAATATACAGAACAATTTGTACCGATAAAAAGTATTACCAATGGGATGATTATATTAGATAATAATGAAAAGGTTAGTGGTGTAAAAATAATGCCACGCAATATCTTTATTGCAGATTACGAAACACAAAATGCTATCATTAATAATTTAAAAAATGTATATAACTTAATCGATTATGAGTTTTGGATTATTGCAGCAGATAGACCAGTAGATATTAATGTTTACTTATCACAATTGCAATTACTATTTAATTCAGTAAATGATCAGATTAGACGCAAATTAATCATGGAGGATATCAATAAGGCCAATATATTTATGAACAATAATATTGTGGATACAGAATACTTCTTATTATTTAAAGAAGCTAACAATGAAGTTATCGCAAAAAGGATTCGTGGTTTGATTAATTCCTTTGCAAGTGCAGGGTTAAATACACATCAAGTTACAAATGATGATTTGAGAATTATATTGGATAATTTCTTAAATGGTGGAGTAACAACCACATTTGGAACGGTGGCGGCATAATGAATGTAAAAAGTCAAATTGCACCAAAAGGCCTTGAATTCAAATCCAATTCTTTTATGATTAGCGATAAATATGCAACAATACTAACAGTAATATCCTATCCAAAATACATTCAACCAGGGTATCTGTCTTCTTTGACTAGTATGTCTGGAATTAAAGTAGTCATCAAACATATTCCATTACCATTTAGCGTAATCAGCAAAATGTTAAATAGGGAAATTGTAGATTTAAAACAAAGACATCAAGATACAACTGATCGTACATTACAAGAACGAATTCGTCAAGACTATGAATCGTTAGAACAATTTATCTCACAACTTGCTGCAACACAAGCTAAAATTTATGATTTTCAAATGCATGTAATGATTACTGCAGATAGTGAAGATGAACTAACAAGTAAAAAATTACAAGTACGTAGCTATTTAGAAGCAATGGAAATGCGTGCTTTTCCACTTCGTTTTGAACAGGAAAAAGTACTCAAATCCATCTTACCAATTTTTCCAAAACAGGATATTGAATCTCGAATTGGAACACCAATTCCAGCACCAACCATTGCAGCAATGTATCCATTTATCTTTGATAGTATCAAGGATCCAGGTTTATCTACATTGCTTGGTGTCGATTTTTCTGGTGGGGTAATTTTATTCAATCAATTTCTATATCAAATCCGAAAAGAACATAATCGAAACAATGCCAACTTAATTATTTTAGGTACTTCTGGTAGTGGAAAATCAACTGCTGCTAAAATTATGTTAAGAACACATATCCGTAATAACTGTCAACTGGTGATTATTGACCCTGAAGGTGAGCTAGAAGACATGGCCCGTCGGTATGATGGTGATTTTATTGACCTTGGAAAAGGTGGAGAATTTGGAATGGTAAATCCTCTTGAAGTAATCATTGATGCTGATGATGAAGAGATAGAGGGGGGACTTGGCTATACTGTTCTTACGAGAACATTACAAAGCATCAAAGCTTTCATGAAATACTATGATCCAAGAATCGAAGAAGATGTTTTGAATATGTTTAGCGAAGTAGTACAAGAAACATATAGACGTTTTGAAATTGATTTTGAATCTGATTTTACCCGTTTAACATCAGAAGATTATCCAACATTTAAAGATGTGTACGCAACCATCAAAGGTCGTTTGGCTTCTATGACAGAACCAACACATGAAAAAGATATTATGGAAAAATTAGAACTTAAAATAAGACCAATTGTGAAAGAATTGAAATACTATTTTGATGGGCACACAACGATTGCCTCTCAAAGTAATTTCATTGTATTCAATATTCGTGAATTAATGAATGCAGATACCAATATTAGAAATGCCTTATTTTTTAACATATTAAAATATGCTTGGGGTCTTACATTGGATAAAAGAGTGAACACAGTATTGATGGTAGATGAAGCCCACGTATTATTATCTGGAAATAATACATTAGGAGCAGATTTTCTAGCACAAATTCAAAGACGTTCTAGAAAATATAACACAGGAACAATTATCATTACCCAACAACCAAGTGATTTTAGTGATCCAAGTGTTATTACACAAGGTAAAGCAATATTTGATAATGCTTCTTACTATTTAGTAATGGGCCTCAAAAAACAAGCGGTGGAAGATTTATCAAGATTAATTGACTTAAATGATAATGAAAAAGAAAATATCAAAAGATACAATCAAGGGGATGCCCTATTTGTATGTGGCAGTCGAAGAATGCAAATTAATGTTATTGCTACCGAGCAGGAGTTAGATTCCTTCGGTAGTGGCGGCGGATTTTAAAAAATATAGTTTGGTGGTGGTACCATGAAAGAGGAAAATCAAAATAGAGAAAAGGAGCTACAAGAAAATGTAGCTTTTAGGCTTTCTTCTAAAGAAAAAGAGGAACAAAGGATAGTACTACCCAAAAATACCGTCTTTCAAAATTTACACAATCCATCTGATGGAACACAGGAGCATCTTCGAAATGTTGTAAATCAACATAAAAATGTTTTACCTCAAAGTAGTAATTTTATAGAAGAACAGGAACAGGAAAAAGAAAATGCTTTTGAACAAGTAGCGGATCAAGTAGCTGCGAAAGGAATTTCTGCTGCCACTGGTGGCGCGATTCCAAAAGAAGAAGCGGAAAAAGTGGTAAATGTATTAAAAATGATGAAAATCAAAACAATCCCTCAACGTATTTTAGAGTTTTTGGGCTTCATTTCAAAAAAAATTACTGATAGCCCCATACTATCTAAAATTGTTCTTAGCTTTGGAATTTCTCTATTTGTATTTATTCTATTTATGTCTTCCAGTATGATAAGTATTGGTAGAGAAAGCATTGGAAAAGATAAATTGGTATCCTATCTTTCTGTGGGACTAGACGATGAACATAATTCACTTAATGTGATAGAGTACTTACAACAAGGAGGTTGGTGTTCAAGTCGTTTGGATTGTATGAATTCGCAAGGGTATTATTTTTTATCTACATTTCGAAGAAAAATTAAAGACCAATTAGAAAAATATGAAGAATTAAATGAGGAAAATGATTGTTTAAATCAATTAACAATGACAGAAGAGTTTACCTCATTGTTATTAGGAACTATTTTTTTCAATCGTTCCAATGATGAATTACTGTCTACAGACTCACTTTTCAATTCTAAAATGAGCCAATATGAACAAGAAATGGATTATATCATAAATGCCTTGTATGAAGCGGATGAACCATGGAAAGAAAATACCTGTTATCGTATTTCAAAAGATGCATATCAGGATGCGATTATAGGTCAAAATGGATATATAGACCGATTTCGTGGGGATTTAGGAAGTAATTTGTCTTCGGAATTAAAATTGCAAATATATCAGTCGATTCTTTCTGATATCAATTACTTTATGAAAAATCCAATAATAGCATCACAAGGAAGTTATGTAGAGTGCTCTGGTGTTACCGTTGTAGATGACAATAATAATATCATTGGAACCTATACTTTAGAAGATTATGTTGCTGGTGTGTTGTCAAAAGAAACATATGACTACTTTCCTTTGGAATCCAAAAAAGCGCTTGCCGTTGCAGCTAGAACTTATGTACTTTCGCGTACCAACTCTTGTAAAACGTCAATCGAGAGCAGTTCTAATCTGCAAAACTTCAACAAGGATATTCGCGATTCCAATAGAGAAGTTGCCAAAGCAACGGAAGGGCAGATATTAGTAGATAGTGCTGGAAAGATATTTGACTCTGAATATGACTCTTGGAATTGTATTGGGCAAAATACATGTACTTATGAAAAAAAACCATATGGTGAAATTCATCAAGTAACAATTTCGGATAAATATTTACATCACGCAGCTGGGGGACATGGCTGTGGAATGAGCCAAATTGCGGCAGCGGATTTAGCGGATCAGGGAATGAACTATGAACAAATTTTAAAATTCTTTTATTCGGATGGGGTACAATTATCAAGCCTAACCAGAAATATGGGATTTGCTAGTGGTGGAAAATATATAAGTACCGCTCCACTTCATAAAGATGTAGCAAGCTTACAAAATAGTAAATGGTATCCGAATATCGGACATTTAACAGGACAGTGTGTTTGGTATGCAAAAAATAGAGCCCAAGAAATTCTATATTATTCCAATATGCCTGAAGAATTAAAACAAAGAGCAATTACTTCTATTCAGAATACTTCTGGAAACGGAGAAGCATGGTATCGTAATCCAGATGGAAACCTATTTGCCAAGTCTGCCGATGCAACACAACCACGTGCTGGCGCTATTGTATCCTGGTCTGGTGGTAAAAGGCAAGAGAATACCAATTATTATTACGGCCATGTTGCAATTATAGAATCTGTGAATGCAAATGGGACAGTCACCATTTCAGAGGGATGGAAAGAAGGCAGTTGGGATAGTGCTTCTTGGTCTACTGTACGATATCGTAAGTTTAATGTTACAATAGATTATATCAAGCAGCATTCTTATAGTGGAAAAACATACTATTTTAATGGATATGTATATTTACTAGGTTAGGAGGTCCTATGAAAAAAATAATGATATTGGTTTTACTATTTTTTGTAACAGGATGTTCTGCTGAATATAATTTGGAGTTTCATGACAAAATATTATCCGAAACCATCAATATCAGTGCATTCAATGAAAGTATAACAGAAGAGCAGATTAAAAACTTAATCGAATCTTATATTCCAACCGATAATGAAAATCCTCCTATATATCAAGTAAAGCAAAACCATAAAGAAGTACAACTATTTGCGAAATATAATATACAATCATATCAAAAGTCCAAATTACTATCACAATGTTATCTTGCCCATAACCTGATTGATAGTGGGGATTATTATGATCTTACAACCAGTGAAACATTTACTTGTAACCCATTTGACTATATGCTAATTGATGAATTGAAAATTAAAATAAAAACCAATCATAAAGTACTTTCTCATAATGCCGATTTGGTTGAAAAAAATACATACATTTGGAATATAACAGTTGAAAACTCACAAAATAAACCGATTCAAATTCGTTTTTCAAAAGAAACAAAAGAAGATAATAAAGTCTTGATTATTTTAGGAATAACTGCTATTATAGCTATAATCATTTTGATGATTGTGTTTATTGTATCAATCATATCTAAAAAGAATAACAAAATCTAGGGAGGTTAAGGTATGAAATTAAAATTTAGAGCCGATTCAAAAGATTTATTAATATTTATAATGTTCTCACTTGCATTACTATATTTTATTGCAATTGCAGTTTTGAATGTTGTCTCACTCTTGAATGAATCGACCATACATGGACTCAACCCGTTTCCAGCGTTCACTGGTGAATATTTAGCGCCAACTATGGTATTTTATATTGCCTTTATGATTGCTATTATAACAGGGGTATCTTCTTCCTTTTTCGAAAGAGAAAAAGGAATTGGAATTACAACAAAAGAAAAAAAAGAAAAAGGGTACTCTAGATGGGCCAAAGACAAGGAGATACAAAAAGAATTGAAATTGGTTCATCCTCATGATGAAAAAAGCGACGCTGCAGGAATTCCGCTTATGAATAATGGGCATGAATTATGGGTTGATAATGGAGAATATCACAATTTGGTAATTGGTAGTACAGGTTCTGGTAAAACAGAAATGCTAGTACAGCCAATGGTTAAAATATTATCCAAAAAAGGAGAATCGATGATTATCACCGATCCTAAAGGTGAAATTTATGAAAACAATGCCAATGAATTACGTGAACGAGGATACAATATTGTTCTTTTGAATTTCCGTGATCCCCAAAAAGGTAATTGTTGGAATCCATTGACATTACCATACACATTATACAAAAATGGTGATTCTGATAAAGCCAATGAATTATTAGACGATTTGGCTAAAAATATCTTATATGATGAATCTTCTAAAAACAATGATCCTTTCTGGGAAAATACTTCTGCTGACTATTTTGCAGGACTTGCGCTCGCATTATTTGATGATACAACCGAAGATAAAATTAACTTAAATAGTATTAACTTAATGACAACTGTTGGAGAAGAAAAAATAGGTGGAACTACTTACATGAAAGAATATTTCAGTGATAAAGATCAAAGTTCTTCAGCCTATGTCAATGTCGCAAGTACTTTACTTGCACCATCCGATACCAAAGGAAGTATTTTATCGGTATTTAAACAAAAAATTAAATTATTTTCATCCAGAGAAAATTTATCAGAAATGCTATCCTATAGTGATTTTGATATGGAAGAAATTGGACGTAAAAAAACAGCTGTATTTATAGTAATTCAAGATGAAAAGAAAACATACCATTCTTTGGTAACTATATTCTTAAAACAATGCTATGAAACTTTAATTCGTGTAGCACAAGAAACTGGTGGGAAATTGCCATACCGTACTAATTTTATATTGGACGAATTTGCTAACATGCCACCACTCAAAGATGTTACAACCATGGTTACAGCAGCACGTAGTCGCTCTATCCGCTTTACATTCATTATTCAAAACTTTGCTCAACTTTATCAAGTATATGGAAAAGAAAATGGTGAAACGATCAAGGGAAACTGTGGTAATATCATATACTTAATTAGTAGTGAACTTGCAGCATTGGAAGAAATTAGTAAAATGTGTGGCGAAGTAAAATCGGGTAAGGATGACAAAACAGCAAGTACGCCACTGGTTACAGTAAGTGATTTGCAACGTATGAAATTTGGGTCAATGATTGTATTACGTACGAGATGTATGCCATTTAAAACTACACTGACACCAAACTATAAAATGGTTCAAGAAGGTTTATGGGGCCATGAATATGGCAAATCAGAATATCCACAAAGAGAAAAACGCGAAGTAAAATTGTTTGACTTGAAAAAAATTGTGGATGAAAAAAGACAAAAAAAGATTAATGATATGTTAAATGGGAATGGTGGAATGAACATGGGAATGCCACCAATGCCTGGTATGCCTTCTATTCCAGGAATGAATATGGGCAGCATGCCTTCCATGCCTGGAATGAACATGGGAATGCCTTCTATGCCCGGAATGAATATGCCACCAATGCCTGGCATAGGAACACCAAGGGGCAGCCAACCTGGGAATAACCAACCATTTAATGTGGACGATTTAGTCAAAAGAATTGATGCTAAAATTGCAGAGTTGGAAGAAGAAGAACGAAAAGAAAAAGAAGAACAGGCAAGAAAAGAAAAACAAGAAAAAATGAAAGAAGACATTAAAGAAATTCCAAAGCCAAAGACAATTGAAACACGTGAAATTACAGACGACCAATTTTTCGATGACTTCTTTTCAGAAGATGAATAATGACAGGAATCCTACAAATGATTCCTTTTTAATTTATAATGCCTTCAGCAGATTCAAAAGAGATAGTCAAATTCCATCTGTGGAATACGACCTTGTGCATATACTGTATTAGGGTGGTTGATATGATATCTAGTATTTCCATATCAGATTTATTAAATATAAAAGATACTGTACATGTTATTGATGTTCGTAGTCCACAAAGTTACAACAACAATCATATGGATGGTGCAATTAATATACCATATGAAAAACTAATTGCGAATCCGAGCGAATATTTAAACCCCAACATACGATATTACATTTATTGTCAAAAAGGGTTAACCAGTGGAAATGTATGCCAAATCTTAAATAGAATGGGCTACAAAGCGACCAATATCATAGGTGGATATGAAGAGTGGATATTACTAAGTTAGATAGAGAAATCTCTATCTTTTTTAGGTATTTACCTTTCCAAATCTTACCATTTTTCCATAACCTATAGTGGGGGAGATAGATATGGAAAGGGAAATAATACCCACATTTATTTCAATTGCAATTTGCCCTCAAATTTCTAAAATGACAGTAAGTAAAATTTTTTTTCACCGATTGACAGCAGGAAGAAAGTATGCACTCACCAAAAAAGAATATCAAATTTTAACAGATCCAGAGGATGCACAAATGTTCATTTTTTATCAATATCTCAAATATATTATTTATAGAAGAAAAATACCTTGTACTTCTTATCATTTTAAATATATGAATTGTATGTTAACACAGATTGAAAATCGTGTTAAAAAAATAGAAACAGAAGAACAAAAGGTAAAAAAGATTACAAAGCAAAAGAATATATAATTTTAAAAATATGGTTGTGAAAATGGTGTATCATGTATTATAATAGAATAGGATGGATAATCGTGGAAACATTGATTCAAAACATGATAGAAGTATTACAAAATGCTGTTCAAAATGGAAATTACATCTTAAGTATATTGATAGGGGTGTCTATCATTATTTTAGAATCGATGATTCCAATGTTACCACTTGCTTTATTTATTGCGATTAATCTGTTGGTATTTGGAAATATAATGGGCTTTTTTCTTTCATGGATTGCGACTATCATAGGCTGTTCTATCAGTTTTTTCTTGTTTCGCTTGATTCAGAAAAAATGGCAAAAAAAAGTAACATACAATTGGATGCAGCAGATTGGAACTATGTCTTTTTCCAGTCTGGTCATTCTGCTTTCTATTCCATTTACACCTGCTTTTTCCATTAATATTGGGGCAGGATTATCGGGTATGAGATTTTCAAAGTACTTATTGGCGCTTTTGGTATCCAAGCTGTTTTTAATTTACTTTTGGGGTTTTATTGGGACAACCCTAATGGAAAGTATTACCGATATTGGTGTACTTTTCAAATTAGGAAGTATGATTATTCTCGCTTTTGGATTATCCAAATGGGTTACGCATCAGTTTGATATACAGTAGGAGGTTATTATGGAGTATGTAATAATTGGGGTTTTGATTGTAATCTTAATATTGGTTGTAATTTTGCTCGTTCAAAATGGAAATGAATCCAATATTACAGAACGACTTGGTAAACTAGAAACCATAGTGGTCAAAGAATTAGGAGAATTTCAAAATCATATATCCAAAAATTTGAATGACGATTTTCAAGCCATGAATGAAAGAATAGATACACGACTTCGGCTTATGAACGATCATGTCAATGAACGTTTGGACCAAAGTTTTGAAAAAACCAATCAAACATTTACCTCTGTTTTAGAAAGATTATCTAAAATTGATGAAGCCCAGAAAAAGATTGATCATCTATCAGGAGATATTGTATCTTTGCAAAGTGTGCTAACGGATAAAAAGACAAGGGGAATTTTTGGAGAAGTCAATTTAAAACATATACTTACAAATGTATTTGGCGAAAACAGTCCCAAAGTATATCAATTACAATATCCACTGGGAAATGGAACCATTGTAGATTGTGCTTTATTTGCTCCATCCCCACTAGGATTGATTGGTATTGACTCTAAATTTCCATTGGAAAATTATCGTACTATGGTAGATAAAAATGAAACAAATACAATCAGAGAACAAGCTGAAAAATTATTTAAAATGGATATGAAAAAACATATCGATGCGATTGCGTCGAAATATATCATACCAGGAGTTACTTCAGATCAAGCTATTTTGTTCTTACCAGCAGAAGCGATTTTTGCAGAACTAAATGCCTATCATGTCGATATTATAGAATACGCATATAAAAAAAGAGTATGGATCACAAGTCCTACTACCTTAATTAGTACACTTACTACCATTCAAATGATTATAAAAAATATGGAACGTGATGCTTATGCATCTATCATTCATCGCGAATTAAAACTATTAGACGAGGAATTTAAGCGTTATAAAGATAGATGGGACAAGCTTTCCAGAAGCATTGAAACCGTAGGAAGGGATGTGAAAGATATTCACACAACGACCGAAAAAATAACAAAAAGGTTTGAATCAATTAATGAGGTAGAAGTAGAAACAATTGAACATAAAGAATAGAGGGTGAAAAATGGAATCTTCATTAAAAAAACAATATTATAATTATTATCTAGAGGTACATAATCTCATGTTAGAACTTTCCAATCATCCACCATTATTACAAGATTCTAATTTACAACAAAGACTTACCCAATTACAAGCATGCCTCAATCTTCCCATTACAGAAGGAAGTATTCATTTTTTAGCTCATACTATATCGAATTTAAAACAGTGTATGGAAAAAGAATCCAACGAAAATAAGATAGAAGTGGATGAGTGGAAAGAATCAGGATATACAAAGGTGAAAAAATCTGGGAATGCTTTTATCCCAGTCGAAGAAAAATCGAAAGAAATAGAAGTACCCAATTACAGTATTCCTATTGTCAATACACGAAAATCATTAAGACAGGAACCAGATTACATTTTTCATGATAAACCAGTACGCCTCTCTCCTTTGTCCAACTATTATAATCGTGGTAGTTCTCATGTATTTATGCTTGCCTTTCTTACCTTTTTATTCGAATCCATCTTTTTAGTACTTGCCTTCTTTTTATATCAATAGTAAGCAATAAAGTTGGTAGTTATCAAGAAGAGATTACTTCACAAAGATTCCTATTGATGAAATTGTGATATGAAACTATCATTTTAAAGTGATAGTTTTTGTGATATATAAAATACCATATTTCTTAAAACAAAAATCCAATTTATCTTTTCCCTAAAAAGGAATGGACTTTTCCATTGATTTGTACTATAATAAATATCAATTTATTTGGAGGTGTATCAATGTGAAGACAAATTTACCAGTCATAGTACTTAAAGGAATCGCATTACTTCCAAATAACGACATTCGTCTTGAATTTGAAAACAACGGAAGTAAAAATATTATCGATACATCAGAACTATTTCATGAAAATAAAATACTACTCATAAATCAAAAAAATTCATTGGAAGAAAATATAAAAATCCAAGACTTACCGACAATTGGTGTAGTATGTAAAATCAGTCATAAAATCGAATTACCAAATGGAAAAATTCGGGTCTTATTGACAGGACTTTATCGGGCAAATGTAGTGGAATATATGAATGTCAATCAACCAGAAGAAATACTAGAATCTATTATTTCCAAAATAGAAGTACCAACTTTAGAGGAAAAAGAAGAAAAAATTTATATTAATAAACTCTATAAAGAAATAGAAACTTATACCAAAAAAGTACCTTATATAGGAAATAGTATGTTATCTTCGATTCAAAATATAGAATCGCTAAACAAGATGACCGATATCATTGTTCCTTTTTTGAATATCCCTTTAGAAAGACATATGGATTATTTATACTGTATTGACCCAAAAGAACGACTCGAAATGATATTAAATGATGTTCATGAAGATGAAGAAATGTTTGAAGTAGAACATCAGATTGATTTAAAAGTAAAAAAAACATTAGATGATAGTCAAAAAGAATATTTACTTCGCGAAAAATTGAAATTAATCAAAGAAGAATTAGGGGATGCGGTTATTAAAGATGACGAAATAGATGAACTAAAAAAACAAATTGAAGCATTAAAAGCACCTGAAAAAATCAAAGATAAACTGTATGCAGAAGTCCAAAAATATGAAGCCCTATCCCCAATGTCACCAGAAATCAATGTCGTAAGAGATTACATTGACTGGCTTTTATTCCTACCATGGAATACCTATACCATTGACAATGATGATTTAGAAAATGTTCGTTTTAAATTAGATACTTCTCATAATGGACTTGAAAAAGTAAAAACGCGTATTATCGAGTATTTAGCTGTAAAACAAATGACCAACAGTTTAAGAGGACCTATTATTTGTCTAGTAGGCCCACCTGGCGTTGGAAAAACTTCTCTCGCCTTTAGTATTGCTGAATCTATGAACCGCAAATTTGTAAAAATTTCTGTGGGAGGAATTAGTGACGAAGCAGAACTCATTGGTCATAGAAGAACTTATGTTGGAGCAAGTCCTGGACGTATTATTTCAGCTTTGAAAAAGGCCAAGAGTAGTAATCCTGTTTTTCTCATTGATGAAATTGATAAAATGACCAAAAACTATAAAGGAGATCCTGCGAGTGTTCTACTAGAAATCCTAGATCCAGAACAAAATAAGTTTTTTAGTGATCATTATATTGAAGAAGAATATGATTTATCCAAAGTTATGTTTATCGCAACAGCAAACTATATAGAAGATATTCCAGAAGCATTAAAGGATAGATTAGAAATTGTAAATCTTTCCAGTTATACTGAATATGAAAAAATGGATATCGCTTTCAAGTATGCGATTCCTAAAATATGTAAAGAACATGGGGTAAATCCAAAAGGGATTGAATTCAAACAAGATGCGATGGAAAAAATCATTCGCAATTATACCAAAGAAGCTGGTGTTCGTGAACTGGAAAGATGTATCGCAACTATTTTACGAAAAATTATTACTACGATGGTTACCAAACGTATTATTGTGAATAAATATATCATTGATGCCAAAAAAGTAACTGAATATTTGGGAAAAGAAAAATATTCCAATACTACCATCAAAATAGGAGAAGTTGGTGTGGTAAATGGATTGGCCTATACATCCTTTGGCGGAGATACTTTGCCAATTGAAGTCAATTATTTTGAAGGAAAAGGCAATTTGATACTAACCGGTTCTTTGGGAGATGTTATGAAAGAAAGCGCTATGATTGCCCTTAACTATGTCAAATCCAATTATAAAATGTTTGGAATTCATTATGAGAAATTAGTAAATAATGATATTCATATCAATGTGCCAGAAGCAGCCATTCCCAAAGATGGCCCAAGTGCAGGTATTACCTTAACAACCGCTATTATTAGTGCTTTTACAGGGAAAAAAATAGATAGAAAAGTTGCAATGACAGGAGAGATTACACTACGAGGGAAAGTGCTAGAAATTGGTGGTTTAAAAGAAAAAAGTATTGGGGCGCACCGAAATGGAATTCAAACCATTTTTATTCCAGAAGAGAATAAAAAAGATTTAGAGGAAATTCCAGAAGAAATTAAAAAAGATATTACCTATATTCCTGTTAAAACTTACAAAGAGGTTTATACTCATTTGTTTCAAAAAAATGAAAAATAAACCTTTCAAATGAGAGATAGTCATAAACTATTTCTTTTTTCATAAGCTTAAGTGAATAGGAAAGGGGAAATAGAAATGAAAAAAATAATTCCTTTTAAAAAAGACATTATTTTTAAAACCAATGTATCAGAAATTACCAGTATTTCATTGGAACATACATTACATTTTGAAGAAAATAACACAGTTAGTGGAGATTTTACAGTCAGTGGAGAATATAAAATCACTGATACCAGTGTCAATGTAGAAGCCTTCTCATATAATCTACCATTTGATATTAGTTTAGATGATAAATATATGATAGAGAAAGCCAATATTGATATCAATGATTTTTATTATGAAATCATGAATGAAAATGTCCTTTTTGTCAATATTGAAGTAGTGATGGATGGATTAGAAGAACGATTGCTTCCAGTCGAAGAGATGGTAGAAGAAGTATCCAAAGAACCTGTAAGGGAAGATTTAAAAGAAGAAATCAACCCCATTGTAATAGATCAATCCTTTGATCGTGAAATGGAAGAAATAGAGGGAGAATCGGAAGTGTTTGAAGAACAAGAAGTGTTAAAAGAAGTTGAGGAAATCGAACAACAGACACAAAGATGTATTGAACCAGAAGAAGGAAAAATGGTTTCTTTATTCGATCATATGGATGATTCGGTTGAAACCTACCAAAGTTACAAAGTATATATTGTAAGAGATGGTGACACATTAGAAACCATTTTAGAAAAATATAGTATGACAAAAGAAGAAATAGAGTCTTACAATGATGTAAAAGAAATTCATATAGGCGATAAAATTATTATTCCTACTGTACATGCGTGAGCTCAATGATATTTTAAAAAAATATGATTTAAAACCATATCGTTATCAAAAATTGGGAAAGGCAAATTTGGTTGAGACCAATCAAGGAAAGTATGTGATAAAAGCTAAAAATAGGGAATATAATCATGAGATTTTTACCTATTTAGATGCCCGTAGTTTCCCTTATTACCCTAAAAATGTAAGTGATATAAACGATGATTATACGATTACAGAATATCAAGAATCTATCGATATGCCTGAAGAACAGAAAATGATGGATATGATGGATTTGGTTACCCTATTACACAGTAAAACCACTCATTATAAAGAGGTAGATGAAGCGGATTATAAGAAAATATACGAAGATATTCAAAATAATATTGAATATCTAAATAGTTATTATATTGATATCATTACAGTCATTGAAAGTAGGGTCTATATGAGTCCATCAGAATATTTGTTGGCTCGTAATATTTCCAAGATATTTTCTGCTATTAATTATTGCCGTCATGAATTAGAAAAATGGTTAGAGATGGTTAAAACAAAAAGAAAACAACGCTTTGTTGTTCTCCACAATCATTTAGAATTAGATCATTTTATTAGGAATCGGAATTCTTATCTCATTAGTTGGGATAAGGCAAAAATTGATTTACCCATTTTTGATTTATATAAGTTATACAAAAAACATGGATTGGATTATGATTTTGAAAGCATTTTAAGGTATTATGAGAAAAATTATCCATTATTAGAAGAAGAAAGAAAATTACTGTTCATTTTAATATCATTGCCAGATAAAATAGAGTTTAATGAGCGTGAATATGAAATGTGTAGACGCATTAGTCGACAAGTTGATTTATTGTATAAAACAGAACTTCTCTTGTCACCATATTATGCGAAAGATAAAAAATAGTAAGCAAAAGATAAAAAAACAAAGTAAAAAGAGATTAAAGCGAGTAATAATGAAAAATGTTAAAATCAGCTGATAAAAAATAAGAACAGAACAGATAAAAAGACCAATGAACCATCTTCCACGACATCCCCACCAATTATTACGACCATTTGGCATATTATCACCTAATATATCATATGTAGGATGATAAAAATGTATAGGATAACAACCCAAAAAGAGTCATCTCTTTTTATTTTGTATGAATAATAAATTCTGGTATAATAACAGTTATATGAATTTGAGGTGGGCATATGAATCGTTTAGATGATTTATATCAATTATTATTAAACAAAAAACAAAAAGAAAACATTGCATGCAAAAAATAGCGAAAATAAATTCTTTATTGAGTTAGTACATAATACTTTATTATGCCAATGATTTTATCATGGAAAATTTTAGAAAAATAAATTGAAATTAATAGGGTTATATGCTAAAATGGAAACAATGGAAGTAGGAGGAACTATATGGAAAAGTATATTCCCGATGTATATCAAAAAAGTATATATACAATAGATTATTCAAAACTAAAAGAAAAAGGTATCAAATGTTTATTATTTGATTTGGATAATACATTAGCGCCATACCACATCAAAATGGTGGATGAGAAATTAATAGAATTATTTTCCAATTTAAAAGAAATGGGCTTTCAACTGATTATCTTTTCCAATAGTTATAAAAAAAGGGTCAAACCATTCAAAGAAGAATTAGAAGTAGATTGTTGTTGCAATGCCAGAAAACCACATAGCAATCGGTTTTATCAAATATTAAAGGAATATCGCCTAGCAGAAGATGAAGTTGCAATCATTGGAGATCAAATTATGACAGACGTGGTAGGGGGAAATCGAGTTGGAATTACGACTATTTTGGTCAATCCAATTAGTGTAAGAGATCCTTTTTGGACACGCCCAAATCGTTTTATGGAAAAAAGAGTTATGAAAAAACTAAAAAATCATGATTTGTTTTTCAAAGGAAGATACTATGAATAAATGTAGTGGATGTGGTGCTCTTTTACAGATTCAAAATGAAAATGAAGTAGGGTACATTCAAAAAAACGCTAAAAATAAAAACTTATGTAATCGTTGCTTCCGCATTCAAAATTATAATGAATACAAAAGAGTGACCAAAGTAAATACAGAGTTTATAGACAATCTAGAAAAAATAAAGCAAACAGGTGATTTGACACTTTTAATCGTCGATTTACTACATATGAATCAAAACCTGATAGAAATCACAAAACACTGTTCTAAAAATATAATCGTGGTATTTACCAAAAGAGATTTATTGCCACTATCCGTATCGGATGAAAAATTAAAACAATACAGTCAAATTTTAGGACTAAATCCCTTGGAAACTTTGGTGATTAGTGCAACCAAAAATAAAAATTTAGATGCTTTATATGAAGCAATTCGCACCTATCAAACAAGTAAGTATGTGTATCTAGTAGGATATACAAATGCTGGTAAATCAACATTAATGAATCACTTTATTTCTCACTATTCAGATTTGAAACAAACAATTACCACCAGCATGCTTTCCTCTACTACGTTAGGGAATTTAGAAATTCCTTTGCAAGAAAATTTGATATTGCTAGATACTCCTGGTATTTTAGAAGAAGGAAATATTGGGGAACAAGTAGATTTAGCGACATTAAAACGGATTTTACCGAAAAAAGAAATCAAACCACTTACCTATCAGGTGAAATCCAAGCAAAGTATAAGGATTGAAGATTTGGTGAGAATTGATACAGAAAAGAACAATTTAACACTTTATTTTTCCAATCAACTGAAAATAGATCGTACGTTTAAAATACAAGAAGAAACAAACTTAATTCCTCATGTTATTTCAGTCAAAAAAGATGAGGATATTGTGATTTTAGGACTTGGTTTTATCAAAGCTACAAAGGCAGAAACGATTACTATCTATACCTTACCAAATGTGCATGTTTTTACACGAAAGAGTTTAATTTAAAATACTCTTTTTTTTTATACATAAAACAGGTATAATGAAAATAATTGAGGAGGTAATTATATGTTAGGACGCATGATTGGAATGGAAGAAAATTTGGTATCAGTTGCATTAAACCCAGAACAAGTACAACAAGAAATGATGAATAGGCATGTCGTTTTAGATGATGGAAGACAGCTAATTGGTGAAATTGTGGATGTCAAAGATGGTATTGCTTATGTGATGTTATTAGGAGAATTAAAAGAGAAAAATTTTGTTTTTGGTGTAGTGAAAAAACCATCTTTTCAAGCTAAAATCTCATTTGTTCCAAGAGAAAAAATAGGATATATTATTGGTATTTCTGATTATAAAGAAGAAAAAGATTTATATATTGGGAAAAGTCCAATCTATGAAAATGTTTCAATTGGGGTCCATATCAATGATTTTTTTAGTAGCCATTTTGCGATTTTTGGTTCCACAGGAAGTGGGAAATCTTGTAGTATTGCACGTATTGTTCAGAATTTATTTGAAAAGAAAGAAAAAATTGCTTACCGCTCTAGCCTTTTTATATTTGATGCTTACGGCGAATATCATAATGCCTTTCAAAAATTACATGAAGTGGTTCCAGAGATTCAGTTTAAGTCCTATACAACAGATATAAAATCAAATCAAGAATTGGTAAGAATTCCGCTATGGTTACTCGGAGTTGATGATATTGCACTATTACTAGGTGCTGAAAAACATTCTCAATTATTACTCATTGAAAAAGCGCTTAAATTAGTCACAGTCTTTGCTCGGAATGAAGATGAAGTATTGAAAATCAAAAATGATATCATCGCAAGAGCTATTTTAGATATTTTATCCAGTGGACGAGCACCTGCCCAAATTCGTGACCAAATTTTTTCAGTTTTATCGTATTATAATACCAAAGAATTGAATTTAGAAACTCCAATTTTTCAACCGGGATATACAAGACCACTAAAACAATGTATTATGATTGATTCCAGTGGGAAAATTCGGGAAATGGAAATGATTGTCGATTTCATGGAAACCTATTTAACGGATGATTATGATCTTTCGTTACCAGATGGAAGTTTCCCATATTCATTGAAAGATTTACAAGATGCTTTTGACTTCGCTTTGATTTCAGAAGGTGTATTGAAAAGTGATAAAGTTTATGATGAGGCCAATATATTAAAGGTTCGTCTGCATGCCTTGGTTTCAAGTGATGATAGTCAGTATTTTTCTTATCCTAAATTTATTGATAGAACGAGTTATGTAAGGCAATTATTGACCGCTGATGACGGAAAAAAAGCGCAGATTATCAATTTTGATATTAATTATGTAGATGATCGCTTTGCTAAAAACTTAACCAAGATTTATTCTAAATTGCTGTTTGATTTTTCAAAAAGTGCTGTAAAACGTGCCACGATGCCATTTCATATCATATTAGAAGAAGCACATCGATATGTTCAAAATGATAATGATAAATTTTTACTTGGATATAATATTTTTGAACGGATTACAAAGGAAGGAAGAAAATATGGTGTTCTTTTGGGATTGATCTCTCAAAGACCCTCTGAATTATCGGAAACTTCCTTATCCCAATGTAGTAATTTCCTAATTTTTAAGATGCTACATCCAACAGATGTCGATTATATTAAAAAGATGGTCCCTAATGTAACACAGGAAGTCATCAAACGATTACGTATTTTACAACCAGGAACTTGTGTTGCCTTTGGTTCTGCTTTTAAAGTACCTGTACTGGTAAAAATAGACATGCCATCTCCTGCCCCTTCTAGTAGCAGCTGTGATATATCTGCATCTTGGTTTGTAGATAAAGATTGAGATATTACTGAAATATAGAATCATTTTGATTAAAAAAGTTTCTAAATTCCTAGGAGTATCTATAAATAAAACTATAATAAAACATACTCAAAATAGAAACCTAGCGAATAACCTATAGAATTTTAATTCTATAGGTTAGAACAAAAAGGACAACGTTCAAATATTATTTTTTAAATCATTGCTTTTAAACACAAAATATGATAGAATAAGTATGTAAGCAAGAAACTTGCATATAATAAAAAAGGGAATACCTAGTTTTGACGAGTTAGGTACTATTCCAAATTTAATTGTTCAAGTACCGACTTATGCAGTTGGTACTATTTTTATTAACATGATAATAATCACGATAATAAGGAGTATTATGATAGTACAAAGATATTTCTCTGATTTTCTCATAATTTCACCCCCTTTCACTTAAAAAAGTAAAAAGGGAATAGCACCTAAACTAACTAGTTATTCCTATCATAATTATACTATTTTTTGGTATATAAGTAAAGATTTTTCCTTTTAAAATAAAAGGAAAATAGGTATATTACAGATTTTCAAAATCTGTAATAAATACACCACAGAAATGTGTTTTTATTTTGCTCCCTATTGGCTTGCAGATATTCAAACCTTTTACCATTTCTCTTATTCACATAAACTATGGTAAAAGGTTTGAATATAACAGGCAATGCCTGTACAATTTTAGTGCATAGTGGAAATTCTTAATTTAAAAGAGTTCTGCCCTAGTTTGCACGTGATTATTTATTTCTATACTTATAATTAAATTAATGATAGAATATCACGTATAAACTAGGACAGAATGTTTAAAATTGCAATAGACTTGTCTGTAAACAATAATTTTTTTAAGTATTAACATAATAAAAATTGTAATAGAAAAGTGTTTATAGACAGGTCTTTTGATAAAATTTCCACAGGTGTTTTCAACACAACCTTTCATTTTATAGTATGATGTCGTTATTTTCATAGGTGGTTTATCTAATCTATATTACGTAGATCGGAAGAGCACACGTCTGAACTC
>CAJUHL010000008.1:28284-52753 GCA_910586425.1 uncultured Bacilli bacterium
ACTTACTAAAATTTTAGTTTAATTTCACATGCAAAGCCACCTATCAAATAACGACTTGCGGATTATATATTTATCTAATTTTTGAAATATAGTTTTTTTTAATAAAAGGTATCACATCGAGCTTAACGCTACATTTTGTCATATAAGTACTAGATAATGCGAATATATCTATGGTATACTATAAATATTTGAGGTGATTGCATGCGTTCTAAAATAGTAACAATCGAAGATGTGACAAAAATTGTAGGAATTTCTAATTATATTCAAGCATTAAATCTAGATAAAGATAAATTAGCTTATGATTCATATGAAAAATTAAACAATCGCATCAAAGTACATTTTCATTATGAACAACTGCCTATCACTATTATAATTAATAAAGAATACCAAATGTTTGGTATGGATTGTGGCTGTAAACCAGGGCTTGAATATTGCCCTCATATCGCTCTTGCGATTATGTATTTAATTGAACATGAAGATGAAGTAAATCAAATGATTGCCGAGTTAAATAGTGAATATGATAGTGACTTCAATCAAAAACTATTGGGACTATTTGAAACAAAAAAGAAAAAGAAAATTACGCTTGATATCAACTTAAAATTAATGGATTATAGAAATCCAGATACTTATGAATTACAGGTCAGAATTGGCGAAGAAAAAAAATATATCATAAAGAAAAATTTAGAACATTTTATTCAAGCTTATCAAACACAAGAAGGAGAAGTGGGGTTTGGACAAAAGTTTACCTATCGCTACACAGATTATGTGTTTGATGAAACGGATAAAAAAATAATTGAATTTCTTGCTTTTTATGTAGATAGTCAAAATCCCTCATATCGCAGTTTCTATGGGTACCATGTCATGGAAAAACAGCTAGAATGGATTCGTTTAACCAACGAAAGTTTATTACAATTTATGAAACTATTGTATGAAAAGCCATTTACGGTACAAATAGGTTATTATACTTATCATTTTTCTGGAATTCAGGAAGAATTTCCATTGACGATGGCTTTAGAGTCATTGGGAGAAAACATTCACTTTCAAATCCACAAAGAACAAATCACTCCTTTTATTTCTAATTACGAATATGTTATGATGAGAGAAAAAATGTATCATGTCAAAGAAGCTGCTATGCTAAAATTATTACAAGAAAATCAAAAACAAGATATCATTATCAAACAAGAAGAAATAAAATCATTTACCAAAAATGTGTTGCCTAAAATTATTTCCAATACGAAATTAGATCAAACATTACAAGAAAAAATAAAATTAGAATTGCCCAATGTTAAATATTATTTTGAAAAGAATAAAACAAAAATCCATGGAAAAATTATGTTATGTTATCAAGACATAGAAAAACAAATATTCGAAGAAGACAATGATTGGGATGGCACTTATTTAAAAAGAGATGAAAAAATAGAAGCTATATACCAAGAAGAATTGTATGCGATGGGTTTTAGGTTACATGAAAAAGAATTTATTTTAGAAGACAATCATGCAATCATTGCCTTTTTGGAAGGTGGCTTACAAGCATTTTCAAAAAAATACGATGTGTATGTATCCCAAGAGTTAAGAGAAATGAAAGTATTCCATCATGTAGGGGTACAAAGCAGTTTTTCGCTTGGAAAGGACAACATACTATCTTATCAATTTGATGTAGAACATATAGAGGAAGAAGAACTAGAATCTCTCATAAAATCTTTAAAAATGAAGAAAAAATTTTATCGTTTGAGCAATGGAAGTTACATGGACTTAACTGCTGATTCGATGCAACAATTTTTAAAACTTACAGATACTTTAGAACTAGAACAAGGAAAAGGAACTATGCCACTTTATAAAAGCTTATCTTTAGAAGAAAATCAATATATCAAGTTGGATGATAGTTTACATCAATTTCTAGAACAATTCAAACAATATAAGGATACCAATATTTCTTTTGAAAGTGACAATATGTCTATTTTAAGAGATTATCAAAAAGTAGGAATCAAATGGATGCTTACACTTTCCAAATGTGGCTTTAGTGGCATTTTAGCAGATGAGATGGGACTTGGAAAATCATTACAAACCATTGAATATATCAAACAAAAAAGAAAAGAAAATAAAAATACCATATTATTAATTGTTCCTACTTCGTTAATCTATAACTGGGAACATGAATTCAAACAATTTGCTCCTGAATTAAGCTATATTATTATGAATGAATCAAAACAAAAACGGGTAAAAGCATTTCAAAAATTAGAAACCTATGACGTAGTATTGACAAGCTATGGACTATTTAGACAAGATATCGCGTATTACCAATCTTATACATTTGATACTTGTATTATTGATGAAGCCCAAAATATTAAAAATATCAATGCCGAAATTACTAAAATGATTAAAACCATTCATGCCAAAACAAGATTTGCCCTTACTGGAACTCCAATTGAAAATTCTTTATTAGAATTATTCAGTATCTTTGATTTTCTGATGCCAGGATTTTTATCCACATATTCTCAATTCAAGGTAAAATATAGTATCAAGGCCATTCAAGAATCCCCACAATTATTAGAAAAATTAAATGTTCAAATTTCTCCTTTTATTTTAAGAAGAAAGAAAAAAGATGTGTTAAAAGAATTACCAGATAAAATTGAAACCAACATTTATGTGGATATGGCAGAAGAACAAAAGAAACTCTATTTAGCACAATTAGAAAAAACCAAAAAAGAGCTGCATCATACCCTTCAAACAGAAGGATTTTCGAAAAGTCAAATTCTAATTTTATCATTACTGACGAGGTTGAGACAAATTTGTATTGACCCGAAACTTTATATGGATACTGATATTCGAAGTGGAAAATTGGATGCATTGATACAGATTCTTCAAGAATCAATTCAAAACGGACATAAAATATTACTGTTTTCTCAATTTCCATCTGCTTTAAAATTAGTAGAACAAGAATTGAAAGAAAACAGAATTACTTCTTATTACTTGGATGGAAGTACCCCAAGTAAAACAAGAATACAACTAGTAGATGCCTTTAACCAAGATGGGACCAATGTTTTTCTTATTTCCTTAAAGGCAGGAGGAACAGGACTCAATTTAACAAGTGCGGATGTGGTAATCCATTTAGATTTGTGGTGGAATCCCCAAGTAGAAAATCAAGCAACCGACCGTTCTCATCGTATTGGACAAAAACATGTGGTGGAAGTGATTCGTTTGATTGCAAAAGGTACCATTGAAGAAAAAATACTAAAGTTACAAGAGAAAAAACGTCATTTGAGTGAGCAAGTCATTGAAGGTGATACAAGAGATCAAATTATACTATCCAAATTGACGGAAGAAGAACTACTTTCTTTACTAGAAAATAAAGAATAACTAGGCATTAATAATGGTTGCTTATACTCAAGTTGAATATCCTGAAACAATAGGGATGTTTTGGTTGCATTCTAACAAAACATATGATAAAATGAATTCTGTTCGGCAAAATTAGAAGAGGTGTATGTATGAAAAAAACAAAAATTATATGTAGTATTGGGCCATCGACCCAAACTTGGGAAGCCTTTAAAGGACTTGTAGAAGCAGGGATGAATGTTGCGCGTATCAACTTTTCACATGCAACATTGGAAGAACGTGCAATTGATGAAGCATTGGTCAAAAGAGCCAATGAAGAACTGAAAACGGATATTGCTATTTTATATGATACCAAAGGACCTGATTTAAGAACATGTGCTTTTCAAGATGATAAAATTGAATTGATTGCGGGGAATACCATTCGCATCGTTGAAGAAGAAATCGAAGGAACAAAGGATGCCATCTGTTTTAATTATAGAGGAATTTTAAAAAGCATTGAAATAGGAATGGAAATTTTAATTGATGATGGTTTTTACAGATTAGTAGTAGAAGATATAGATGATGCTAACGGAGGAATTACATGTCGTATCTTGAATGGTGGAATCATTAAAAGTAGACGTGGTGTTTGTATTCCTGGTATCAAATTAGATATTCCATATATCAGTGAGCAGGATGAAGCGGACATTCAGTATGCATGTGAGCATGATGGAGACTTTTTAGCAATTTCCTTTGTCAATAGTAAAGAGGACATAGAAGCTGTTAGAGCTTTATGTAAAAAATATGGAAAAGAAACGATGCAAATTATCTCGAAAGTGGAAACACAATATGCAATGGATCATTTAGATGAAATTGTTGAGGCATCTGATGTGATTATGATTGCCCGTGGCGATTTGGGAACAGAAACAGGTGTTGAAAAATTACCACTTTATCAACAAATGATGATTGATAAATGTCATGCCAAAGGAAAAAGAGTCATTATGGCAACTCAAATGATGTATAGCATGAAAACCAATATTAGACCAACCAATGCAGAAGTAACTGATGTTGCCAATGCAGTCATTACTGGGTGTGATGCCATTATGACTAGTGATGAAACAACAATCGGTAATTATCCAGTAGAAACAATTAAAACAATGGCACAAATATGTGAAACAGTGGAAAGCTATAATGTATATAAAGATGAATACAAAGTATCTCGCACCAAAGACATTACATCTGTTATTGCAAATAGTGTAGTAACCGCAAGCAAAGAGCTGAATGCCAAGGTTATTGTTGCTGCAACCATGAGTGGTTATACAGCAAAACAGATGAGCAATTTAAGACCTAATGCTTTTGTACTAGCGGCTTGTCCAACCCATGAAACAGCCCGTTCACTCGCATTAAGTTATGGTGTTTATACTACCATTGTACCTATTTATAATAGTACCGATGAAGTGGTTGCTGATGCCAAAATTCAAGCACAAAAATTAATGGATTTGCAAAAAGGAGATGCCATTATTGTAACAGGTGGTTTTCCAAATAATACACAAAATAGAACAACCAATTTTATGAAAATAGAAGAAATCTAAATCTTCTTTTTTATTTCTGATATTCTATGGTATACTAAATAATAGAGGAGGTTTTATTATGGAATTTATTGAAAATATAGATTATGAAACCTATGAAACATTTGTGAAAAATAATCCTTATAAATCCCATTACTTACAAAGTTATGCCTGGGGAACATTTGCGCGTAAAGCCAAAAATTTTATTCCTCATTATGTAGGATTAAAGAATAAAGAAGGTACATTAGTTGCAGCTACCCTAATGTTGCAAAAAAAACTACCTTTCCATTACTGTTATTTTTATATTCCTCGTGGGTTTGTGATGAATATGGATGATACAGAGCAATTAACCACATTTGTAAAATATATCAAACAATATGGGAAAAAAAAGAAAGCAATTTTTATCAAGCTCGATTCTGATATTATTCTAAAACAAGAAGATTGCAATGGGAAGCTTGTGAAATTGCCGTATGATGGTAAGAAAATATTAAATGATTTTAAAAATCTAGGATTTCGTCATTTGGGTTTTACTCAAAACTTTAATTTGAGTCAACCTCGCTATACATTCCGAATCAATTTCAAAAAAACGTTAGAAGAAATCAAAGATAATTTTTCGAAAACAACAAAACAACGTATTAAAAAAGCAGAAGAATTGGGAATTGAAGTAAAAATCGCAACCCCAAAAGATATTCCAACTTTTTATGAACTAATGCGTATTACAGAAAATCGAAAAGAATTCATTACCCATGGAATGACTTATTATCAAGATTTATATGAGATATGGAAAGAACACAACGCTTGTGAAATCTTTTTGGGAATTGCCAATATCAATAAAATCCAAAAAATATTGGAAAACCGCAAAGAAATGATAAAAAAAGAACAAGATCCACTTATGCGATTAGAAAAATGTAGTAAAAGCCAAAATTCCAAAAAGAAAGAACTTGAAAAACAATTAGAAAAAATAGAATCTGATATAGAAAAATATCAGAAATATCAACGAGAATATGGAGACGAAATTACGTTAAGCGCTCATTTTATTATTGAATATGGAAATAAAGCCTGGGTCTTATATGCTGGAAATCATAATATTTTATCGGAAACATATGCCAACTATAAAACATATCAATCTCATATAGAATATTATTATAAAAAAGGAATCGAAATTTATGATCAATTTGGAACAATTGGTGATTTAAGAAAGGAAAATCCTTTATATGGACTTCATGAATTTAAAAAAAAATTTGGTGGAGATTACGTAGAAATGATTGGAGAATTTGATTTGGTTTTAAAGAAAGCAATGTATTTTATTTTCCGGTATTTGGTTCCTATTTATCGAAAAATAAACTTTATGAAGGCAAAAAAAAGACAAATAAAATAAGTTTATAAATTTTGCTTGTTTTAGATGATTTGAATTTAAACCAATATGAATGGTATAATAAATAGCTAAAGTAAGGAAGAAAAAGAACAATGGATGCAAAAATGAAAAGCTAGGCAAAGCCCTATTTCAATCATTTTTTTTTGATAAATACCCTATAGAAACAATGAAAGAAATCAAAAATAGTGTCTACAAAAACACTATTTTATAATGGGGGAATTTTTATATTCACTTTCTATTAACTTTATTTTTTGCTTTTCCTCAAAGATACTGGCATATACACAAGTAGCCCTAAATTCCATCTCTAACATCGGATGCTCAATAGAAGAGAAATTTGTTACAATAGGAATAGGGACTTCCCCTTTCAGCTTTTTTAATAACTCCCTTCCTTTTTTATTAAATCCAAGAATACGAATGTATTCTATTTTTTGAAATTGCATCATCTCTTTTTTGGTTAGATTACATAAAATATGGGTAAACATTCGATTTAATTTATTGTAAGTATATCGTTTGGTTTTCATTTTTAGAATAAATTCATTTAGACTCGTTGAAGTTATAATAAATTTACGAATTCTGTTTTCTATTCCTTCATCTACTGTTTGAAACTGTTCCAAATGCTGGAAATCTGTTAATATTTTATACTTTAACAAAGGAAAATAATCATCCGAAAAACATGGATGATGAATATAGTCTAATGTTTTTGCGGGAACATATAATCCCACATCCAATCCATTTTGCACAGCATGACGAATGCTTGTCGCACTACTCATTGGACCTTCTAAATCTATCGCATTATAGTCGTTCATTCTTGGAATACACATTGGCTTTATTTTACTGTTTGCTTTTAGAATTTCTCTAATATAAGTCATTCCCAATATATCATTCGGTTGTTGTATTCTTTTTCCAGATAGATTATATAAAGCTTTCGATAAGGCGGTTGGATAATTGATTCCTTCATCCAAATACTGTTTGACTAATCTATTGTATTTCTTGTTCTCTAATTGAATTTTTGCACATTCGATTAATTTATCAATTTGATTGCATTCGCTACCAAATACCAAGTATTCGACTTGAAGCATATCTAGAAGTTCAATACATGCGTGTGCAAAAATATCTGCACTTTGTACTGCGAATACAAAAGGGAGTTCTACAACCAAATCAACACCATAATAAAGTGCGATTTCAGTTTTATCCCATTTGTTTATCATACTAACATCGCCTCTTTGTGTAAAATTACCACTCATAACAAGAACAATTTTATGATTAGAAAATCGCTTTTTGATTTGCTCTAAATGGAACAAATGTCCATTATGGAATGGATTATATTCACAAATAATACCAACACTACACATACCATCACCAAAATCATCATATCATAAATAGATTGAAAAATACAGTATGGTGTGCTATAATGTGGCAGGTGACTTTATATGAAAATAGATATCACAAGGTTAAAAAGTGGAGTCGATTCAGAGATTCCGATTCATGAAATTAGAACATTTTCCAAAGAGGAATTAAATGGTACTTCTCTCATAGAATTAAATGATGTAGATATAGAAGGATTGATTACAAAGAATAATATGGAAGATTATGTCCTAGATTGTAATGTGAGTGGAAGTATGGTATTATCATGTGCGATTACATTAAAGCCAGTTGTTTATCCTTTTTTCATTCATATTCAAGGTAATATTCAAGAATTGTTAGAAGAACTTGCTGAAAATGATAAAAAAATAGAAAATACTATTGATATTTTTCCAATTATATGGGAAAATATATTGGTAGAAATTCCTTCACGTGTGGTAAGTGAAGATGCAGAAGGCCTTTCTTTAGAAGGAAATGGTTGGAAACTTTGCACGGAGGAACCAAATGAAAAAATAAATCCTGAACTTCAAAAATTAAGTGATTTGTTAAATGAAAAGCGAGGTGTAGACTAAAATGAAATTAGAATTACAATTGTTTGCAGTACCTTTTAGAAAAGTAAGTAAAACAAGAGGTAGAAAACGTCGTACGCATTATAAAATAAGCGAAAATGCAACCGTAACTTGTCCAAAGTGTGGAGCTGCAGTAAGAGGGCATAGAGTATGCGCAAATTGTGGAACATATAAAGGAAAAGAAGTTGTAAAAGAAAAAGAAGCAACCAAATAAAGTAAGTTTTACTTATAAAAGAAAAAGCCATTCTAAAATCGGAATGGTTGTTTTTTTTGTAAGAAATGGTTATAATGTTATTATATGAGGATGTGAAGATATGAAAAGACAAGGTTTTACTTTAATTGAAATGATTGCGGTTGTATTAATTATGGCTTTATTGACATTGGTTGTTTTACCGCCCATAGTAAATCAAATTCAGTCTCAAAAGAAAAATATCAGTGATGCCTCACTTCAGTTAATTGCGAGCGCAACAGAACTGTATTTACAAGAAAGGGAAAACGAATATCCAATGGTTTCTGGGGCAACCTATTGTATTTTATTAGAAACATTAACCAATGATGGAAAATTGAAAAAACCATTAAAAGATGTTACAACAGGCAAAGAAATTCCATTGAATAAAGTAGTAAAAGCGGATATAAATGAATATGCGAATGGCCAATATTCTCTTGTAAATATAGACGAATGCCAAACCGTGCAACCAGATGTTGAGTATCCATTGCCAGATGATGATAAAGAACCATATAAAGAATTGTTATTAAATGGAGCAGATCCTGTACTAAAAGAAAAACTGGTTCCAGTTACAATTTCTAGCGATGGGGTAGTAAGAAAAGCGGATATTACCAAAAGATGGTATCGATATGAAAGTAAAGAATGGGCCAATGCAGTTATATTAAAAGATGAAACTGCTGCCTATAACCCTGGAAATGTAATAGCCGAAGAAAATATCGAAAGTTATTTTGTATGGATCCCCAAATATAGTTACCAACTGTGGGATTTGGGAGAATATAATGGTCTAACAGGTTTAGATAACAGTAAAGTACATAGTATTTCCATCAAATTTGGACTAGAAAATACGATAGATACCCAAGAAGGAGAATGTACAACACCAGGGGTATCAGGAGAATCTGGCAATTGCCAAGTTGGAGATTATATGACACACCCTGCCTTTTTATCATTTCATACGAATGGAATATGGGTAGGAAAATTTGAAACAGGTTATGAAGGAGCAACAACCAAAGAAGAAGCACAAATTAACCAGGCAGATGCTTCCAAAGTCATCATCAAACCGAATACTTATAGTTGGGGGACGACAGTGTTAGGAAATATGTTTCAAACCAGCTATGAATATCAAAGAGAATTAGAAAGTCATATGATGAAAAATACAGAATGGGGAGCCGTTGTTTATTTATCTCACTCTCATTATGGGACGAATGGAGAAATTACACAAAATGGTCAATTTATCACTGGGTATGCCAATAGCGGTAGTGCCTATAATACAGAGATAGGATATACAGCCTCTACCACTGGAAACATTACAGGAATATATGATATGAGTGGAGGCTCATGGGATCTTGTAATGGGATATACAAAGACATCTACAGTCGAAGGAAGTGCAAGTGAAATTACAAACAAATATCCAGATTTTTTTACAAATCCGAATTGGAGTAAATATTATGATAGTTATAATTCAACTTCTTATACTAGCTATTCTAATCGTATATTAGGGGATGCGACAGGAGAAATGGGACCATTTGGTGAAAATTTATTATCGAGTTGGAATACTACAAGTTATTTTGCGAGTAGTGAGTCACCTTGGTTTAATCGTGGAGGGCTTGCTGGAACTTCAAGGACAGGAATCGCATTCTTTAGTTGTTACACCGGTAATCAATTAGATAGCAGTGCCTTTCGACTTGTTTTAGCCCCATAAATGAATTATTAGAAATACCTTGACTTATCAGCAGATATTCTTTAAAATGAGTATAGGCGAAATAATCATTTTGCTTATCAATCAAATGAATATTGGAATGGAGGAACAATTATGAATCAAGTAATTCTCTCCATTTTACTCATCTTAATAGGACTTTTTGTTGGAATTATAATTATGTTTTTAATCAACTATTTCAAAGGGAATCAAGCTGCTTTAAAAGCAGAAAAGTTAATTGAAAATGCAAAAAAAGAAGCAGACAAATTTAAAAGAGATAGTATTTTAGAAGCCAAAGAAGAAGCACATAAATTAAAAGTAGATTTTGAAAAAGAAGTAAAAGAAAAAAAGAATGAATTAAAGGCGTCAGAAGATCGTCTATTACAACGTGAAGGAAATATGGATCGCAGAGATCAAACATTACAAAATCGTGAACAAATGCTAGAAGAAAAAGAAAATAATTTAATTAATAAACAAAAAGACATCCAAAAAGAACAAGTAAAAGTAGAGGAACTGAAGAAACAGCAAATCGATTTATTAGAAAGGATTGCTGGATATTCCAAAGAAGAAGCCAAAGATTTGGTACTTAAAAAAGTAGAAGAGATGATGAGTTTAGAAATTGCAGCTTATATCAAAGACCGAGAATCAGAGGCAAAACTAGAAGCAGATAAAAAGGCAAAATCCATGTTAGTAAGTTGTATGCAAAAATATGCAGGGGATGTTGCGAATGAGCAAACAGTGACAGTTGTTACTTTGCCAAACGATGAAATGAAAGGTAGAATTATAGGCCGTGAAGGTAGAAACATTCGTACCATTGAAGCCGTAACAGGAGTCGATTTAATTATTGATGATACACCAGAGGCTATTGTCTTATCGAGTTTTGATCCATTTCGAAGAGAAATTGCTCGTGTAACTATTGAAACATTGATTAAAGATGGACGAATTCATCCAACCAGAATAGAAGAAATATATGATAAAGTATCCAAAGAAATGAATGTGAAAGTTCGTGAAATAGGAGAAGCGGCTATATTTGAACTAGGTATTACAAAAGTAGAACCAGAGCTGGTGGAATTATTGGGAAAATTACACTTCCGTACTAGCTATGGGCAAAATGCATTACAGCATTCCATTGAAGTGGCACACCTTTGTGGGTTGTTAGCATCAGAAATGGGTGAAAATGTGGCTTTGGCCAAACGGGCTGGATTACTGCATGATATTGGAAAAGCAATCGATCATGAAGTAGAAGGTAGCCATGTAACTTTAGGAAGTGAAATCGCAAACAAATTCAAAGAAAATAACATCATCATTAATGCGATTGAGTCTCATCACGGAGATACAGATGCAACAAGTGTCATTTCTGTTTTAGTGGCAATTGCAGATACTTTGTCTGCATCTAGACCAGGAGCAAGAAATGATTCACTTGAAAACTACATCAAACGGTTACAAGAGTTAGAAAATATTGCAAACAGTATAGAAGGTGTAGAAAAAACATTTGCGGTACAAGCTGGACGTGAAATCCGCGTTATTGTAAAACCAGAAGAAATAGATGATTTGGGTAGTTATAAAGTAGCACGTGATATTAAAACCAGAATTGAAAATGAGTTGCAATATCCTGGAACAATTAAAGTGACTGTCATTCGTGAAACGCGGGCAACCGAAGAAGCAAAATAGCTTCTTTTTTGTTACAGAATCGTAATTTAATTTTTGCAAATTTGTGGTATACTAAAAAAGAGGTGTGAACATGAGAGAAGAAAAATGGATATCAGATTCTAATCTAGGTTTAACAGAAGAACAAATAAAGAGTAGAATAAAACAAAATTTAATCAATCATGATACCACCATTCCAACCAAAACAATAGGGCAAATTATTTGGGGTAATATCATTACTCCCTTCAATCTTTTAAATATATTTCTTGCAAGTGCGGTTGTATTTACTGGTTCTATCAAAAATCTACTTTTTATGGGAGTAGTAATTTCTAATAGCTTTATTAGTATCATCCAAGAAATTCGTTCTAAAAAAATTGTGGATCAATTATCTGTACTTGCAAGTAAAAAAGTAACCACCATTCGGAGCGGATTAAAACAGCATATTGGCATTAATGATATCGTATTAGATGACGTCATTGTTTATGAAACAGGAAATCAAGTTGTGACTGATTGTACCATTCTAGAAGGAGAATGTGAAGTAAGTGAAGCTTTCATTACCGGTGAAAGTGACTTAATTCAGAAGAAAAAAGGCGATACCATTCTTTCTAGTAGTTTTGTGATGAGTGGAAAATGTAGTGTCCAAGTGAAACATATTGGATTGGATAATTATACTGCCAAAATTACACATGATGCCAAATATATGAAAAAAGTACGTTCCGAAATTATGCAGGTCATCAACCGCATTGTCAAAATAATCTCATTTCTGATTATACCAATTGGATGCCTCCTTTTTTATAGGCAAATGTCTATTTCAGGAAGTACAATCCAAGATTCTATTTTGCACACAGTTGCAGCCTTGATTGTGATGATACCAGAAGGATTGGTATTACTTACTAGTATGGTTTTTGCTGTTAGTATTATTAGACTTGCTAAATATAAAGTTTTAGTACAAGACCTTTATTGTATGGAGATGTTGGCTCGTACTGATATCATTTGTTTAGATAAAACAGGAACCATTACAGAAGGAACGATGGAAGTAGTAGATTTATTACCATATGGCAACTATACAGCTAACAAAATACAGTCAATTCTAGCAGACTATGGCAATAATATCACAGATCACAATGCAACCATAGAAGCAATTCGCAATCAATACCAAAAGGGGAAAAATTTGATTAGTAAGTATTTTATTCCGTTTTCGTCTCAAAGAAAATGGTCTGCAGTATACTTTGAAAAAGAAGGAAGTTATATTTTAGGAGCACCTGAATTTGTAAGAAATAGTATGAGTGCTTCTTTAAAAGAGACAATTAATTTTTATAGTGAAGAACATCGAGTTGTTGGGTTATTTCATAGTAACGAGCCTGTGACCAAAGAATCTTTGCCTTCAGAATTAGAATTGATTGCTCTTTTATTTATCAAGGATAAAATTCGTAAAGAAGCCAAACAAACCCTTGACTATTTTAAAAAACAGGGTGTTCAAGTAAAAATGATATCAGGTGACCATATAAAAACCCTTTCCAATATTGCCAAATATCTACAAATAGAAGGGTATGAAAGGGCCATCGATGTGAGTCAATTATCCGATGATGAAATAGAAGAGGTGGCAGAACAATATACAATCTTTGGACGAGTATCACCTGAACAAAAAAAGAAATTAATTGTGGCACTAAAAAAACAAAATCATACAGTTGCGATGATAGGAGATGGAATTAATGATGTACTAGCATTGAAAGAAGCTGATTGTAGTATTGCAGTGGCCTCTGGAAGTGATGGCGCTAGAAACGTAGCTGAACTAGTACTATTAGATTCTAATTTTGATGCGATGCCAAAGGTGGTAGAAGAAGGTAGAAGATCAATCAATAATATTGAGCGTTCTTCCTCTTTATTTTTGAGTAAAACCATTTATGCAACTTTAATGGCCATGATTTTTCTATTCATTCATTTACCTTATCCCTTTGAACCAATTCAACTGACGTTAATCAGTGTAACAACCATTGGTATTCCATCATTTGTATTGGCCCTCGAACCCAATTATGAACGAATCAAAGGTAAATTTTTTGAAAACATATTAAAAAATTCGGTTCCAACTGCTCTGACAGTTATCTTTCATATGATAAGCTTAAGTATATTGTCCCATATGCATGTATTTTCGCTGGAACAAGTGTCTAGTCTTTCTGTTTTATTAACTGCTTTTACAGGGTTATTATTATTATATAAACTATGCCTTCCATTTGATAAGATGCGAAAAGGATTATGGATTGGAATGATTGTTTTATTTGGCCTCCAATTTTATTTTCTAAAAGAATTCTATTCTATCTGTTCTTTTTCCGTTCAAATGATAGGAATTACTCTTATCCTAATGGGAGTTGGTCTTTTCTTCTTTACCATATTAGAAAGATGGATTGCCAAACAGTTGATACATTCCAAAATATTGAAACGCATTCTAAAAACAGATTAAAACGATAAAAAACAGTCCATAGGTGAACTGTCTTTTTTTGTATATTAACGATAATATGGTCCATAATATGGATATGGATAAGGATAATAAGGTCTAGGATAGAAAGCAGGAGCAAGTAACCCACCTGTAATACCTCCTAAAATAAATGGCCCTAAAAATCCACCAGCAATTATACGGTCGTCATTTGATGATACCATTTGATTATTGGAATATGGATTTATAGAATTAGAAGACATCACTGGATTGCTTGTGAATTCATGTGACGTTTGTGGAAAACTAGGCATAGTTCCATAATTAGAATACATAGTATTCCTCCTTTCATAATATAGTATGAAAGGGATAGAAAAGAGTGAAAAAATGGACGAAAGATTACAAAAATTAAGTAAAACAATTGTGAATTATTCTTTAAAAATCAAAGAAAA
This sequence comes from uncultured Bacilli bacterium, assembly GCA_910586425.1. The sequence continues at coordinate 42,914 of CAJUHL010000008.1, forward strand.
TGATAGAGTGTTAATTACCACTCAAACAGATCAACCCAAAGAACTAATCAAATGTTTGATTCGCGAAATTACACAACAAAAAGGGATTCCTTTTGTAAGAATTAAAGAACCAGAGGTGCAGGCATTATTACAAGAATTAACAACAGAAAAGCGCATACAGGAACTTCAAAAAAGAGCTACATTTGATGTAGAAAATATCGATTGTTTTATTAATATTCGTTATACAACCAATGATTTTGAAAATAGTAAAATGAACGCTGATATTAGAAAAAAATTAGGGGAAGCTACCAAGGAAAGCGATTATATTAGAATCAATGAAAGAAGATGGGTGCTTTTGAATTATCCATCTAAATTAGATGCTTATAAAGCTGGTATGACAACCGATGATTTCAATCATTATGCAATAGAAGTTATGAATGTCGATTATGAAAAAATGTATCAAGCCATCCAACCGTTGGAAAAATTGATGCGTGAAACAGATCAGGTACGAATTTTAGGACCTAATACAGATATTACATTTTCAATAAAAGGAATGAATGTGGTTCCATGTTGTGGAGAAAGCAATATTCCTGATGGAGAGATTTTTACCGCACCTATTAAAGAAAGTGTGAATGGAATCATTACATACAATACGCCAAGTCCATATCATGGGGATGTATTCCGTAATGTTTGTTTAAAATTTAAAAATGGTCAAATAATAGAAGCAACATGTGACGGAAATCAAGAAAAATTAAATGAAATTTTTAATACCGATGAAGGTGCAAGATATATAGGTGAGTTTTCCCTTGGACTCAATCCTAAAATTTTAAATCCTATGGGAGATATTTTATTTGATGAAAAAATTATTGGTAGTATTCATTTTACACCTGGGCAAGCTTATGATGATGCTTTTAATGGAAATCAATCAGCCATTCATTGGGATATGGTTTTGATTCAAAGAAAAGAATATGGTGGTGGGGAGATTTATTTCGATCACAGATTGATTCGAAAAGATGGACTTTTTGTTTTACCAGAATTATTTCACTTAAATTATGATTTGAAGTAGCAAGTTTTCGTTCTTCTTTTCATATACTTCATTAAGGTGAGTTGATGAAAAAGGTATTCGAAGGCATTGGTCTTTTATCACTTGTTTGTTTGAGTTTTTTATACACAGAAAAAACAGTCAATGTAGTCAAAGAATATGATGAAATTATGATTGCCATTAAAAATGAAAATGAAAATTATAAAATAGAAGCCAAAGATGCAACCATTATAGAGGATACGATTATTCCAGGCATCAATGGCAAAGAAGTAAATATAAATGACAGTTATAATAAAATGAAACGATATGGAAAGTTTAACAATAACCTTTTAGTTTATCAAGAAACAAGTCCAACGGTGAGTATAAAAAATACGTTTGATAAATATATTATTAGTGGAAATACAGAAAAAAATATGGTAAGTCTTATTTTTCTTGTAGAAGAAAATGATCAGATTGATACTATATTAAAAATATTAGATGAAAAAGATGTAAAAGGTAATTTTTTTGTAGATGGTAAATGGTTAGAAAAAAACAACGATATTTTAGTACAATTAATGCATCAAGGACACAATGTTGGAAACTTAAGCTATAATAGAGACTATAGTGATAGCTCTTATGCTTGGATGGATACTTTTATTAAAAAAGTAGGGAAGCAAAAGATAGGCTATTGTTACAATGAAGTTGCCGATTTAACCACTTTAAAATTGTGTTCTTTATCCAAAAATTATACCATTAGACCTAATATCATTGTAAAAAATTATCCATTGAAAGAAATCAAAGAACAATTATCTGCAGGAAGTATAATTTCTATGCCAATTCATAAAACAGTAGAAAAAGAATTGCCAACCATTATTTCCTATATGATAAGTAAAGGATATAAAATAGAAAGCCTACAAAATCATTTGGATGAATCACCAATCAATAGCGATTTCTAAAATCGTTTTTTTTTGAATGATTTTGTCAAAAATAATAGAATTATGATATGATATAAATAGAAAAACCAATGAGAAAAGTAGGTGTCATATGCAGTATCGTTTTTATTATAGAATAGAAGGACAAGCTGAAATAAAAAAAGCCAATACTTTACCAGAAGAATTGGTAGATTTGATGGTAAAAGAGTGCTTCATAGATGATTCTGTTATTTTTTATATTGTAGCACATGATGAAGTACAGGATATGGACATCCCATATTTTTATGGAACTAGAAGTCAATATGATGAATTTCAAGAAAAACAAAAAACAAAAAACAAAAAAGCACTTTATCGACAAAGGAGAAACCACATGAAAAAACCAGAACTGTTAAGTCCCGTAGGAAATATGGAATGCCTCAAAGCCGCAATTGAAGGTGGCTGTGATGCGGTTTATTTGGGTGGTTATGCTTTTGGTGCACGTAGCTTTGCAGGTAATTTTTCAAACGAAGAATTAATAGAGGCTATCTCCTATGCACATTTATATGGAGTCAAAGTATACATAACAGTCAATACATTGGTTTACGAAAGTGAAATTGAACTTTTTTTGGATTATATTGATTTTTTATATAAACATAGTGTAGATGCAATTATTATACAAGACTTGGGAATGATGGATTTGGTGAGGCAAACCTATCCACAATTAGAAATACATGCTTCAACCCAAATGCATATTCATAATATTGAGGGCGTGAAAACACTAGAACAACTTGGCTTAACAAGGGTAGTCTTGGCGCGTGAAACTGATGTAGATACCATTCGTACTATTAAAAAAAATTGTAACATAGAACTTGAGATTTTTATTCATGGGGCCTTATGCTTTTGTTACTCTGGCCAATGTCTTATGAGTAGTATGATAGGTGGTAGGAGTGGAAACAGAGGTACTTGTAGTCAATGCTGTAGAATGCCTTATACATTGTACAATCAAAACAAACCAATCAATGAAGGATCTTATATTTTAAGCCCAAAAGATTTGAATGGATTAGAACATTTAGAAGAATTAATGGAGATCGGTGTTGATAGTCTTAAAATTGAAGGGCGTATGAAAAGACCAGAATATGTATATTATGTAACCCATCTTTATCGAAACGCAATTGACAATATTAGCAATGGAAAAAAAGTAATAATAACAGAACAGGAACAAAATACTTTAAAAAAACTATTTCACAGAGAATTTACCAAAGGATATCTTTTCCATGAAAAAGATCAAGATTGGTTAAACCCCAAAAGACCCAATCATATTGGAATAAAAATAGGAGAAGTAATCGCTTATGACAAAGGAATGGTTACTTGTAAACTAATTTCCCCAGTTCACCAAAATGATGGAATTCGTATTTTAGGTCATTATGAAGATAATGGATGTATACTAAATAAAATTTACCATAATAAAAAATTAACCAAGCAAGGAAATTGTGGGGATATCATTTCCTTTGCATTAAAAGGAAAATTTATACCCAAAGATGAACTGGTATTGACCAGCGACTCTCATGATCTAGAATGGATTCAAAATCAGATTCAGAAAAAAACGAGAAAAGTTTCTATTCATGGAAAAATAAAATGTAAAAAAGGGAAATGCATCCATTATCAAATCAGCGATGGAATGCATACAGTAACTACCATTGGAACAATACCTGTAATGGCATCTCAAAATGCACCCCTTACACCAAAAAGAATCAAAGAACAATTACAAAAATTGGGGGATACAGTATATACATTGCAAACATTAGAAATGGAAATAGAAGATTCCATTTTTGTCCCCATACAAGAGTTGAATCAAATTCGCAGACAAGCGATTGAAGCATTAAATCAAAAAAGACAATATCAAAAACCGTATCTGAAACAATCTTATCATCGTGATGTACCTACCATAGAAGAACCACAAGGATATACCATTCGGATTCATGATGAACAAAATTATTGGAATGTGAAAGAAAAACCGTTCAAACAAATTTATATTGAAGATAAAAATTTATATGAAAAATTAAAAGAAGATGAACGGGTGGTACTACATTTGCCTAGAGTCATGAATGCATTGGTTCCTTGTAGGGGTAAAAAAATGGCAGGTGAGCTTGGAAGTATTGATTATTATCATCCTTTGTACTCTGATACTTCTTTGAATGTAACCAATTCATATACAGTTGCTTTTTTACACGCAAAAGGAGTCAAACGAGTTACACTTTCTTTAGAACTCAGTATAGAAGAAATTTCTCTTCTCATTACCGCTTATCAACATCGATATCACAAAAATCCCAATTTGGAATATTTTCTTACATCCAATCCAGAAGTTATGATTAGCAAATTTAAACTTCCCGTTTACCATCATGCACCTTCTAAACTTATCATGAAAGATAAAAAAGGACACCAATTCTATATTCATCAGTGGAATGATTTTACAAGAATTTATTATCAAAAAGAAACCATAGAAATGAAAGCAGACATCTTATTTTCCCATTCAATCCATACCATTTGTGTTACGGATTTTGATGATCATTATGAAAAGTATCTAGTATAAATGTAATCAAATATGCAGACACTAATAATGGGTGATTTTTATGATACTAGTTTTGATTGAAAATCGATGGTATTTGACAAAGGTATTATCATATTTGGATGAATTAAAATTACCTTATACAACAGATATAGAAAGAGAATTTGAAATTTTAATTGTCGCAGAATGTTCCAACAAAATAAAATCATACATCCAAGAACATCCTCTTAAAAAAATTATCTTTTTAGCAGAATTGGAAGAACCAAAATGGATAAAAAATTATAAAAAACAAAATAAAACAGGTAAATCCTATCAGATACGCTTTCAACAATTTTGTAATATGTGTACCCGAATCGTTGTAACAATGCCTGCATTTAAAAATATTTTAAAAAAGAAAACGAAAAGAGAAATCTATGTTTTACCAAAGGAATTACCCATTGTTCCTTTGGTAAAAACCAATAGGGAAATTTTACAAAAATACCATATATCTAAAAAAAATAAATGCATTTTAATTTTAGATATCAAATATGAACATTTGTCTATGGTATCAGCACTTGCACATACATATCCCAAATTTCAATTTTTATTGATTGGATATCAAGCTGAATATTTACTCACCAAAAGAGAAAAAAAGTTATTATACACATTACCCAGTAATGTAATCAAACAAAAATATATAGATGCAAACATATACAGTGATTTATGTTATATTGCATGGATGATTGTTCATTTCTACCAAGAAGAAATGGATTTTCCTTATCTCAATATTCCATTATTGCTGAAAAGGCAACTACTGATAGAATATCATTTTTCTTATCAGGATTATTTCATTAATAGTAAAAATACATACTTATTTCAAACAATCGATGAACTACAATTACGATTTAAAAAACTGGTCGAGGAAAGGGTTGCGAATTTAACAGACAATGGATATGATTTAATTTTGCAAAGTACACATAAAGAAATTTTGAAAAAATGGGTGCAAATTCTTACAATTTAGTTTACACATTCCTATAGTATTGCTTTCAAATACTATATTTTTTTAATAAATTAGATTATAATGATACTAGAGGTGGAATCATGAGAGAACAAATATTAGAATTCCTGAAGCAAGAAAAAAAAGCACTATCAGTGACAGAAATCAATGATGCATTGGGTTTTCAGACCGTAGAAGAATTTAAAGATCTTCTAAAAGAACTCAATGCGATGGAAGATGAATTATTACTATATCGTACCCATAAAGATAACTATATGTTATTTCATAATAGTCATTTAAAATTAGGCCGTATGATGGCAACCAAAAAGGGCTATGGATTTGTAGATATTGAAGGTGACGAAGACGTTTTTATTCCACCATCTTGTATGAATAGTGCAATCCATGGCGATAAAGTGATTGTAGAAATCACATCCAAAAAGGGAACCAGTTTAGAAGGGCGCATTGTAAAAATAGTAGAAAGAAAACTCAAACTTATGGTTGGGGAATATACGATAAAAAAGGGAGTTGGAACGATCCTTTTAGATGATGAAAAGGTAAAACTAAATATTGTGATTCCAAAAGAACACCGTATGGGAGCTATGGAAGGACATAAGGTACTGGTAAAAGTTACCAATAAGTTAAAGAATAATAATTATAATGGAGAAATTGTAAAAATAATTGGTCATAAAAACGATCCAGGGGTAGATATTTTATCCATTGTCAATCAATACGGAATTCCTGATACATTTTCCAAAGAGGTTATGGAAGAATTGAATCAAATTCCAGATGAAGTGGCAAAGGAAGAAATGATTGGAAGAAGAGATTTACGCGGAGAAGAGATTTTTACAATTGATGGTGATGATACCAAAGATATAGATGATGCAGTGTCCATTCAAATATTAGACAATGGGAATTATTGTTTAGGGGTTCATATTGCAGATGTTAGTTATTATGTAAAAGAAGGAACTAAACTAAACGAAGAAGCTTACGAAAGAGGCACTAGTGTTTATTTGGCAGATCGTGTGATTCCGATGTTACCACATAAATTATCGAATGGAATTTGTTCACTCAATCCTTTAGAAGACCGACTTGCGGTATCTTGTGTAATGGAAATTAATTCCAAAGGAGAAGTTGTTTCATATGACATATTTGAAAGTGTGATTTGTTCTCGCAAGCAAATGACTTATAAAAAAGTAAACCAAATCTTGGAAGAAAATATCGTTCCAGAGGGGTATGAACCATATCAAGATTCATTGCGCAAAATGAAAGAATTGGCACTGATTTTAAGAAAAAATAAAGAGGAAAAAGGTTATATCGATTTTGATTTAGATGAATCCAAAATAATTGTAAATGACCAAGGAGAAGCTATTGATGTGGTTTTAAGAAACCGTGGTATAGGTGAAAAATTAATTGAAGATTTTATGATAGCTGCAAATGAGACAGTTGCAACCTGTATCTATTTTATGGAACTTCCATTTGTTTATCGTGTACATGGTGAGCCAAATGAAGAAAAAATTACCAATTTCTTGAATTTCGTAGGTAGTTTAGGGTATTCTGTAAAAGGGGATATGAAGAAAATGCATCCAAGAATGATGCAAGATATATTAAGACAATTAAGTGATAAAAAAGAATTTCATATTTTATCGTCTTTACTACTTAGAAGTATGCAAAAAGCCGTTTATGATTCTACGAATATTGGTCACTTTGGTTTAGCAAGTAAGTGTTATACTCATTTTACTTCTCCCATTCGTAGATATCCTGATACGACAGTTCACCGGTTACTTCGAAAATATTTATTCAATCATCAAGTCGATAAAGATACCGTTGCTTTTTGGGAAAAAGAACTTCCTGTTTTATGTGAACACACTTCAGAAATGGAAAGAAATGCGATTGACTGTGAACGAGAAGTTGATGATATGAAAAAAGCCGAATATATGTTAAAACATATTGGAGAAGAATATGAGGGTATGATTAGTAGTATCATGAGTTTTGGAATGTTTATTGAACTTCCTAATTTAGTAGAGGGATTAATCCGTGTAGAAGATTTAACAGATGACCATTATGCATTTGATGAATCTACGCTTACTTTACGTGGGGTTAAAAATAAACGAGGATATCGTTTAGGAGACCAGATTACGGTGATTGTAAAAGCTGCCAATAAGGAATTAAGAACAGTTGATTTTGTGGTTGCGGATGCACAAAACAGAAAAAAGTATGGAAAAAGTGAATGACGATGGGGTGATTTTATGTTAGAAATTAACAATCGTAAAGCCAAATATGATTATGAAATACTGGAAACTTATGAAGTAGGCATTGTTTTAACTGGAACAGAGATTAAATCCATTCGTAATGGGAATGCGAATTTAAAAGATAGTTATGCGATTTATAAAAATGGTGAGGTCTTTTTGTTAGGAATGCATATTAGTCCTTATAAAGAGGGAAATCAGTTCAATCATGATGAATTACGAACAAGAAAATTGTTATTACATAAGAAAGAAATTCTAAAAATTAAGAATTATTTGGAATTAGATGGATATACTTTGGTCCCTATAAAGCTGTATATGAACCGAAATAGAGCAAAAATATTGTTAGGAATTGCAAAAGGGAAAAAAATGTATGATAAAAGAGAGAGCATTAAAAAAAGAGATATAGAAAGGGAAATTAGAAAGCAATATAAAACTTTCTAATTTTTAATTGACAAATAATAGATTATTACTATAATAAGAAAACAAGGGGATGATTTTGAATGGACAAACAGCTTTATAAGGAAAAATTAGATACAACTCAAGCAACTGTTATTTTATATTATAAATTAGCGTCATTAGAATATGAAAATAAACAGAATTCAGAAGAATATAATGATATGATAGATTTATTAAAAAAAATGATATCCATTGAACATCAAATGTATAATCAAGGTAACTATATACCTAATGCAATGGCTTTTTATCAAGATATGATGTTCAGCCAATCTTTTGAAAATTGTTATTTTTTACAACCTAATATTGATAATGTAACAAAGATTCGTTTTTTAAATCGTAGTAGAATCAACCAATTGTATACATTGAATGGCATTGTAAACAATCAAATGGCACAACATTTACAAAGAAGCCAAGACGTTAGCTTTTTTAATGAATTGACCGCTTATCTACAACATGAAAATGTAACTGAATTGGAAAGAAAACGTCTCATAGATTTTAAATATGCTCTTTTAGCAATTTCTAATGTGGTAGAAAAACAGTTTTTAACCAATAAATTATTCATACCTGTAACAAGTAAGAATATGACGAAAGAAGAGCTTTGTATGTCTGAAATATACATATATGGGAAGGTTAATTTAATAATAAACCTAATTGATTCTTCTACTGATTCTGAATTGTCAGAACAATTACTGCCTATGATTTTGTATGTCAAATCTTGTTTATGTATGCTAAAGACAAATTTGGTGGAATCAATACTGTCAAAGTTAGAAGATATGATTGAATTGGATAGAATAATGGGTTATATTGACCAACAAAACAGGCATCAAGGATTGGATATGTTATACAGTATAATTCATCCAAAGGGATACGGAAAAGCAATTGCGAAACCGAATAAAGTATGATATAATCATCAATATGGGGCTGCTTTGGTTTCGACGGAAGTGTTCCGCTTTCAGTTGCAAGTGGGAGGTACACCTTACGTACAAACAAAAATTAAACGGAAATAAATTAAAAAATGCATTTGCTACATTATTCAATAAGAATACTGTAGCCTTCGCTTAATCGAATTTAAGGAATGCAGCTTTCTTTTATTCTTTTCCTACGAGAATTTAAGAAGGCACGATTGAGTAGGATATATTGTTATTGTGCTCAACAGTAGCAATGAAACTTATGAGCTTACTAAATTATGGGTTGTTGGTTACTAACATATTTTAGGAAATAAAATAATCAACTAAACTTGTAGACACTGTTGGTAGGATACTTTCGGACAGGAGTTCAATTCTCCTCAGCTCCACCAGAGAAGAATCTGCTCGAACTTTTATAGTTAGAGCTTAATGATAAATATCAATTCTAGAAATGGAATTGATTTTTTTTTGTGTAAAAGAAAGTGAGGAGATTCTTTAATGGTTAATATTATTAAACAAGAAATTGAAATGGAAACAGCTTTGAAAAATAAGATTGAGTTTATATGTAGTTTTTGTAATACTACACCAACAATTCATAATGGAAGTGTTAGAACAATAGAACATACAAATATCTCTTATGTAGAACCTCATAGAATTGTAATAAAAGGAATTACTTATTTAGCATTTAATTATGAATCAAATATTTATATTGAAAGTTTAAGTAAATGTGGATTTATGTCAAGTTTTTAGACACGAAAATCTTTAGTAATTTAAAATTTA
>CAJUHL010000009.1 GCA_910586425.1 uncultured Bacilli bacterium
AAGCCAATGCGAATAAAAATAAACACAAAGATGTAGAAGTAGAAATAGTGAAAAAGTGTATGAAGATGCTATGCTAAATAGGCAATGCTCGTTTGATATTAGTATGTGATTAATAAATATATAATAATTTAGGTTATAGATTTAGTTAGTGGTCGCAGTTCGACATATATTTCATTTCCTAATAGGTAGTTATGGATTTTGTGAATTTGGCACGTCTAATTTGACAAAATCACATATTTTTACTATAATTTATTTACCAATGGGGGTTGGTTATAAAGAAAAAAGATGTATTCAATCCCCTTCGGATTGTTTTTATTAATGTAAAAAAAAGGGATCTTATGAAAAGGAAAATGACAGAAAAAAGAATATATGAACTTTTAGGTGTAAATATTTTTAGAAAGTATGTTTTATTTGTTTGGGAAAAAATATGGAAGTTAATGCACTTAGAAAAATGTATAGGTTATAGAATTAATGATAAAACTATAGATGGACTTAAAGATTATAAATATCAATTAAAGTTATTTGCAATAAGTCACATTGTAGATTTAGGCATTCTAATTGTAACTGGCATTTTAACATCACAGGGAATTGTTTGGTGGATATTTAGTATAGGACTTAATGCATATTGTATAATGACTCAAAGATATACTCATATTAGAATTAACGAAATATTAGAAAAGCATAACAAAAGAAAGCAAAAAAATACAGATAATGATGAAGAAATAAATAGCAATGAAATGGTGTTAGGACAGGAAATTAAAATGCAATTCAAAATTACTGAACCTAAAACTGAATTGTCTATAGGAGAACAAAGAGAACAATTAGAACAACTAAAGGATTATGTTGTTTCATTAAGTATATCACCTACTGAATATGAACAAAATTCAGCTTCAAAGGAAAAATAGCTATAATTTATTTGAAAAAGTGTAATTTTACAAAGATTTTAAATTAATATGATTTAGGGTCTTTTTTTGGTTTGAAAAAGTGGTTTATGGAATTTTTAAATATTTTGAAAAGAGTATGGAGTTTTCTAAAGGGAACATCTTTTATTTCTCTAAAGTAGGCTATGTAGGAAAATTGAAGGAGGGATAATGAATAGAAAAATACATAGTGAAATATTCATGTGAAGGTTATTTTGATGATTAATAACTGCGTTTGAAGAACAACAAAGTGAATTGCCTATAACAATGTGTATTATTGATTTTATGGAAAAATTAAGAGAAAAAATATCGTCTATGCTTTAGGCGATATTTTCAATAGTGAATTTATTGATGAAATGCAAAAAGAAGCCGATAGATTTATAGGAAGATAATATATAGTAAAGGTGATAGTAGAAATGAGGACAAAAATATTTGCTTATGGGAGAGTGTCATCATCTCAACAAAATGAAGAAAGACAAATAAATTATTTTAAAGATATGAATATTAATGATAGAGATATTTATATAGATATACTAAATTATGGAAAGAAAAATATCTATTAAGAAAAGAGACAATTAGTATTTGGAGACTGTAAAGAAAAACATGGATTAAGATTTACAAGAGTTCGTGGCTTACTGAAAAATGAGCAAAAACCCACAATGATTGTTGCATGTCACAATTTAGAGAAAATAGCAAATTGGAGATGGAAGATATCTCCAAATACAAGCTCAATCCCACTTATTAAAAAATTGTCTGTTTTATAAAAATGATTACTAAAAAAGCAGTATATTCATTTTGAATATACCACTTTGTCAACAGTCTGAAACGAAATTATTCGTTTTTCTTTTTTATATAGTTTTTACTATTTTCGTAGTAACTTCCATTTTCATTTTTTAACATGTGACGATAACTCTCTTGGTATAATTTTTGATCTTCTAAAGAAAGATTATCAAAATTATATGCGAATCGATTATGGAAATCACTATGATATCCCCAATAGTAAGAAGGAAGTTCGTAGATTTCATAGGTTCCATCTATCCCTTCTTGAATATAGAAATCAATTTTTTGATGTTCCAGTGGAGAAGTTAAATCTCTTACATATAGAATATTAAGTTCCAATGAATTTATCATAGATTTTAACATAAGTACACCTCTTAATACAATGTATGAGATTATATTCAAAAAGAAATATTAACTTGAGAAATGAAGTATATTTTGCTATAATCAGAACAAAAGGAGTGTTTCTATGATAAAATTTGAACTTAACCGAATACACTTGCCGAAGATAGATAATTTGCTTATCAATAAACAATATTCAAAACTTGATATGGTAATTTTAAAAATATACTTATTTCAAATGAAAAGATTAAATGATAAAAAAAGAGGTGCTTTATATGCAATATGACATAATTGTAGTAGGTGGAGGACACGCTGGATGTGAAGCATGTTTGGCTTCTGCTCGAATGGGAAATAATACATTATTGGTTACGGGAAATATAAAGAATATAGCTGATATGCCCTGTAATCCATCCATTGGAGGAAGTGCCAAAGGAATTGTGGTAAGAGAAATTGATGCTCTAGGTGGTGAAATGGGAAAAAATGCAGATAAATCCCAAATTCAAATTAAAATGTTGAATTATAAAAAAGGTCCTGCTATTCAAGCTTTAAGAGCTCAAGCTGATAAAATTACTTATCCACAAGAAATGTGGAAAACGATGTGTAATACAGAAAAATTAACCATAAAAGAAGGTATGGTAGAGGGTTTACTTGTGGAAAATGGTAAAATTATGGGGATAATTCTAGAAGATGGAACACAAATCAAAGCGCAAGCTGTTATTCTTACAACAGGAACCTACATGAAAGCAGATATTTTAGTTGGCGATAAGAGACATCGAGAAGGACCTCATGGGGAAAAACCTTGTAATTACCTTAGCGAAAATTTAGAACAATTAGGTTTTCAAATGAAAAGATTAAAAACAGGAACTCCACAAAGAATTGATAAAAACTCGATTGATTTTAGTAAAACTAAAGTAGAATATGGAGATGCTGTATACCATACCTTTAGTTTTGATCATCATCCAACTTATCAAATAGAGAATCAAGTTCCTTGTCATTTAATCTATACCAACGAAAAAACACATCAAATTATAAGAGATAATTTAAGCAAATCGAGTATGTATGGTGGATTGGATGATATCAAAGGAATTGGTCCTAGATATTGTCCATCTATTGAGGACAAAGTAGTTCGTTTTCATGAGAAAGAACGACATCAATTATTTTTAGAGCCAGAGAGTTTATATTATGATGATATTTATATTCAAGGCTTTTCAACAAGTATGCCACATGATATTCAAGAACAAATGGTACATAGTTTAGAAGGATTGGAACATGCAAAAATATTGAAATATGCTTATGCAATTGAATACGATGCCATATATCCTACACAATTAAAACAAACATTAGAAACCAAATTAGTTGAAAATTTATATACGGCAGGACAAATCAATGGAACCAGTGGATATGAGGAAGCCGCTTGTCAAGGATTGATTGCAGGAATCAATGCTTCTTTAAAAATCAAAGGAAAAGAACCACTTATTTTAAAAAGAGATGATGCTTATATTGGTGTTTTAATTGATGATTTGGTTACAAAAGGGATAAGAGATCCTTATAGATTATTGACGTCAAGAGCTGAATATCGTTTATTATTGAGACATGATAATGCTGATTTGAGATTAAGAGAATATGGATACCAAGTTGGTCTCATTTCAGAAGAACAACACAATCGATTGATTGAGAAAAAACAAAAAATTGAAGAATTAAAACAATATTTGCAAGAACATAAAATTATACCCACAATAGAAACCAATCAATATTTATCTTCTATTCCAACTGCTAATATTCAAGATGGGATTTCTTTATATCAATTATTAAAAAGACCAGAAATTACAATGGAACATCTGGAACATTTTTATGAAATCCCATATCAGGATGATATCAAAAACCAGGTTTCTATTTTTATAAAATATGAAGGATATATTACAAAAGCTCAAAAAGAGGCAGAAAAAATGAAACGATTAGAAGATAAAAAAATTCCAGAAAATATTGATTATGATAACATTCCAAATATCGCATCTGAAGCACGGCAAAAATTAAAAGAAGTGAATCCAACATCGATTGGACAAGCCATTCGTATTAGTGGTGTCAATCCATCGGATATTTCTATATTAATGGTATATTTGAAAAAGGAGAATCATCATGTCAATAGAGAAATTTAAAGCGGAATTAAATCAGTTAGGAATTTCATATACAGATCATCAATTATTCCAACTAGAACAATATTATCAATTACTGTTGGAATGGAATCAAAAAATGAATTTAACTGCAATTATTCAAAAAGAAGAAGTATATTTAAAGCATTTTTATGATAGCCTAACCTTAACAAAAATCATCAATTTGAATGAACAAGAAACATTATGTGATATTGGAACAGGGGCAGGGTTTCCAGGAATCGTACTAAAAATATTTTTTCCTCACTTAAAAATGACATTAGTCGATTCTCTTCAAAAACGTACCATATTTTTAAAAAATACGATTGATGTTCTTCAATTAAAAAATGTAGAAGTTTGTAATGCTCGAGCTGAAGAGTATGCATTAAAAAATAGAGAAAAATTTGATGTTGTAACTGCACGTGCTGTAGCGCATTTAAGGATTTTATTAGAGTATGGAATTCCCATGGTAAATACTGATAAATATTTTATTGCAATGAAGGGAAATATCAACAATGAGTTAAAGGAAAGTGAGACAACAATCTTGAAGTTAGGGTGTGAAAAACAAGATATATTGTCATTTTCCCTTCCAATGGATGCTGGAAATCGCACATTAATATTATTTCGTAAAAAGGAAAAAACAAACTTATTATTTCCTAGGAAATATAATGAAATGAAGAAAAAGAGTTTATAAAGCTCTTTTTTGTTATATTTCCCAAAAAAAGATTGCTATATTTCCCAAAATATAGTATTATATAATAGATAGAATAAGGAAGGGGTATCGTAATATGGAAATGGGAAAAGAGGTTCTTATTTTAAACTTGGATGATGTCTTACCAAACCGTTTTCAACCAAGAATTAAATTCAATGAACAAAATATATTAGAATTAGCAGATTCTATTAGAGAACACGGTGTGATTCAACCAATCGTTGTTCGGAAAATTGCAGATAAATATGAAATTATTGCAGGGGAACGTAGATATAAGGCAAGTATTTTAGCAGGAAAAACAACTATTCCAGCAATTGTAACCAATTTAGATGATAGAAATAGTGCGGAGATTGCTTTAATTGAGAATGTTCAAAGACAGGATTTAACACCAATAGAAGAAGCGATTTCATACAAAAAAATATTAGATATGGGATATATTAATCAAGCCTCATTAGCAGAAAAGTTGGGAAAAACACAGTCTACGATTGCCAATAAATTAAGATTGTTAAATTTAGCGGATGAAGTACAAGAAGCATTATTGGAAGAAAAAATTTCAGAAAGACATGCACGTTCTTTACTAAAATTGAATAAAGAAGGTCAATTAAAAATGTTAGATCGTATCATGAATGAGCGTATGACTGTAAGAAAAACGGATGAAGAAATCATGAAAATACTCAATGGTACAAATACAGATGATGATACATCAACTACACTTAAAATAGAGCCACAAGGAGCAGTAGTGCAACCAGCTAAAGAAGAACAATCAGTATCCAATCCTGTAACAGTGGATTACAATGTATCATCTTCACCAAAATTGGAGGATGTTATCATTCAGAACCCAGTCGAAACATCTAACGCAATGGAAGAAAAAAATAATACCATTCATCCAGGATTTATGGATATAGATAAGATTGAGTCACAGGCCCAAGATATTTTTCAATCAATAGATTTGAAGCAGCCAAAGGAAGACCCAATCTTGGAAGTGAAGCCTGAAGAGTTAGAAATCAATTCAGAACCAATTGCACCAATGACACAACCATCAGTAAATGAGGAGGTAAATCCAATCGTAGAAATAGAAGAACCAAAACCAATGGTTGGTAGATTTTTTAATATGATAAATATGAATCCACAAAGTAAAGCAAATCCAGATTATGTCAGTGATTTAGAAGAGAAAGAAGTTAATATGGATTTTAATAAGCCTATGGATAATCCACAGCCTGATTTTCAGTTTTCACCTTTTACAGCACCAGAACCAGTTGTGCAACCAGAAGAAAAGATATCGTCTGTTGAAACCAAAAAGGAAGATTTAAATGCCAATCAATTCATTGCTCAACCAAATTTTGGAAATCCAAATGCAATGAATGTCCCTATCAATTCTTCTATAGAGAATGAAGGGGATATGTTACAGACAATTAATCCGTATACATTAACAGATGACTCTGAATTTACAGAACCTGTTCATTCACAAGTAGAAATGCCAAATCCAAATCAAAATATATTAAATAATAACATGAATCATGAGATTCAACCATTAATGGTAAACGATGCAGAAACTGTAACACCAAATGTAGATATGAAAACAGTAATCAATACCATCCGAGATTGTGTAAGTAAGGTAGAATCATATGGGTATATTGTGGATGAAGAAGAAATGGATCTAGAAGATACTTACCAAGTAACGATTACAATTAACAAACAATAGGCAAGTCAAACTTGTCTATTTTTCTTCACAAAAAATTATCATTAAGATAAAAAATTTATTGAGAAAGAATGATATTATAAAAGTAAGTTGTGATATAATAACATAAAAATTAGGAGGTATTAAATTGAATAAAAAAATAGATGAGATTGAAAATAAAGAACCCTTTTTTAATAAACAAGAAAAATATGAATATGAAAATAATTGGTTAAAAAAATTAAGAAAATATTCTAGTATAGCTTTATATGGAATAGGAGAGAGTGCTTCTTATGCTTTAAATTATTTGAAAGACAATCACATCAAAGTTGATTATATATTTGATGACGATCCTCAAAAAAATAATAGTTATAGCGAAGGAGTATTAGTAACTTTACCTAAATACGAGCCGAATATAGCAATTGTTGTCACTTGCTCCTATTATAACGAAATTAGAGAACATCTTCTTTTACATGATAATGAAATTGATCAAAGATTATTTATGCTTGATGGATATTTTAGAAATGATTATAATTTTGATGCTGTAAAAGAAAAAGACAAAGAAAAAATATTTTATGTATATCAAACATTAGCAGATGATAAGTCTAAAGAAGTCTTTGAAAAAGTTTTAAAGTACCGATATATAAGAGATAAATCTATTTTAAATGATATTGTTGAGCCTGAAAAAAATAGATATTTTGATCAAGTAGTTTTGGATAGATTAAAACCAGGTGTTGTTATTGACGCAGGTGCATGTAATGGTATGTATATTAAAATGATGGAAAATTATAGTGATGTTCAAAATTACTATTTTTACCTTTTTGAGCCGAATATAAAATTAGTAAATAAAATAGAAAAAAATTTAGTGAATTATAAAAATAAAAAAATATTTAATTGTGCTTTATGTGACATTGATAGTCAAATGAAATTTGTTTCGATGCCAACTGCAACAAGTCATATTTTAGACTCTAAATATTCAGCATATAAAAATAACTCTAATGAAATAAATAATGTAAGTACATATAAATTAGATAGTATTATAAAAAATGAGAAAGTAACTTTGATAAAAGTTGATATTGAGGGTTCAGAACAGGCCTTTATAAAAGGTGCTAAAAATACAATCATAAAGAATAAACCGATTTTATTGTTGAGTGCATATCATAAAGCAAGCGATTTATCGGAATTATTGTATTATGTAGATAGTTTGAACCTAGGTTATAAATTTTATATGCGTCATTATTCTTTATCAGTAGCTAAAACAATATTATACTGTGTGATGGATGAGGAGGAACTATGAAAGTATTAGTCACAGGAGGTGCTGGATTTATAGGCAGTAATTTTTTGACTTATATGGTAAAAAATATCCTAATTCTGAATGGGTATGTTTAGATGCTTTGACTTGTGTTGGTGATTTGAAATATCTAGATTCTATCATAAATCTAAATAATTTTAAACTTATTTTGGGAAATATTTTTGCAAAATATAATGCTCAACATTTCCATTTTTAAGGAGGAAACACCTTTAAACCATCCTATATGCTGTAATTAGGGCTTCTGCTGATATGCTAGTATGGATCAGCAATTCGTGATTGGATATATGTTCAAGATCATGTAAAGGAATTCATTTTGATACATGATAACATATGATTACTGCGCATTTATAAATAAAAAACAATCGAACATAATATCTCATGATGATGCCATTCAAAAAATACTGAAATTCAAATAGTAGTTAACTTGTTTTTATTAGCTAAAAATGATAAGATTATGTAGTAAATTTTGCTATTTAATTATGTTTAGTGTTATTTAGTCCAAAAAATGAAATTTGTGACTTTCCTTCGCGCATTAACAAAAGTGCCTTATTAACCATATTTTTATGCAATAATTTTTTAACTATTATGCTCAAAATAGAATAATAGTAATTCTTTAAAAAAATCACAAAGTGATATCAAATGGGAGTGAAATCTATGTTCAAATTAGTCTCAAAATATGAACCAAGTGGAGACCAACCAAAAGCCATTGAAAAGTTAGTGTTGGATATACAAAAAGGGGAAAAGTATCAAGTATTACTGGGAGCAACGGGAACTGGAAAAACTTTTACCATTGCGAATGTAATCAAAGAAGTAAATAAACCAACCCTCGTTTTAGCGCACAATAAAACACTTGCAGGACAATTATATTCTGAATTAAAAGAATTATTTCCTGAAAATCATGTAGAATATTTTATTTCTTATTACGATTATTATCAACCAGAAGCTTATGTTGCAAAAACAGATACTTATATAGAAAAAGATGCTTCCATCAATGATGAAATAGATGAATTAAGACATGCTGCAACTTCAGCTTTAATTACACACGATGATGTGATTGTCGTTGCCTCTGTTTCTTGCATATATGGAATAGGAGAAATTGATGATTACAAGGACAAAATGTTGACACTAAATGTAGGGGATCAAATCGAACGTGATGAAGTTATGTTGAAATTAGTCAATATGTTTTATGAACGAAATAATTTAGAACTCAAAAGAGGTACATTTCGTGTAAGAGGCGATGTATTAGAAATTATGCCAGTCAATCAACATGGTAAAGGAATTCGAATTGAATTTTTTGGTGATGAAATTGATAAAATATATGAATATGATACCTTAACAGGTACTATTACATCCAATAAAAAATCTATTAGTTTATTTGCTGCAAGTCATTTTGTGACGAGTGAAGAAAAAATTAAAAAAGCAGTAGAAAATATTCGAATGGAATTAAAAGATAGATTACAATATTTGAAAGAAAACAACAAGCTATTAGAATATCAACGTTTGATGGAACGTACCAATTATGATTTAGAAATGTTGTCTGAAACAGGTACTTGTAGAGGAGTAGAAAACTATTCAAGACACTTGGCACTCAAAGAAGCAGGAGCAACCCCAACTACTCTTATTGATTTCTTTCCAAAAGATTTTCTTCTGATTGTAGATGAATCTCATGTGACATTGCCCCAAGTAAGAGGAATGTATAATGGAGATCAAGCAAGAAAACAAGTCCTCGTCGATTTTGGGTTCCGTCTTCCAAGTGCGAAGGACAATCGACCCTTGACCTTTGAAGAATTTGAAAAAAAAATCAATCAAATTATTTGCGTATCTGCTACACCAGGTGATTACGAGCTTGAAAAAGCAGAAAATCATATCGCAGAACAAATCATACGTCCAACAGGATTACTGGATCCAACCATTGAAGTAAGACCGACAAATGGTCAAATGGATAATTTATTGGAAGAAATTCATAAAAGAATCGAGAATCAGGAAAGAGTATTAATTACAACACTAACCATTCGTATGGCAGAAGAGTTGACCACTTATTTAAAAAAATTGGACATTAAAGTTGCCTATTTACATAGTGAAATCAAATCACTAGAACGAATGCGCATCATAAGAGATTTACGATTAGGAAAATATGATGTCCTTGTTGGTATCAACTTGTTAAGAGAAGGATTAGACATTCCAGAAGTCAGTTTGATTGCTATCATGGATGCAGATAAACAAGGGTTCTTAAGAAGTGATCGAAGTTTAATTCAAACAATAGGTAGAGCAGCTAGAAATGCCAATGGACATGTCATTATGTATGCTGATAAAATAAGTGATGCGATGGAAAAAGCCATCAAAGAAACAGAACGTAGAAGAACCATTCAAATGGAATATAATAAAAAACATAACATTATTCCAAAAACAATTATGAAAGAAATTAGAGATTTGATTTCAAATAATAAAGAAGTAGAAGAAAAAGTTCCTAATAAAATGAGTCAACAAGAAAAGAGAAACTTAATGGAACAAATTGAACATGAAATGAAAGAAGCTGCTTTGAATCTTGAATTTGAACGAGCAACAGAATTACGTGATATTTTATTTGAATTAAAAGAAGAAAATGGTAAAATAAAGTAAAAGGAGGCTACTATGAAAAAAATTATAATTGAAGAGAATCATAAAAAAAACAAATATGGAAAATATAGTAAGTTTTTTGAATGGATTTTATATATGGTTGGATATGCTCTTATTTTAATCACAGTATCCATATTATTCCCCAAAACCATCCAAATTGATAATAGTGGTTTTGGAATTTGGGCTTTGATTGCATCCATTTTAATGAATCTTTTAAATCGGACTATAAAACCTGTACTAATTTTACTTACACTTCCCTTAACAGCAGTGACTTTAGGTATTTTTTATCCATTCATTAATGTATTCATTTTATATATTGTAGATGTAATATTAGGAAGTCATTTTACCATTGGTGGGATTTTAATGACTTGTTTGGTTGCCATTTTAATTTCCCTTATGAATGTCGCAATGGATCACTTGGTTATTCAACCAATTTTAAGAAAGGAGTAATTTATGAATCCCATTATGATCGATTTTGGTTTCATTCAAATTTATTGGTATTCCTTTTTTCTATTAATTGCGTTTCTTATTGGATGTTTTTTGGCACTGAAAAAAGCGAAAAAAAGAAAGATAGAAGAAGAATTTATGGTGAATCTTTTCTTTTATACCATTCCCATTGCCTTTTTAGGAGCTAGAATTTATTATGTTATTTTCAATTGGAATTACTATAGTGTAAATATAGGGGACATCTTTAAAATATGGGAAGGAGGCCTTGCCATTCATGGTGGGGTAATAGCTGGATTTCTTTTTCTCATATTTTACTGTAAAAAACATAATGTTTCTCTCTTTCAAATAACAGATATATTGGTTATTAGTCTAATTTTAGGACAAGCCATCGGTAGATGGGGTAATTTTTTTAATGGGGAAGCACATGGTGCAGTAACCACCCTAGCGCATTTACAGAGTTTACATTTACCAAATTTTATTATAAATGGGATGTATATTGATCATAATTATTATATCCCTACCTTTTTATATGAATCGATATGGAATTTACTAGGATTTTTCATGTTATATATATTTTATCATTCCCAAAAATACTTTACAGGTAAAACAACAGGTTTATATTTAATATGGTATGGAATTGGAAGATTTATAATAGAAGGAATGCGGACAGATAGTTTAATGTTAGGAAATATTCGCATAGCCCAACTAGTTTCTATCATAACATTAATCATAGGTATCATTTTAATCGTTTATCAAAAAATTCAAAATGGATATCAAAAGGGGGATGAAAATGAAACAGACATATGATTGCGTAGTCATTGGCGCTGGGGTGGCAGGTATGACAGCTGCTATTTATTTGAAACGTGCCAATGTCAATGTATTGTTATTAGAAAGTAGTGTTCCAGGAGGACAAATCAATCGATCTGCGAGAGTAGAAAACTATCCAGGTTTTTTAGAAATTGATGGTCCAACATTGGCAATGAAAATATATGAACAAATCCAAAATTTAAAAATAGAATATCGCTATGGAGAAGTAATCGATATTATTGATAAAAAAAATCAGAAAATTGTTAAAACAGAAAAAGAAGAAATAGAATGCAAAGGAATTATTATCGCAACAGGCCGAGTTCCAAAAGAACTAGGATTAGAACAAGAAACCGAATTAGTAGGACATGGAATTAGTTGGTGTGCTGTTTGTGATGGACCATTTTTTAGAGGAAAAGATGTATGTGTAGTTGGTGGTGGAAATAGTGCATTTGAAGAAAGTTTATATTTATCAGAAATTTGTAACAATGTAACTATCATTAATCGAAGTGAAAAATTAAGAGCAGATTCTATATTAGTAGAAGAAGTAAAAACAAAGAAAAATATTGATATTTTATATAATAGTGTCGTAAATACAATTAATGAAACAGATGGATATCTATCCTCTATATTAATAGAACAAGAAGGAAAAATCAAAGAGGTTATATGTGATGGATTATTTATCTATATTGGTTCTAAACCAAATACTCATTTTGCTAGAAATGCCAATATTCAAATGAAAAATGATTACATCATAACAGACTCTAATATGCGTACAAACATAAAAGGAATTTATGCATGTGGGGATGTCATATATAAAGATGTATATCAAATCTCAACTGCGGTTGGAGAAGGAGCAACTGCTGCAATGAGTTTTAAAAAAGATGCAGAATCATAAAATAAATTATAGATAAGGTGGTAAATATGCATCATAATGTTGTAGTATTAGGTGGTGGAACAGGAATGTCCACTTTACTAAAAGGATTGAAACAATTTCCAATTGATATAACAGCAATTGTTTCTGTGTGTGATGATGGCAAAAGTACAGGAAGATTAAGAAAAGAGTTTGATATCATTGCTGTAGGAGATTTACGTAGAGTATTGATTTCTTTAGCAGAAACGGAGCCATTGGTAGAGCAAGTATTAAATTATCGATTTGAAACAACGAGTGATTTGAATGGCCATACAGTCGGTAATTTATTATTAACAGCAATGTCTAATATTACAGGAAACGTATCTGCTGGAATGGAATCCTTCTCTAAATTGTTGAATCTAAAGGGGAGAGTACTCCCATTAACTGAAGATAAAGTAACATTAATTGGTCTTATGGAAGATGGATCAAAAGTGATAGGAGAACATAATATTACAGAAAGTAATCTAAAGATAGAATCGATTACATATGAAAAAGAAGCAGTTGCAACCAAAGAAGTCATCCATGCAATAGAAAGCTCCAGTTTGATTATTTTAAGTATGGGTAGTCTATACACCAGTATTCTTCCCAATTTAATATGTAAAGGAATTGTAGAAGCAATGGAAAAGAGTAATGCTAAAATTATGTATATTTGTAATATGATGACACAACCAGGCGAAACAGATCATTATAAGGTAAGTGATCATGTTAAAGTATTAAATCAATATTTAGGAAAACGAAAAGTCGATGTTGTTTTAGCAAATAATCAAAAAATAGACGATCACATTAAAAAAAGATATGAAACATTAGAACAAAAAGATCAAGTCATACTAGATAATAAGGAATTACAAAAAATGGACCTTGAGGTTATTCAAAATCAATATGTTACAATAGAAAATAATATTATAAGGCATAATACCAATCAATTATCCGTGGATGTTTTTTCTTATTTAATTAGATAGAAGGTGAATTATGTCATTTACAAGTATTGTTAAAAATGAAGTAAGTAAATTGCAAACAATAGAATCCGAAAATATAACAGAATTATCTGCAATTATAAGAAACATTGGTACAGTAAATGATGCCATTCAGATTTCAACTGAAAATGCATCGGTTGCAAGAAGAATTTATTCGTTATTAAAAGATAGCTATCATATTCAACCTAGTGTGATCGTAAGACGTGGGTATAATTTTAACAAAAATTATATTTATATTTTAGTGATCAAATATAAAGTTACCTCTATTTTAGAAGATTTGTCATACCAATTATCAAGTGAATCTAATATTCCAAAAGAATATATATATAGTGATGAAAATTTAATACAATCATATTTAAGAGGTCTTTTTTTAAGTACAGGAAGTATTAATGACCCTAAAAAATCACGATACCATTTAGAATTTTTAGTAGATAATATGGAATATGCAAAATTTATTTCAAAATTATTAAATAATTTTGAATTGAATAGTAAAGTCCTAAAAAGGGATAATAAATATATGGTTTATATGAAAGAAGCAGAAAAAATAGGAGATTTTCTGCGGATTATGAGAGCCAATAATGCTTTATTCTATTATGAAGATATTCGTATTTATAGAGATCATAAAAATATGACCAATCGGCTTAATAATTGTGAACAAGCCAATGTTGATAAAATCATTGAAACAGCAACAGCGCAAATAAAGGATATTGAAGCAATAGAAAAAATGGAATTGTTAAGTCTTTTAGACGAAAAAACCAAGGAAGCTGCAATTTACCGTAAAAAATATCCAGAGGCATCGTTAGCTGAATTAAGTGAAATCATCAGTATGGAAACAGGAAACTCGATTACCAAATCAGGCCTACATCATCGATTAAAAAAAATAAATGAATTGGCAATGAAATTAAAACGATAAAAAATATTTGTCATATATAATGTAAAGTATTGTCAAATCTCTTTTCATACCATAAAATTTTTGCTATAGTATAGTTAGAAGGTGGTGAAATAATGGATATAGAAAGAGATATGGAACTAAAAAAATTATTAGAGAGTATTTTTATTAAAAATTCCGATGTAAATTTATCGCAGCCAAATGTAATTGCCGCAGTGATTACAGCCGCATCCAATATGGCTTCCGTATCTGATATTACTAATTCTTCTGAAACTTTAATGAGTGATATCGTAAGGACTGAAGGATTAGAGTTGTATGGAAAAACAGATGATGAAATGGTAAATAGACTCATTGGAATGGGACCACAGTATGTAAAACCTGTAATTGGATATAGTGTAGATTTTATGGATTGGAATAGTGCAAGATTAAATTATGAAAATCAAAAAGCAGAGTATGATCAATTATATACAGGAATGATGGAACGATATAAGAGTCATGAAGTGGAAAAAGGAAGAAATCTATAGTTGATAAAAATTTATCACTTGTTATTTGTAAATGGAGGCAATGCCTCCTTTTTTTGTTTAAAATGATCACTAAAAAAGCAGTAGATTCATTTTGAATATACCACTTTGTCAACAATCTGGAATCCCAACTATAGTTGAGATTTTTTTTGAATACTTTGAATTGGGATAATATGTCCATCACAATTGGCACATTGAAATAATGGTGAATTTTTTTGATTATGTGTATAGATTTCATTGGCTTTTGTCAACAATTCTAGTAATTCATATGGAATATCAGTCTCATAAGAACATTTATTACATTTATATTTTACATATTTTAGTTTTTCCTCCATTTGTGTAGAATCATCGATACAAAATTTATACATATCGACACCTAATACAGAGGCAATTCTCCATAACGCTCCAAGCGAAAAAGTTTGATGCTTCTTTTTACTTTCAATACTAGCAATAAATGACAGCGAATAATCGATTTGTTCCGCCAATTCACTTTGTGTCAAATGTTTCTCTTTTCTATATTTTTTTACATTCCGACCAATTACATTATAAATATAATTTTCATCATCTTTTTTAAATTCCATTTTATCACCACTATAATTATTATCCTATAGAATATCAGGAAATTTATTTTAGTATTAGTACACAAAAATGAAAAAATATAATTAAACATGTAAAAATAATACATAAATAAAATAAAAGTATGTTATAATAAAGCAAGAATAGAAGTATTCTACAATTAAATTGTATATATAGTATATATTATAAAACGAGGTGATGAAAACAAATAATATAACTGATATAAAAATTGTGTAATACCAATATTCGTAAAATATTATATGGAGGTAAAATATGGGATTTATTAAAGCATTCGCAGGGGCAATCGGTGGAACTTTTGCGGATCAATGGAAAGATTTTTATGGACCTAAACCAAATGTTTCAGGAACAGCTGCCTTATTTCAAGCAGTACCACAAGGAACAAATGCTGGTCGTGGTGAAAATACCAAAGGTTCAGAAAATATAATCACCAATGGAAGTAAAATAATTGTGCCAGAGGGAACAGCGCTTATTACAATTCAAGATGGTGCGATTACTGGATTGATTGCAGAACCAGGAGGTTTTGAATTTAGAAGTGATGATCCAAATTCAAGATCGATGTTTAGTGGGGATGGGATTTTAGCATCAACTATTAAAACATCATGGGACCGCTTTAAATTTGGTGGACAACCAGGAGGTCAACAACTTGCATTTTATGTAAACTTAAAAGAAATTCCAAACAACCGGTTTGGAACACAATCTGAAATATATTGGGATGATGCCTATTTTGGAACACAAGTAGGAGCTGTAACAAGAGGAACTTATACTCTAAAAATAACAGATCCACTTTTATTCATCAAAAATTTTGTTCCAGCAAAATATTTACAACCAGGAGCACCTGTGTTTGATTTTGCTGATATGGATAATGATGCTGGAGCACAACTTTTCAATGAGGTTGTAAGTACATTATCTGCTGCCTTTTCAAATTATACAAATGATCCTAGTAAAGGAAACCGTATTTCTAAAATTCAAGCAGATCAAATTGGTTTTGCTCAAGCATTATCACAAGCAGTGGAAGAAGCATATCAATGGAAAAGTGACAGAGGTCTAGAAATTATAAAAACCGCTATTTTGGCAATTGAATATGACGAAGATACCAAAGTCCTTATGAAAGATGTGAAAAAAGCTGATGCCTTATCTGGTGCGAGAGGAAATAGCTTTATGCAACAATCTGTTGCAAGAGGAATGCAAGCAGCTGGCGAAAATGGCGGTGGCTCTGGTATGGCTTTCATGGGAATGGGTATGAATGCTTCTGGAAATATGATGGGTGCAATGCAACAACCAAATGCGGGAAATAGTTATCAACCAAACTTTGGACAAGCATCTCAACAAACACCAGAAGAGCAACCTGTCAGCCAACAGTCTGATAAAGAAGATTCCTATGCAAAATTGGCAGAAGCCAAAAAATTATTAGATGCAGGTATAATTACACAAGAAGACTTTGATGCACTCAAATCCAAATTGCTGGGGTTGTAGTATCATGGAAGAAAACAACATGTTATCTAAAACAACTAGAGTAGTTCAAACGGATGTGGAATCAAAAGATGGTCAAGATAAATGCCCAAAATGTGGGGCAACAGATATTTCGCTAAATTCAAACAATGGCCTTTTAAGATGTAATTATTGTAGACATGAATTTTCTCCTAACAAACTAACTGGAATGGCAACAGATATTAGTCAGTTACATGGACAAGTGATTGGTTCTGGTGCCCAAAATATTGTTGCGTCTAGCAATGATGTGGTGACCTTTAAGTGTAGTAGTTGTGGTGCAGAAGTTGTGATTGATACTGCTTCTTCTTCGCAAGCAAAGTGCCACTGGTGTAGAAATATATTGTCTGTCAACCAACAAATTCCTAATGGTAGTATTCCAGATGCAGTATTACCTTTTCAAATTACCAAAGATGCTGCGAAGATTCAAATTGCAAATTTTGTCGGAAAACGTAAATTTTTTGCCCATCCTAAATTTAAACAAGAATTTACAACTGAAAATATAATGGGAGTATATTTTCCCTATATGGTTGTAGATATCAATGCCCATGCAAAATTTTATGGAAAAGGTGAGCATTTAGTAAGAGAATATACACGTGGTACTGGAGAGCGTGCAAAAACCTATTATGATGCGGATTTATATGAAGTAGGACGTGAATTTGATATTGCCATTTATGGGTTAACCATTGAATCCAATTCTGAACGATTGAAAAATTCTTCAAACCAAACAAACAATATTATCAATGCTATTATGCCATTTGATATTGAAAATTGTGTCAGATATAATGCCAATTATTTAAAAGGATATACTTCTGAAAGACGTGATACTAATATTGATGAATTAAAAGAAACTGTTAGTATACAATCAAAAGATATTGCACGAATATCTACCAATAATACTTTAAAGGAATATGATCGTGGAGTTGCTTGGCAACAAGAACAATTTGAAATAAAAGGTGAGCAATGGAAAGCGGCATATTTACCAGTATGGTTATATAGTTATCAACAAGTAAGTGGTAATAAAAAAGTATTACATTATGTTGCAGTAAATGCTAGGACCAAGGAAACAATGGGAAGTATTCCAATTCATATGCCAAAATTAGTTATGATTTCTTTTTTAGTAGAATTGATAGGATTAATTACAGTATTATACGTAGATTTCGAATACGACTGGATCTTTTTGTTATCAGGTATCATTTATTTTATATTGATGTATAGTAAATATCGTAATGTGAATGCAAGACATACTTATGAAAAAGATACAGAAGTAAAAATGGAGAATTTACAGAAAATAGATCAGTTATTAAAACATAAAACAGGATTATCAGATTCTAGTATGAATGGTGCTAATAATACAAATGTGAATGGACAAAATGCTAGAAATTTTATTGCAAAAAGAATGTAAATATGGTACAATATAGTTGCATTAAAATGTAATTATAAAACATTTTATGATTTATGTGGTGGGAGGTGAAATAAGTGAAAAAAGTAATAGTGGCTGTTATTTGCGGAATTTTATTAGTTGGAATGACTGGTTGTGGTTCTAGCGCTAAAGAAGAATTGAAATGTACCATGAAAAATGGAAATAGTACTGAAACTATTATTGGAACTTTTGAAAAAGGGACTTTGAAAAAAATGGTACAAGAATCAACTGCTACATATGAAACAGCTGAAGATCTTGAAGAAGATTATGCAATGGCTCAATTAGCAGTAGGAATGTCAAACGCTATGAATGGTGTAGAGGGAACAATCAATAAAAAAGATTTAACGTTAACTACAAAAATTACATTTGATTTCAGTAAAATGTCTTCAGAAAATATAAAAGATATGTTTGAAAAAGAATCTATGAGTAAAGAAGATTTTCAATCAGAATTAAAAGAAGAAGGATACACTTGTAAATAAAAGGGTAAACATTAAATCTATGAAAGAGTAACTTATGTGAAAAAACATAAGTTTTTTCTTGTACATAAAATAAAAAAGTATAATATATAAAAATATAATTGAACTTTAGACAAGTAGACAAATTTATAGTATAATGTTGATTGAGGTGGATTATGCACAAAATACATGAACAAATTACAAAACAAATTGAACAACATGATGAGGTCATTCTTCTTGCACATAAGTCCATTGACTTGGATGCATTTGGATCTGCCTTATGTATGTATCATATCATCACCTCCTATGGAAAAAAGGCAGTTATCTTAATGGATGATATTCAAAAAAATATGTCGATTCAAAAAAGTATGCAACTGTTAATTGAAAAGGGAATTTCAATCGAATACATTACAAAAGAAAAACTAGATAATACAAAGAATAGTTTGGTTATCATATTAGATACCAATAAAAAAGAATTATTAGAATATCCTAACATAATTGATAAATTTTGTGATTATATTGTAATCGACCATCATATCGAGAGTGAAAATACCATTAACAATGCCCTTGTCAAATATATTGACAATGATGTGTCTAGTACTGCAGAAATGATAACGACATATTTAAAAGAAACAAACAAATCGATTCCAAATACTGTTGCAACCATTCTTTTAGCAGGGCTTACAATTGATACCAACAACTTTAATATTAAAACAACGAATAAGACTTATGAAACAGCTGCTTACCTAATGACATTAGGTGCTGATAACATAGAAAAACAACAATTACTAAAAGAAAACAAAGAGAGCTATGTTGTAAGACAAGATTTTATTAAAAATAGTGACATGATAAATGATACTATGGCGCTTTGCGTTATGGACCATCACATTCATTCAAACTATGAACTTGCTTTGATTGCTGAAAATTTACTTCAATTTGATACAGTTGAAGCAGCATTTGCGATTGGTTTTATTGGAAAACGATTGGTTGGAATCAGTGCCAGATCTGTTGGTAAAATAGATGTAGAAGTGTACATGAGGGCTTTGGGTGGCGGTGGACACAAAACAGATGCTGCATGTACTATCAAATCAGGGAATTTATATAAAGTAAAAAAGATGTTATTAAAACGATTAAAAGAATATAGGTGATGAAATGAAAGTAATTTTTATAAAAGATGTCAAAGGGCAAGGAAAAAAGGACGAAATCAAAGAGGTAGCAGATGGATATGCTATGAATTTTTTAGTCAAAAAAGGATTTGCTGTACCTGCCACACAAACAAATATAAATAAATTAAGTCGTACTTTATCAGAAGCAGCATTAGAAGAATCATTGCGCATAAAAGATATGAAAGATTTTAAAAAAGAACTAGAAAAACAGACAATTGTATTTACTGCCCAAACAGGAGAGCAAGATAGAATGTTTGGACAAATTTCAACCAAACAAATTCAAAAAGAACTACAAAATTTAGGATATCAAATTGATAAAACGAAAATAATGATGGATCATCCAATTATGAGTTTAGGAATGCATCAAGTAGAAGTTGAATTACATAAAGAAGTGAAAGCTACATTAAAAATTAAAGTAATAAAAGGAAGTTAGGTGGAATGATGGAGAAAATTATCCCTCATAACCTTGTTGCAGAACAATCAGTATTAGGATCTATGTTCTTATCCAAATATGCACTACAAAAATGTATAGAAGGACTAACAAGCGATCAATTCTATTCTGATGCACATGGTAAAATATTCAATGTAATATCCCATTTATCGGAAGCTGGAAGTGCAATTGATCTTACAACTGTAACAGCTGAATTGGATAAAAGAAAAGAACTCAAACAAATTGGTGGCGTTGCTTATTTAAGTGAAATTGCTACATTGGTACCAAGTGCTGCTAATGTAGATGAATATATTAAAATTGTCGAAGAAAAAGCCATATTGAGGAGATTAATTGATTCCGCAACTGAAATTGCAACTGATGGATATCAATCAACAGAGGATATTAGTGACATTTTAGATCGTGCAGAAAAAAAGATACTAAATGTAGTAAAAACAAGAAAAGGGACAGAATTTAGAACCATTCAAGATGTACTATTCAAAACACAAGCTGATTTAGAAAAACTTTCTCAAAATAGGGGCGAAATTACAGGACTTGCAACAGGTTTTTACGATTTAGATAAAATTACATCTGGATTCCATCCCAATGAGCTGATTATTATTGCAGCACGTCCTGCTATGGGAAAAACAGCTTTTGCTTTGAATTTAGCGACTAATATCGCTATGAACAACAAAAAAACAGTCGCTTTATTTAACATGGAAATGGGCGCTGAACAACTTGCAACACGTATGCTATCATCCGTTGGTCAAATTGAATTAAACAAATTGATTAGTGGGCGATTAGAACATAATGATTGGAAACGTGTTAACGAAGCCATCAGTCGTTTAGCAGATACCAAAATTTTTATGGATGATACACCAGGTATGACAATTGCTGAAATACGTGCCAAGTGTCGCCGTTTGGCAAGTTCAAATGATGGATTAGATATTGTTATCATTGACTACCTTCAATTGATTAGTGGTGGCGCAAAGTATGCGGGAAATCGGCAACAAGAAATTGCCGAAATATCACGTTCTTTAAAAACATTGGCCATGGAATTAGAAATTCCTGTAATCGCTTTGGCCCAACTTTCACGTAGTGTAGAAGGTAGGGATGACAAACGTCCTATCTTAAGTGATTTAAGAGAATCTGGTTCGATTGAGCAAGATGCCGATATTGTAGCCTTTTTATATCGTGATGACTATTATAACAAAGAAACTGCCATCGATGAATACACAAGTAAAAGTGAATTTATTATTGGGAAACATCGTAATGGGCCAACAACAACTATTGAACTTATTTTCAGAAGAAATAAAGCAACTTTTGTAAATTTTATTGATAAACAAGAAGAATAGGTGATTATGTGAAAAAAAATATGCTTACAATTGTAATTGTTTTCATCAGTGTAATTATTTTCCTTTTGGGATTCAATTACAAGCAAAAACAAGATCCCAATACTTTTTATAAAGTGTATTTAAAAGATGAAGTGATTGGAGTTATCTCTTCCAAAAAAGAGTTGGAAAAATATATTAACAAACAAAATATTTCTTATAAGGAAAAATATCATGTATCATCTGTCAATGTTCCAGAAGGATTGGAAATTAAAAAATTAACAACCTATTCTGACCAAATGAATTCGATTGAAGAGGTATACAAAAAATTGGTCAATAAAGAAGCATTTACAGTACCAGGATATCAGTTTACTTTACGTAAAGATGATCGCGTCATCACAGTTTATGTCACAGAAAAAGAAATTTTTGATGAAGCAGTAAGAACCACTATGAAAACCTTCGTAGGGACTGAAGATTATACAACTTACAATGAAACAGTGCAAACAGAAATTGTAACAACTGGTAAAATTATCGAAGATATTTACATAGAAGAAGCCATTACAACTAAAAAAGCCAATATTCCAGTAACAGAAACAATTTATACGAGCGCTGAAGAACTTTCCCAATTTTTAGTATTTGGAGAAGATCGAAAAAAAGAAACTTATATTGTAAAGGTAGGTGATACCATTAGTGATATTGCCTATAATCATCAAATCAGTGTTGAAGAATTTTTAATTTCCAATAACAATTTTACCAGTGAAAAAAACTTATTATTTCCTGGACAAGAAGTTATAATTGAAATGACCAACCCTCAAATTTCTGTGGCGATTGAAACTTATATGGTGGAAGATCAAGAGGCACATTATCAGACCAATTATGAATATGACAATGATGCGCCACTTGGAGATGATAAAGTGATTCAAGTAGGAGAAAATGGACTAGAACGTGTCAGTAGTAAAGTAAAAGTCGTCAATGGGGTAACCAACTATATCAATTTGATTTCAAAAGAAGAATTGAAACCAGTTGTCAATGAAATTGTCTTAAAAGGAACAAAATATCAAAGTGGTGTAGGTAGTCCAAATAACTGGTATTGGCCTACAGTAAGTGGATGGAATATTTCGTCTAACTATGGATATCGAATTAGTCCAATTACAGGAAAACGTGAATTACATTCTGGAATGGATATCGCAGGTATTGGTTGTGGTTCTGAAATCAGAGCAGTAACCAATGGTAAAGTAGTAGAAGCAAAATATCATTATATCAATGGTAATTATGTATGTATCGATCACAGCTATGGAGAATATACATGTTATAATCACATGTCAAGAATTGCTGTAAAAACAGGAGATATTGTAAGCCGTGGCCAAGTAATAGGATATACTGGTGATACTGGATGGGCAACAGCGTGTCATCTCCATTTAGAGGTATGGAAGAATTATCCATGGAAATCAAGTGCTTTAAATGGAACCTTTAATCCAAGAATCAGATTTCCAGGAGTATTCGGCTCATGAAAGTATGTGTATTAGCAAGTGGAAGTAAAGGGAATGCAACTTATATCGCATCTTCTTCCACTTCTTTATTAATCGATTTGGGACCAAGTTGTGCTTATGTGGAAAAAGAACTAACAGAAATCGGGGTAAATCCTAATCAAATTAAAGGAATTTTAATCACACACACTCATGTAGATCATATTGGAGGCTTACGTGTTTTTATCAAAAAATATAATCCAACTATTTATTTAACACAAAAAATGTATGAAGAATTGAGTACAACGATATTCCTTCCCAATTATATGTGGATTGATTCTGATTTTACAATTGATGATATTACAGTTAAAATTATTAAAACCTCACATGATGTTGCAGATTCCAATGGATATATAGTAGAACATAATGGAAAATCAGTAGTTTATATAACTGATACAGGTTATATTAACTATAAGAATCATAAAAGATTAAAAAATAAAAATTTATACATTATGGAGAGTAATCATGATGTTGAGATGCTTATGAATGGGAGATATCCATATCCTATCAAACAAAGAATATTGGGAGACAAAGGACATTTGTCCAATCAAGATTCTGCGTATTATTTGTCCCAATTTATTGGAGAGGAAACAAAATGTATTGTTCTTGCCCATTTAAGTGAAGATAATAATACAAAAGAACTAGCCCTTTCTACATTGGAAAAGGCATTGCAAAAAGAAGGGCAACAAATTGAACATATTGTAATTGCTACACAAAGAGATAGAACAGAGTTATTAGAAGTATGATTAAAATTATTTGTGTTGGAAAAATCAAAGAAAAATATTTAAAAGAAGCAATTGCAGAATATCAAAAAAGACTTGGAAAGTATACAAAATTAGAAATAATTGAAGTGCCAGATAGTTCAGGAGATGACATCTTTAAAATTTTAATAACAGAAAAGGAAAAAATCGAAAAATACATCCATGAAAAGGATTATGTAATTTCTTTGGAAATTGATGGTAAAATGTTGAATTCAATCGAATTTTCACAAACAATAGACCAAATAATGCAGCATCATGGAAATTTGACATTTATCATAGGAGGGTCATATGGGTTGGATGAAAGTATCAAGAATAGAGCCAATTTCACGCTTTCCTTTTCTAAATTTACATTTCCTCATCCTTTATTTAGGGTACTATTATTAGAACAAATTTACCGTTCCTATCGTATTTTAAATCATGAAGCATATCATAAATAATTGAAATTATAAGTAGACAAATGCCTACTTTTTTGTTGAAATATATGTGGAATATCTTATTCGACTATTATCAGATAAAAAAATTTATAAAAAAAATGTATAAATAATAAAATTTTGTACATCAAAAAATAGAGGTGGACAAAATGAAAAAAATAATCATTGTAATCAGTATTTTCTTTTTATACAGTATGTTGACAGGCGGAAAAACGTCAGCTAGTTTTATTCCAGATGAAGCCATTCGTTTTCGTGTTATTCCAAATAGTAATACAGAAGAAGATCAAGCCATTAAAATAAAAGTAAGAGATGAATTGCAAGCAGAATTATATACGCTTTTAAAAGATACAAAAGGAATCGAAGATGCAAGAGAAAAAATAGAAGAAGAACTTGACCAAATCAATCGTAATATTGAAAATATTTTGATCAGTGAAAGTTACCAAAAAGGATATCAAGTATCATTTGGAAGAAATTATTTTCCAGAAAAAACGTATAAAGGAATTGTATATGATGCTGGATATTATGAATCTTTAGTGGTTACATTGGGACAAGGCGAAGGGGATAACTGGTGGTGTGTTTTATTCCCTCCTTTATGCTTACTAGAAGCCGATGAAAGTGAAGAAGAAGTAGAATATAAATTTTTTCTAAAAGAATTGATTGATAAATATTTATAAAAAAATCATAAATGAATCACCTCTCAAGTAAAATACTTTAGGAGGTTTTTTTATGTCAATTGTAATGGTAATGATTATTGCAGTTAGTTTGAGTATGGATGCCTTTTCTCTTTCATTAGCATATGGTACTCTGAATATGGAAAAACAAGAAATGAAATTACTTTCTATCATTGTTGGAATATATCACTTCTTTATGCCCCTCATTGGAATGTGGATTGGTGCTAAAATACTTTCTTTTCTTCCAATTCAACCTAGTACAGTTGTTTTTATTGTATTACTGGTCATTGGAATTGAGATGATTATTGAATCTTTTAAGCAGACACGTGAAGTTAGTTTGATGAAGTTCAGTGAACTTTTGATTTTTGGATTAGCTGTTAGCATCGATAGCTTTTCAGTTGGGCTTAGTTTACGCGCAATTTATAATAGTCCTCTTATTTGTGCCTTTATCTTTTCTCTTTCAAGTTTTTTGTTTACTTATTTAGGACTTTATTTGGGCAAGAGAATTAATGATATTATTGGACATATCTCTACTAGAATCGGTGGTCTTGCACTTATTCTAATTGGGTTTTTCTATTTTATTTAAAATGTGATACAATAAAGATAAGAAAATTGCTATTTTAAACAAAACATACTATAATGTTAAGAGTGATTGGATTTCATAATATTAGGTAGTAACAACAATGCTTAATATTTCATAAAATATGACAGGAGGAAACTATGAAACGAATCAAAATAGAAGGCGGACATATATTAAGCGGAGAAGTTGCTATTAGCGGAGCAAAAAATAGTGCAGTTGCGTTAATACCTGCTTCCCTTTTATCAGATGGAATTGTTCGAATTCATAATATACCAAATATATCTGATATTGATGCACTAAATGAGATATTAAATTATTTGGGAGCGAAAGTTTCACGTGAAAAAGATTATATGGAAATCGATGCATCTCAAATTCAAAATAAAGAAATTCCAGAAAATATTTCTAAAAAATTACGTGCATCTTATTACTTTATGTCCGCCTTACTTGGAAAATATAAAAAGGTAGAAATGTATTTTCCTGGGGGATGTTCAATTGGAGCAAGACCAATTGATCAAACGTTGAAGGCTTTCAAAATTTTAGGTGCAGAAGTAATAGAAGATAACAATCGATTTACCATTACAGCGGAACATTTAATAGGGGGAAATATTTACCTGGATATGCCAAGTGTAGGTGCAACCATTAATGCTATATTGGTTGCAACCAAAGCAGAAGGAACAACAACCATTGAAAATGCGGCCAAAGAGCCAGAAATTGTAAGTGTTGCAACATTTTTAAATAATATGGGTGCTAAAATTACAGGTGCAGGAACAAGTTCGATTACGATTCAAGGTGTTGAGAAACTAAATGGTTGTTTTACAGAAGTAATACCTGACCGTATTGAAGCTGGCACTTACCTACTGGCCGGTGCTCTTATTGGGAAAGATTTTACGATTACAAATATGATTCCAAAACATATAGAAGCACTTACCAATAAATTAGAAGAAATGGGATATCCTTTGACAATTGGATCTGATTTTATTCGTATTTCTAAAATAGACCATCAAAAACCTGTTCAGATTAAAACGTTAGGTTATCCTGGTTTTGCAACAGATTTACAACAACCAATTACAGCACTGTTAACACAATGTGATGGCGAATCTATTTTAGAAGAAACCATTTATGAAAATCGCTTTCAAAATGTAGAGCATCTCAATCATATGGGTGCTGATATTGAGATTAAGGAAAGATGTATTCATATTAAGGGACCCACTCCACTGATTGGGACAGAAGTCGAGGCAACAGATTTACGTGCAGGTGCTTGTATGGTATTAGCCGCTTTGATAGCAGAAGGAACGACGACTATTACCTCTATTGAACATGTTTTAAGAGGTTATGAAAATATTATTGAAAAACTTAAATCTGTGGGTGCTAAAATTGAATTAGAAGAAATATAATAAAAGTAGAGATAATCTACTTTTTTATTGGAGGGATTTTCATGAAATGGAAAGCAATTCTATTTTTGGCACTTGTAATATTGTTTGTATTTGTCATTTATTTGACTACTTTAGATCGTAAAGTTTATTATCTAAATTTAGGAGATGAAATTGCCTTTTCTGAAAGAAACTATGGAGAGTGGGTATGTGATTACCTAAAATCCAAAGGAAAATTGGAAAAGTATGTATCAGAATTTTCAGTAAAAGACTATAGAACAACGGATTTGATTCGTGATATTGAAGAAAATCGTAAAGTGTTTAGTAATGGAAATAATATTGCCTTGAAGAATGCACTGATTAAAGCAGATCTTGTAACATTATCCATTGGTGCAAATGATATTTATTATAAAGTAACAACAGCATCTCCAAGGGAAAGCTATGAATATATGGATCAAGTTTTGGTAGATTTAGAGAAATTATTAGAGTTAATAAGAGAATATTGCAAAGAGGATATCATTATGATAAATTACTATAACGTATACGAAGAACGTTACAATGAAATTTTTGATTATATGAATGATAAACTAGAAGATTTAGCAAATGTGTATGAAATACAAATAATAGATATCAAGGATATTATGTATGGAAATACTATGGAAGATCGTTTGCCTACAATCCAACAGTATGAACAAATTTACAATCGTATGGAAAATGTAATCAATCAACAATTATTACATTAAGTACTTGCATTTTTAAATATTCGTTGATATACTATATAAGAATTAAATTTCTATGGTGATTTTATCATCATGGCGGAAGGAGATAAAAAATGAAAAAAGATATTCATCCAAAGTATACAGAAACAAAAGTAATTTGTTCTTGTGGCAATACGTTTACAGTTAAGTCAAACAAAGAAGAGTTACATATTGAAACTTGTGATAAATGTCATCCATTTTATACAGGTGTACAAGGGGCGGTTGCTAAAACAGGTCGTGTAGAAAAATTCAACCGTAAATATGGATTAAATCAAGAAAATAAAGCAGCATAAGTTGCTTTTTTTACTCATGAAAGAAGAACTCAAACAACTTCATGGATTACAACAAATAAAAAGTTATCATAAAAAAAAGGCGAAAGCCTTTTTAATATTATCTTTTCATCATAATAGAGGTATCAAACTCTTTTAAAACAGAAAATCCATTTTTTTTATAAAATTCTAATAACTCATAATAGGTATTCAATGTAATTTCTGACTGCTCTTTTACATCTTCAATAATTCGTTGTATCAGTAAACTTCCTATTCCTTTGTTTTGATATTCTTCTGTAACATATAGATCTCTTAAATAACCGTCTGATGAAAGTGTGGCACAGCCAATCATCAAATTATCGTCAAAGACTGTATAAATTTTAAAGTGATTGATATCATTCATATACATAT
Source organism: uncultured Bacilli bacterium (assembly GCA_910586425.1). Next base: position 28,708 of record CAJUHL010000009.1, read on the forward strand.
TTTTTAATTGCATTTTTAAAGAATTTTGCTGATTTTTTGTAACTTCTTCTAATTTAGCCTTTTTCAGTTTCATATATAAACGATAGGATTCATTGACCAAAAAAGTAATTATCTCTTGCTCAAATGTATCTGATAATTTTATTGTAATCATAATTCACCTCTTCACTATTATATCTCAATGATAGAAAATTTGCCAAACGAACGAAAATAAGATATACTATATAACTCAAAAGGGGTGAAATTATGGAGAAAGAACAATATCGATATATAGAATATGAAATATGTCCCAACACGAAAGATGTGTTATTTCGATCGATTTCAAATAATGATGTAAATATAGAATTCAATCATTTAGCAAGTTTTATTTACGAATTAACACTACAAAATCCATATTATTATAATTTTTATAACATGGTAGGTAATTTAAAGAAAAAATATCAGGTGTATTTACAATTTGATTGTAATACTTGGAGTTATCAAATTACATATCAAAATGTAACTTTTTTACTGCGCTTACTTGCACCTTTAATCCATGATGTCGAAATGCAACAGGAATTATTTTCTGAAAATAGAAGGAAAAAATGTCATGAAAGATCAATTCAATTATTTTCTCAAAAGCAAAAATTAGTGACAGGATATGTAAATGATATCCAATATCCCCATTTGAAAACCATTCATAGTTGGCTAGAAGAAATTATCCATCATGATGAATATGTGGTTGATTATGTAATGAATATGGTTATGTCAAAAAAAGACTATTATAAATTGATGGGAGTAAAGAAAATTAATGAATTGAAAGATTCTAGTATGATACAACTCTATCAACAAACCTTTCTCATTTCTGGAAAACTTTATTGTTTGGCGGGAGAAGAAATAGCAAACGAAATCAAACAAAAAATTTTGACTAATGACATTTTTTCTAAAATATAGTATAATACTAAACATAAGGTGATACGATGTTAGAAAATTTAACAGATTCAGAATTCAATCAATTTTCCATGGTACATCCCAATAATATGTTTTTTCAGTCTTCTTATTGGGGAGAATTAAAAGAATCGACTGGTTGGAAAAAACATTTGGTTGGAATTAAAGAAAATGGGAAAATAGTAGGAGCTACTTTGTTATTAAGTAAAAAAATTCCAATTCTTGCTAAAAATATGTTTTATGCACCAAGAGGTTTTCTAATTGATTATCAAAAAGAACAAATGATTTCTCAATTTACCAAAGCAGTTGCACATTATGTGAAAAAAAAGAATGGTATCTTTTTCAAAATCAATCCATCCGTAATATACCAACAAAGAAATATCGATGGTGATATTGTTGTAGATGGGACACAAAATCATAAATTAGTGGATTATTTAATAAAAATAGGATATCAACATAATGGATTTACCATTCATTATGGAAAAGATTTGGAACCAAGATGGATATCCATTTTGGACATTAAAAATAAAACGGAACAAGATATTTTAAACCAGATGCGTTCTACAACCAAATCAGGAATTCAAAGTGCATATAAGCATGGGTTAAAACTCATTCAGATAGACAAAAGTCGTTTAAAAGAATTTAAACAATTGATGGAGCATACAGGTGAAAGAAGAGGATTTATCGATCGTCCACTTTCTTATTATGAAAAGATGTATGACATATTTCACAAAGAAAATAACATTAAAATTATGTTAGTAGAATTGGATACAAAAGAATACCTAAATAATTTAGGGATACAATATCAAACAACAGAACAAAAAATGAATCAATCCAAAAAATTGGGACTTAAAAAAGAATTACAAAGTCAACTCGATGCGATTGATAAAAAAATCAAAGAGATGCAAATGATTCAAACCGAAGATGGCGAAATAATTACAGTTGCAGGTGGTCTATTTATGACTTATGGGACACAAGTGCTTTCTTTATTTGGCGCTTCATATCGTAAATATATGCATTTTAATGGTCAATATTTTTTAAACTATGAAATGATAAAATATGCCATTCAAAATGATTATGAGAAATTTAATTTCTACGGAATTACGGGGGATTTTACTGAAAATTCGCCAATGTATGGATTGTTCAATTTCAAAAGAGGCTTTCATGCAGAAGTAGTAGAATTAATTGGTGAATTTACCTACATTGTAAATAAACCATATTATATTTTATATAATAAAATGTTTACTATTTATAAAAAATTAAAAAAGTGGAGGATGAACAAATGAAAATAGGAATTGGATCAGACCATGGAGGATATCTTGCCAAAGAGGAAGTTATTGCCTATTTAAAAGATAATTATCAAATAAAGGATTTTGGTACCACAAGTCCAGATTCTGTAGACTATCCTATATTTGCTTTTCAAGTAGGAGAAGCGATTCAAAAAAAAGAAATTGATTTTGGGATTTTATTATGTACAACAGGGATTGGAATGAGTATTGCTTGTAATAAGGTACACGGTGTAAGATGTGCCAAAGTAGACAACGAAGAAGAAGCATCCCTTACAAGAGCACACAACAACAGTAATGTAATTGCTTTAAGTGCCAAAAAGGATATGGAAGAACTCAAACAGCTCATTACTATTTTTTTAACAACCGCCTTTTCAAATGAAGAAAGACATATTAGAAGAAATGATATGATAGATTTATATGGAGCATAAATGAATATTAAAACTATTTTATATTTAGTCATTGTCCCACTGGTTATTTGGGCATTAGATGGAATTCATATTGAAAATATATTTAAAAAAAACCGAAAATATCAAGCTACATTCTTGTATATCATCATGAGCTTAAGTCTTTCTTATTTAATCGTCAATTTCTTTTACGACTTCTTTTTAAACTCTAAATTCATATAACGTGTAAATACACGTTTTTTTTTTCGACAAAATTAAATCATAAAACCATTTATAATATTAAAAAACGTGAATAGAATAAATAGAGAGGAGAATCTAAATGAAAAAGATAATCATTGCCTCCATTCTTATTTTAGCGATACCATATATAGTGGTAACATTTTTGATAAAAGAAGAAAAAATGCATTTTCAATTTGGTTCTAATTTAATGATCCGTGTGAAAAGAAATGCAACTGGGAATATCGAAAAAGTACCATTTGAAGAATATGTAACAGGTGTACTTGCGGGGGAAATGCCAGTTACTTTTGAACTAGAAGCTTTAAAAGCACAAGCAGTTGCGGCGCGTAGTTATGCAATGAAAAAAATAGAGCAAAATCAAAATAATGAATTTGATGTAGTAGATACAGTTTCCAATCAGGTCTATTTAGATGACGTTACTTTACAAGAAAGATGGAAAGATAGTTACCCTGAAAAGATAAATAAAATCAAAACAGCAGTATTAGAAACCCAAGGACAATATCTTACTTATGATGGTGAGGTCATACAAGCTTTTTTCTTTTCTACAAGTACAGGAAAAACTGAAAATGTCGAAGAGGTATTTGTGCAAGCCTTACCTTATTTAAGAAGTGTTGATTCCAGTTGGGATGAAGAGGTATCACCTGTATTTCATGTTACAACTGAATTTAGTTTAATTGATTTTTATACGAGATTGGATCTTCCTTATCAAGAAAATTTACAAATTGAAATCAATAAAACAACCAGCACAGGAAGAGTCAAAGAACTTACCATCAATGGTGTTTTTATGAAAGCAAATGATGTCTATTCCAAATTACAGTTGAGATCTACCTATTTTACATTTGAACAAATTGGTAATAATGTCAAGGTAGAAACGAAAGGATTTGGACATGGTGTAGGTTTAAGTCAATATGGTGCAGAAGCCATGGCAAAAAAAGGTTATACCTACGACCAAATTTTAAAACATTATTACCAAGGTGTTGAAATTTCAAAAATTTAAAAATTAAAGTATAAAAAAAGTAATTTTGCCCACAATGATATTAGAGGTGAAATTATGACAGAAAGAAGACTGAAAAAGTCAGTAATCTATGGAGTATACAGTTTAGGAATTATTGCTTTGATAGGTACCATATATTTAATCGAAAGTTCAATTACGAAAGGAAATTCTAAAGACGGTGACAATGATACATATGTATCCAAAACCATATTCGACGACAGTATCCCTGTAATTGCAGATGATGTGAAAATTTTAAGACCTTATAGTGACGCAGAGATTAAAGTAATCAAAAGTTACTATGATTATAAAGCAGATGAAGAATCACAAAAAAATGCTATTATTTTTCATGAGGATACCTATATGCAAAGTAGTGGAGTTGCTTATGGTGGAAAAGAAAATTTCGAGGTAAAAGCTGTACTAGAAGGAACAGTCGTTGACGTGAAAGAAGATAAATTACTTGGAAAAATTGTGGAAATTAAACATAGTAATGATGTGATTAGCGTATATCAAAGTTTATCCGAAGTGACAGTCAGCAAAGATGCAGTTATCAAACAGGGTGATGTAATTGGAAAAAGTGGAAATGCGAATATTTCAACAGAATTAGGAAATCACTTATATTTTGAGTTAATTGTCAAAGGTACAACTGTCAATCCAGAAGAATATTTTGATAAACTGGTAAAAGAAATCTAAAATCGATATAACAGTATCGATTTTTATATATAACGAATGTTTTATTTCAAGTAAAACAATCTTTTTTGTATAGGGCAATGTTTCTCTAAAACCATAGTATCGTAAATTTTGCTAACTAATTTTATGGTGTGTACCGACAAATGGATAGTATGAAACAAGCTTTATCATTCGAATGATAAAAAGAAGTTTTTTAATTCTGTACTTAATCCAGTTCATTTTTCATCATTTGAAATCACTATAAATAGTCCTCTATTTTTCTATCAATTCTTAATCACAAAATTTAATTTAGATTAAGTGTCCCTTATACATTTATATAATATTTATTCATTATAATGTATAAAACAAAATAAATATCAATAAAATGAATTAGGGGGAACTTAAAATGAGTCAAATCACTGAAAGAGTTTTGAAAGAAACGGAATTTATTTTAAAAACGGGACATACTATTAGAGAAATCGCATTATACTTTCATGTATCTAAAAGCACTGTACATAAAGATTTACATGAAAGATTGTGTCAAATAGATAAAAATAAATATCAAAAAGTAAAAGAAATCTTAAAGTATCATACTGATATTCGTCATATTAGAGGTGGCGAATCGACAAAGAAAAAATATTTAGAACAAATATCATAGTAAGAAAAGAGGTTATCGTAATGTTTGCAAAAGATATCGGAATCGATTTGGGAACCGCGAATGTATTAATTTATATAAAAGGACAAGGTGTTGTATTAAATGAACCAAGTGTTGTTGCAATTGATAGTGAAACAAAAAAACCGCTTGCAGTTGGACATAAGGCTAGAAATATGTTAGGAAGAACACCAGGGAAAGTGCATGCTATTAGACCGATGAAAGATGGTGTAATTGCAGATTTTGATGCGACTGAAATTATGCTCAATCATTTTATTCGTGAGGTAAATGCAAGAAGTATGTTAACACGTCCACGTATTTTGATTTGCTGTCCATCCAATATTACACAAGTAGAAAAAAATGCCATCAAAGAAGCAGCAGAACGGACAGGAGCACGCAAAGTATTTCTGGAGGAAGAACCTAAAGTGGCTGCCATTGGCGCAGGGATGGATATTTCTAAACCAAGTGGTAATATGGTAATAGATATAGGTGGTGGCACAACAGATATCGCTGTTTTATCCATGGGAGATATTGTCAATAGTACATCTATAAAAATAGCGGGAAATACATTTGATAATGATATTATTAAGTATATCAAGAAAAAATATAAATTACTCATTGGCGATCGTACAGCAGAAGAAATTAAATTAACCATCGGTAATGTATTTCCCAATAGCATTAAAGAAAAGATGGAAGTACGCGGTCGAGATTTAGGAACAGGATTACCTCACACGATTACTTTAGATAGCGAGGAAATTGCAGAAGCATTAAAAGAGAGTGCTGATGTAATTGTACATACAGCTAAAAATGTATTAGAACAAACCCCACCAGAATTATCAGCGGATATTATTGATAAAGGAATTGTTGTAACAGGTGGTGGTGCATTGATTCGAGGAATGGATCAATTGCTTGCAAATGAACTAAAAGTTCCTGTTAAAATCGCAGATAGCCCACTTACATGTGTGGCCGAAGGGACAGGTATTTTACTTGGTAATCTACATTTGATTGACAAATAAAGCATTCCGATAAAAAGGAATGCTTATTAAATATGATTTTTAATGTTCCGCTGAATATTGTTTTGATTTTCCTATTTCAGATATGTCATTCTCACCGAATCCTTCTTGATATAAATTCTGTTTTATTATTTTTAATGACCGTTTTATGATGCGAGAGATGCTGCCTTGTGTAAGATTTGTCAATTTTCCAATTTCTCTTTGGGATAATGGATCTTCTCCCGTAAATCCAAAATACAAATTTAGAATGGTTTGATTGAGTTGGGGCAATTCTTGAATCAACCTACGTATTGTGATAGAAAGCTCTTTTTCTTCATAACCCGCTATTAAATCACAATTTTCATCTATTAATATATCTTCGTATTTTAATGTATGTCCATCATCAGTAATCGTTACAGTATCATCTAAACTAGGATTATCATTATATTTTTTATTTTTTCTGAAAAACATTATTATTTCATTTCGGATACATATTATTGCATATGTATTAAATTTGTAATTCTTGCTTACATCAAAAGTATCTACGGCCTTGATTAAACCAATAAACCCAATTGAAATTAATTCATCTAAACAATAGGAAATTGTATTCTCTTTAATTTTATTTGCTTCAAAAATAACTAATTTTATATTGTGCTCTATAATTGTATTTCTAAATGCTTTGTCCCCCGCTTTATACTGAATAAAATAGTCACGTAATTTGTCCTCACTTAATGATTCTTTTAGTTTATAATCAAAAACCATATTTAAATTACCTTCTTTCTTTAGTGCTTATTAGTTTATCTATTTTTAGATTAGATGTCAATTATAAATTTATGATTCCTTAAAAACAGATAATATAATTGTATAATTAATTCTTACCTTAAAATGCTGTACAGATTTATTTGAAATAGACATAGAAATAGAAAAATGCTATAATGAACATGGTGGTATAATGAATCAAGATATTGTAACAAAAATTATTTTAATGATATTCATACCGTTTATATTTGTGGTATTATTAATTCCTTATATTAAGAAAATAGCAGTTCAAATTCATGCAGTGGATGACCATATTGGTGGCCGGCACATTCATAAAAAGCCTATTCCAAAATTAGGTGGATTGGCTATATTTTTGGGATTTTTACTTGGATATATGATATTTGGAACACCGAGTGCCATGATGAATGCGATTTTAATTGGAAGCTTTATCATTCTAATAATCGGTGTCATTGATGATATTACAGAATTAAGTGCCAAAACCCAATTCATTGGACAACTTGCCGCAGCCAGTGTTATCGTTTTTTATGGCAACATCTTAATACGCGACATTAGCGCTTTTGGTCTTTACATTGAATTTAGTTGGTTATCCTATCCTCTTACCCTACTTTTTATTTTAGGATGTATCAATTGTATTAACCTAATCGATGGATTGGATGGATTATCTGGTGGTATTAGTGCCATCTATTATTTGACGATTGGTATTATAGCTACCATGCAAGGAAAATTGGGTTTAGATTTTGTTTTGGCTTTTATAATGCTTGGCTCTACTTTAGGTTTCTTGGTTTATAATTTTAATCCTGCAACTATCTTTGCTGGAAATTCTGGATCAATGTTTATGGGTTTTATCATTGCTATCATTGCGCTACTTGGATTTAAGAATGTTACCATGACGTCATTGATTATTCCGCTTATCATTTTAGCAATTCCAATTTTGGATACTTTATTTGCTATTATTAGACGAACACTAAAAGGGGAAAACCCTTTTCATGCAGATCAATTTCATATACATCATCAATTACTAAATCGTAATTTATCCCAAAGAGCAACTGTTATTGTGATTTATATTATGGATTCATTATTTGCATTTGCGTCTATTGTATATGTACTCAAAGACAACCAACTAGGTTATATTATATATGGAACTTTATTAGTAATTGTTCTTGTATTTGTCGCCAAGACCAATGTCGTTTTTGATGCAGAAAGTGTGAAGAAAAAACGAATAAAAAAATATAATAAAAAATAGATACATTTTAAATCTGAATGAAGTATCTTTTTTATTTTAATAGGTATACTAACCATAGGTGATACTATGCAAAATATGATAGATGCATTTATGATTGTTCCAAGAAGTTTATTTTCTTTAATTGCTTTATTTTTAATTACAAAAATTATTGGCAGAAAACAAGTATCAGAACTTTCCTTATTTGATTATGTGATTGGAATTTCCATTGGAAACTTTGCGGCAGAAATGACGATTAATATGGATGCTCCTTATATGCATGGAATCATAGCGGTACTTGTCTTTGGAATCAGTGCATATCTCGTTTCCCTCCTTTCTATGAAAAGTATTCATTTAAGGAGGTGGATAATTGGAACACCTATTATGATGATTCAAAATGGGAAAATTTTAGAAAAAAATATGAAAAAAGTAATGTTAGATATAAATGATTTGTTAGAACAATGTAGAGCTGCTGGTTATTTTGACTTGAATGAAATCGCCTATGCGATTATGGAGGCCAATGGCAAATTAAGCATTTTACCAGTTAGTGAATATAAACCATTGACACCCAAAGATATGAGCGTAAAAGTATCCAAAGCAAGTTTATGTTCGAATGTAATAATTGATAGCAGAATTATGATAAATAACTTAAAAAATATGAATAAAACAGAAGAATGGCTTGAGAAAGAATTAAAAATCAAAGGATATCAAAATACACATAATATTTTACTTGCAACGTTAGACAGTCAGGAAAAACTAACCATATATGAAAAAAATGAAACTTTGGAAAATATTAACGTATTGGAATAAATAAAAAAGTGATGACAATATCTCTTCTTAATGATATAATAGCTCCTTGGGGAGGTAAATGTATGAAAAAAATTTATGAAAAAACAGAAATTGAAATATGGAAAAAATTAGCTGACGAAGTTCAAAATTTGAATATTTCAGATGGTTCTGATGAGGAATTTAATTATAATTTAAAACTATTAGAAAATATATTTGCTAATTTGGATATCTGTGTAGAAGAATCCATAAGAGAGCCACAACATAAAAACCAAATTGGAGCGGCTTCTTTATTACATGCCATTTATAGTAGTAAGCAAACAAATCATCAGAAAAAAGCTAATTTTTATGAGAAAGTACATCAACTATCTGATATAGATGTACAATATGTTTCATTTATGCCTATAAATGAATATTATAATATGGAAAAATTCAAAGTAAGAACAGATTCAAAAGAGAGTGCACAAGCGTTACATATGTACTATACTGATGGGTTATTTTCGTTGCAAACGGGTGATGAAATGTGTCGCATCACACCCAAAGGAGAATGGATCTACTATAAGAACTATTTATTAGAAAACTTAAAAGATCATAACTATTTACTAGAAGTAGCCCTAGAAGTAGAGCGAGAAAAAATAGAATATCAAGCACCACAAATGATGGCGATTGCAACTTTGAAAACTTTTGATGGTGAGTTTCCATCAAAAAAGCAAATTTCAACTTTATCGCTACCTAAATTGACTGTTGCAAATCAAAGTGTAAATTGGGATGAACCAATATTAATGAAACAGCAATTGGAATATTTTGATGTAAGCTGTGCTAGTTATCAAAAACGTTTGAAAATAGATGATCACAACCAATATTATTATACAAATATGTAAACCATTGTACAATTTTTAACAGATAATTGGAATTGATGATTCATTTTGGTATACTGAAGTAGGTGATGTTATGGATATGCAACGTGAATTTTGTGCTTCTGCCTATGTAATAGATCCATTTACCAAAAAAATTCTTTTGGTAAAACATAAAGATTACAATCGATGGACACAACCAGGAGGTCATATAGAAAAAGGGGAAATCCCAGAGGAAGCTGCCATTCGTGAAACATATGAAGAAACAGGAATTAAAGTGAAAATTTTGGGAGAGCGCTTTCCAAGAGAAGAAGATTACATAAGACCTTTGGGTATTCAAAGAAACAGATCTAAAACAGGTGAAACATATATTGATATTATTTATCCAGCTGTACCAATACATGATATAGAACCCAAAATAAATGATGAGAGTACAGATATTAGATGGTTTTCTAGAGAAGAATTAGATGACATCAAAGTGTTTGAAGACATTAAAATTACAATGGATTATATCTTAAAAAATTATTTTTAAAAGGATACCCTATGATATCCTTTTTTTGAGCTCCTTTTTAACCCTTGATTTTATCGTTCGATTGAGTTTTTTTCTTCCTCTAGGAAATACAATATATATAACAATCATGAGACCAACTGTTATTATGATATACCAATAATTGTTTTTTTTAGGATTTTCCTGACTCCAAATTCCAATTTGTTTTTCTTTGGCTATTTTTTCATGTTCCTGCAATAAAGAGGTATAAGAATAATTACCATATAGATAAGCGACTTTGGCAAGACCTCTTTGGATCAAACTATCTTGTAACAAAACACCATCTACATAAACCCATGCAAGATGTCGTTTGTATTTATCATATAAATCACTACCAGAATCATATTCTAAAACGATATTATTAGCCTTTGTTAATGCCTCACAAGTAAACTTACTGGCTTCTTTTCCATATGGTTCTTCTTGTTTTGTTGGATGTTTTGTTTCTGGTGTATCAATTGCCAAAAAACGAACAGTAACCTCTTCATGATTCAGTATCACTTTAGCTGTATCACCATCGACACATTTTGAGAAAGTAACAGTTACTTTTTTATTTTGTGCAAAAACAATTGTGGGAATAAAATAGAAAAGAAATATCAACAAAATTACTTTTTTCATACAACCATCTCTTTATAATCAGTATATCAAGAATAAATGAAATAATGCAAGTAAGAAATTAGTAATTGTAGGCATGATATATCAAAACCATAATTGTCTGATTGGATATAATTGTACCTTAAAGGTGATAGTAGACAAAAAGCGTAATGTTCAAAAGGTGAAATTCATTATGTGTTCTAATTACATAAAATGTTAGTTATCAAAATACACATAAATCACTATAATAAATAGATTAGAAAACTGTAAGGTCCACCCTATATTACTTATGCATTGACAGAACGAAAAAAAAGGTATATTATGTAAATCGCAAGATTAGTACTTAATAGGAGGAGCTATGGAACAGGAGAGAGAAAAACTAAATTCAATTATAGCGCAGATCAAAGAAGTAATTGAAGATTCTAATTTAAAACTAGATAATATAAAAGAATTATACCGATTTAACTATGATGTTATGTTAGAAGAAAAATTCCGTTTGGAAACCTACATAAGGTCACTAGAAAAAGCAGAAAAAACACCTTATTTTGCACGCATTGATTTTCAAAATCATAAACAATTGAATCAATGTTATATTGGAAAAAGAGGTATTATGGATTATGATGGCCAAATGATAACAGTAGATTGGCGAGCCCCTATTGCATCTTTATATTATGATGCCAATGTTGGCGAATGTACATATGAAGCTCCAGAAGGAACAGTAAAAGGAAATTTACTTTTGAAAAGACAGTATACCATTGAAGATGGGAAATTAATCAGTTATAGTGATGTAGATACTGTGTCAAATGATGAACTATTAAAGCCATATTTGAATGTAAGTGCGGATAATCGCTTAAAAAATATTATCGCAACCATTCAAAGTGAACAAAATAAAATTATACGTTCTGATATGTCAAAAAACATTGTAGTACAAGGAGTAGCTGGTAGTGGAAAAACAACGGTAGCGCTCCATAGGATTGCGTATCTTGTTTATCGTTACAAAGATGTGTATAAGCCAAGTGACTACATGGTCATTGGACCAAATCAGTTTTTTGTAAGTTATATATCTAATATATTACCAGATTTGGATGTCAATGGTGTTACACAAAATACATTAGAAGAATTATTTTTTGAAAAAATGGGGAACCAATTTACCATCAATCGATATCTTGATGTAATAAAAGAATATGATGAAGATGCAAAGCAAAAATGTTCGATTGATATGAAGAAACGAATCGATCAGTATTTTGAAAATCTAAAAGTATTGCCAAACGAGGATCTAGTGATGGATGGAATTGAGATTGCCAAACAGTCACTTGTCAAAGAACTTTATCAAGAAGCTAATAATGGAATTTTCAAAAGTGTCCAAGATAAAATTGAAAGAGTAATGTTATTATTAGAAAAATATATCAATGATAATATGGAATCCTACTCCAACTTATATATTAAAAATAATCATGCACAAAGTATATTAGAAAAATTCAAAGCCAATACACATAATTATTTAAAAAAATATTTTAAAATATTGAATGTAAAAGCAAAAGATATTTATATTGAAATTTTAAAAGAATCTAATATAGATATCAAAAATATAGAAAAAAATATAATTGATATTGAAGATGTTGCTCCATTACTTTATATTCAACATCAATTGACTGGAAATAAAGAATGGAATCATTACAAACATATTGTAATTGACGAAGCACAAGATTATGGAGAATTTACTTTTTATGTATTGCGTGCCATGTTTCAAAATGCAACTTTCAGCATCTATGGAGATTTACTACAGGGCATCTATCCATATCGTAGTATAAAAAATTGGGAAACACTTGTGCCAGTATTTGATGATTTTGAGATATTGAAATTAAATAAAAGTTATCGTACTACAATTGAAATTATGAATGAAGCCAATAAAATTGGTAAAATGTTAGGATTTGATCAAGCAATCCCAGTAATTCGTCATGGGGAAGAAGTAGAAAAGACAAGTGCACCTATTTTAGAAATCCTTCATCAATTAAAACAAAGCTATAAGACCATTGCGATTATTACAAAAACCCAAGAGAGTGCCAATCGGATACATGCTAAAATAGACTCTGATTTCCAATCAAGTCTCATTACTGCCCATGACCAGAATTATGATAGTGAAATAACAGTATTGCCAAGTTATTTATCAAAGGGATTGGAATTCGATGCTGTAATATTAACACAGCCAGGAGAATATGATATGAATAATACACTCGATATGAAATTACTATATGTTGCACAAACACGATCCCTGCATAAATTATGCATCCTAGATTAAAAATTGATTTCAATCTTTTGTAAAAAAATTTTTGGAATCAAACAAAAATTACTTTTTTCATACAACCATCTTTTTATGATTAATATACCAAGTATAAATAAAATAGGATAAACAGGACTGTTTTATCGTAAATAAAGGAAAGGTGTGTGTAAGATGCCAAGAAAAAAACCAATCATAGGAATTGTTGGCAGACCAGATATGTTAAATGATGGAGATGCCATAATCTGCGTATGGGAAAAAACAAGAAGAGCCATTGTTCAAAAAGGTGGAATTCCAGTACTTATTCTCCCTACACAAAATATAATTTATGAGGAAATAAGGCCAAAAGATACACCAAGATTAATAGAAACTGAAAAAGAAGATTTAAAAACGATAGTCGATTGTTGCGATGGTTTATGGATACCTGGTGGCTATAAATGGTATGAGTATGATTTGGTTATTTATCAATACGCATTAAAGAAGGATATTCCCATTTTAGGGGTTTGTGCAGGAATGCAAATGATGGCAAGCATGGACAATCAAAAACGTGATGAAAGTATTAGAGGAAATGCTAAAAACGATACAAAAATCAATCATCATCAAGAAAATCAGAAGTATGTACACAATGTAACTATAACAAATAATACATTATTGAAAAAAATAGTAGACACAGATGAAATGCAAGTGAATAGTGAACATAACTATCATGTACAAACTACAACAGAATTCATTATTTCTGCTTACTCTGAAGATGGATTGATTGAAGCCATTGAACTTCCAAATAAAAAATTTGTTGTAGGCACGCAGTGGCATCTTGAAACAATGCTTAATTATGACGAATATGCCAATAAAATAGTAGACGCATTTATAGAGAGTTGTAGAAACTAGCCTGTATTTATATTGAGTTCAAAGACAATATCATAAATCCAGATTTTTATCGTCAGCTAAACTTTTTTGTATATAATTTGATATGAATGTAAAATAAGCCTGTTTCATATAAAAATTAGAATGACTTATGGACATTCTTTTTTTGACGAATCATTGACGTAAATATCATTTGACTTGATAAAAAGCATGTGCTATAATACCAAAGGTTATTGAGGAAGTGTATAGATGAAAAATATAAGAAATATTGCAATTATTGCCCATGTTGACCATGGTAAGACAACATTAGTCGATCAATTATTAAAACAATCAGGAACATTTAGGAGTAATGAATCCGTTGACGAAAGAGTCATGGATAGTAATGACATTGAAAAAGAAAGAGGTATTACAATTTTAGCCAAAACAACGGCAATTGACTATAAAGGATATCGTATCAATATATTAGATACCCCAGGACATGCTGACTTTGGTGGAGAAGTAGAGCGTATCATGAATATGGTGGATGGAGTACTGTTAGTTGTAGATGCTTATGAAGGAACTATGCCACAAACAAGATTTGTTCTGAAAAAAGCATTAGAAGCAGGTGTAACACCTATTTTAGTTGTCAACAAGATAGACAAACCAACCGCACGACCTTCTCAAGTTGTAGATGAAGTTTTAGATTTATTCATTGAACTAGGTGCAGATGAAACACAATTGGAATTTCCAGTTGTATATGCATCAGGGCTTACAGGTACTTCCAGTTTAGAACCTGATCTTTCTACCCAAAAACCAACCATGGATCCTATTTTAGATTTAATCATCAGCGAAATTCCAGAACCTAGAGTAAGTGAAGGAGCATTACAATTTCAACCTGCACTTTTAGACTATAATGATTTCGTAGGAAGAATTGGAATTGGCGTTGTCAAACGAGGTAAAATGAAAGTGAATGAAATGGTATCCTGTGTAAGATTAGATGGAAGTATCAAACAATTTAGAATTCAAAAAATGTTTGGATATTTTGGACTAAAACGAATTGAAATTGCAGAAGCAAATGCTGGAGATATTGTTGCAATCGCAGGGCTTCCAGATATTAGTGTAGGAGAGACAGTATGTGAAATTGGACATGAAGAAGCACTTCCAATCTTAAGAATTGATGAGCCAACACTTCAAATGACATTTGGAGTGAATACCTCTCCATTTGTAGGACGTGAAGGAAAAATTATTACCGCTCGTAAAATTGAAGAAAGATTGTTAAAAGAAACGGAACGAGATGTATCTTTGAAAATTAGACCGAATGATTCTGAATCCTTTATCGTATCTGGTAGAGGAGAATTACACCTTTCTATTTTAATTGAAAATATGAGAAGAGAAGGATTTGAATTACAAGTATCCAAACCAGAAGTAATTACCAAAGAAATCGATGGTGTAAAATGTGAGCCGTATGAAGATGTCCAAATTGATGTTCCAGATGAATATGTGGGAAATGTCATTGAAGCTTTGGGAAATCGTGAAGGTGCGATGGAACACATGAGCAATAGTGAAGGACAAACAAGGCTAATTTATACCATGCCATCAAGGGGATTAATCGGATTTTCAACTGAATTTATGACGATGACCAAAGGATATGGAATGATGAGCCATACCTTCAAAGAATATCGCAAAATGGCAGGCGGAAAAGTCGGAGAAAGAAAACTAGGCGTATTAGTTTCTATGGAAAATGGAAAAGCAACTGCTTATGCTTTGGGACAACTAGAAGATAGAGGTATTATGTTTGTAGAACCAGGCGCTGATATCTATGAAGGTATGATTGTTGGAGAACATAGCCATGACAATGATTTGGCGGTAAACGTGGTAAAAGGTAAAAACTTAACCAATACAAGAAGTGCCGGAAAAGATCATACAGTTGTACTAAAACGTCCAAGATTGATGAGTCTTGAATATTGTTTAGATTATATCAATAGTGATGAATTAGTGGAAATTACACCTGTTAATTTCCGATTACGTAAAAAGATATTGAATACAAATGAAAGAAAGAAATATGATAGTAGAAAGTAGTATCTTTCTTTTTTTGACACCATAAATAGAATAGGAGAATAAAATGACAGCAAAACAAACGGTTCCTCTAGAATCGTTACAACAAGTAATAAATGAAACAGATAGAAACATGATTTTAACAAGTTCTATTCTAGGACTTCCAGAAACATACATATATGAATATAAAAGAGAAAACAAAGATAAAATTATAGCAATTACAAAAATGCATGAAATGAGAACACAAATCACATTGGCTCAAAAAGCTGATTATGAAAAACTAAAGGGAATAAAGATGGATGAGTTGGATACTCTATTTTATATAGAATCTGAACTTGTCAAAAATTTATGTGACCAGTTAATTGATTCTAAATTAAAAAATACAGAATGGTCTCAAAGTAAAAAACAAAAAAGGATCGCATACATAAAAGAATTAAGAGAATATATTATTAAAAATCAACAAAATTTTTATTTAGCGTTAAATCAACAATATAGAAGTCAATATGAAAAGTATATCTATTTAGAACATTTGAAACAAATTATGGAAGAAAATTATGATTGGCAATGGGGAATTATGAATATTGATCAACCAATTGAAAATGCAGAGCGATTACAAAAATGTATAAAAGAAATAATACGTCGTAGACAATTAAAACCATCTCGTGTACTATTAACAGCATATGACCCTACCATACAATCAGCAACCAAAAAAGGTTCCTTTCGTATTTTAAAATTAAATGAAAAAATGAATTATAGCCAACTGGTGGAACAAGCCTTACTCATTTTATATCATTTATACCCAAGACTACGAAATAAAGCATTCCAATATAATATAAAAAAGGCCATAACTAGTCCTGCATTGCAACTACTTTATGATATGAAAAATAATCCTACTGTAGAATTTATGGATGGAATTCGTGATTTTTATGAACTCTGTAATGGTGGAGAAGTAATTCGTTTAACTGAATTGAAATGTTTTTCTCGTCTTTATGATTGTATTCAACAAAGAATGAATGGCACCATAGATGAAGATAATAAAAAGCCGAAGCTTTATTTATAAGCTCGACTTTTTATTCTTCGTCAAAGAAGTGTCTAATATCTGTATGTAAAACAGAAGCAATTTGTTCTAAAGTATCGATTGAAATGGTTTGATAAGTAATGGATTCTAATTTTCCTATAAAACTATCACTAAGCAATAATCTTTCTGCTAACTCTCGTTGTGTCATACCCATCATTTTCCTGTACTTTTTAATATTTTTGCCAATCACATTATATATATTTGTTTGTTTACCAGTCATTTACATCACCCACTTTAATTTTCTCATACAAATTCGCAAAATATTATAGACTAATAATCTAATATTTGATATATTAAGAGGGGTGATATAATGTATAATATGCAGAGATTGAGACTTCTACGAAAAGAGAAGGGGATTACAATATATGATATGGCAAAAAAACTTTTTATCACACCTTCTTTTTATTCACAAATTGAAAACAAAAAAAGGAGATTATTTTACGATACAGCAGTCCGCATTGGTACCATTCTTAATATGAAACCAGATGCTATTTTTTATACCAAACAACAGTAAGTCACGATAGACTTTTTTTGATGTCATCAATTTCCTTTTGTAGCGCTTGCATCATTTTTTGCATGATTGCTACAGTTTCTTCGGCGGAAGGCGTTTTTTTTTGATTTGGGTCCAGTCCGCGCTCTGCCTGTACTTGTTTATAATATGCATTTGTAGACAATACTTGTGCAACCAACATAAGCCAGTTTCCAAGCGCATTTTGTTCATTTGCAGTCAAATCATCAATTAGTAGATAACCTACGACCACAGCACTAAAGGAGAATACTTTTGCAGGTACATTGGGAATTAAGTTCATAATATCCTCCTTTTCATTAGTATATGAGAATGAATCCAAATTTCATAACTGATATTACCATTAAAAGTCATATTTGTAGAGAAAATAACATAATCTATAGTAAACTGCTTGCTTAACCATACAAATTATGTTATATTTAGATTGGTTTAAAATTATGTTGTCACTTTCCTTTTTGAAAGAACATTATAATTCTAAGATCCAAATCAAAAAGGAGGTACAAAATGGAAAAAACATATGAGGATATTACCATCGTTTGTAAAGATTGTGGTAAAGAATTCGTGTTTGAAGCTGGTCAACAAAGACATTTCGAATCTTTAGGATTTACAAATCAACCTGTGAGATGTAAGGAATGCCGCGATAAGAAAAAAGCGGAACGAAATAATCATGGAACAAATGATTTTAAAAGAAACCGTGAAGATGACTATAGTCAAGCTGCGTAAACAAAAAACTCTTAATCTTAAGAGTTTTTCTTTTGCATATCTAAATAGTAGTTACGAAGTTCTTTAAATCTTTGATAATGGATAATTTCTCTTTGTCTTAAGAAAGAAAGTGGTCCCAAAATATCAGGGTCATTGGTCATATCCATTAGATGCTCATAAGTAGCACGTGCCCTTTGTTCTGCTGCCATATCACTTTCGATATTGGCAATTGGATCCCCTGCTGTCTTAATATAAGCCATAGTAAATGGATTTCCAAATGAATCCGATGGAAATAAGTCCATTCCAAATTGTGCATAATTCGCACCCAAACCTGCTGCTTCCATTTCTTCAATGCTAGCTCCGTTTGTAAGTTGATAAACCATGGTAGAAATGATTTCGACATGAGCAAGTTCCTCAGTTCCAATGTCTGTTAACAATGCTTTTCCCTTTTCATCAGGCATGGTATAACGTTGATTTAAATATTGCCAAGCCGCAGATAATTCTCCAGCTGGGCCTCCATATTGTGTAACCAAATATTTGGCCATCCGTAAGTCTTTATTTTTAATATTGACAGGATATTCTAATTTTTTCTTATAAATCCACATATTCGCTCCCCCTTACTCATTTTCCCATGGCCATGGGCGATTGTCCCAAGCCCAAGGATATCCATTTGACGCATCGCTATCTACTAAAATAGGACCATATTTGCTTTCGTATTGTTGTCTTAATCTATTTGCTTCCATGCGATATTGATTGAATAATGCAATCATATCCTTATCATTTTGATATAAGTCTAAATATAAATTGATATCAATGGTTGCGAATGACAGTGCATCTAAAAACATAAGCAATTGTTCTTTTTCATTCATTGGTTTAATATCAAGTGGTTGATTTAACTTATAGCCGTTGTAAAGATTTGGAAACATATTTCCTCTAATAAATCCTTGGTATGGATCAAAAAGTGTGTTCGCATTGGCATCCTCTGTATAGAGTGGTTGATTAAAATTGTCATTGGCATATTGGTAGTAATCTAAATTTTTATTTTGGTAATTATACATAAAAATTTCTCCCTTCACTTTATCGTATGGTTTTTTAACCATTTGGTATGGGTATGTAACTATTTTTCCAAATCTCTTTAAAGTTCGGACATTATTTTTTATGATTGAGACAGATTTTGAAAATTTGCAGATAACATACTGTAAAATTTTGGAAAAAGGGGTTACAATAATGTAGGTTAGGATAAAGTGATTTCAATCATGGATCTTATGATTTTACAATTATTTACTAACTGCACACAGAATAGAATTAGGGGTTGTATGATGTATGATAAATTATATTATATGTGATGATAAAGCTTTATTTAGAAAAGAAGTAGAGAAAATTATTGATCGTGTCATGATGCGCAATGATATGGTATACAGGAAAAATTTCTTTGAAAGTTATGACAATCGTTTTATGAAGCTTATGAATCAGAAAAGTACACTTAAGATTTACATATTAGATATTGAAGTGAACGGAAAATCTGGAATTGAGATTGCCAAACAAATTCGCAATGATGACATTGAAAGCATGTTGATTTTTTGTACTGCTTATTATGAAAAGTATAAAAAGGACATGCTAAAAAGTAAATTTTTATTTCTAGATTTTATTGATAAGAGTGGAAACTATCAGAAAGAATTAGAAGATTCAATTGAACTTGCTCTTAAAAATTTGAGTATGAAAAATATCATACGTTTTAAGAATCAGAACATTGTTCATACAATTGCGACAAAGGATATTTTATATATCATAAGAGATAAAGACCGTAAATGTACAATTCAAACAACAGACAATCAAATTATTGTAAATAAAACTTTGATTGAACTGAAAAATATGTTAGATAGTCGTTTTGTATATGCACATAGGGCATGCATTGTAAATTATGACCGTATTTCACAGTTTAATAAAAAGGATAAAACAATTTTATTTGATAATAATATGGGAACAGACCTTGTATCATCGAGATTTAAAATGAACGACGAATAGTGTATCAATTATTTGCTGATTGCAAAATATGTGATACTATATATTTGGAATTATTTTAAAATAATGATTCAATCATTGTTTGTAATAAGGAGGAAATATTTATGGCACAGGGATTATGTGGAGGTTTGACATCATATGAGACGCAATCGCAACAAGATATCTATAATGATATCGTTAAGTGGATGGAATTTACCAATGATACAAATGGTAATATAACTGAACGTATTACGCAACTAATGAGCAGTGGATTTTGGAATAAAATACCTATTAATTTTCAGGTTACTATTTTATCTACCGTTCGTTATTTTGAAACGATAAAGGCAGACTTGGCCTTAATTAAAAAGGCGATTGAAAAGGATAATGTAACGAAAAAAGAAGTTGTTTTACTCAAAAAAATTGGTTTAATGGCAACGGATTTTAATATAAACTATGGGAAAACTTATAAAGAGGATTTACATAGTTGGGCAGACTATAATAATACAGAATTTCGGGTAGCAGAGAGGATTTATCAAGAGGGTAGAGATTATTTTGTTACATTGCAAGATGCGTGTAATGCAGCAAATAGGTTGGAGGATTATATGAATCAATCACAAGGAAATGTAGTAAATATTGGTGGAGATGTAGAACAAATACAAATACAAAATGGAGATAATAATAGGATGTATATGGGTAGCAACATGGATTATGATCAAGTAAGAATCATTTTAAATAAAATTGATGCTTTGTTAGAGAGTAATAAAAATCAAGATAATTGCATGGACGAAATCAAAAAAGTAGTATTGGAAGCAATTGAGATGGTCAATGAAAAAGAAACTCCATCTAAAATAAAAAAGGCACTTGATTCTGTCAAATCATTGGCAAATGGGGTAGCAGAAAATCTAGTAGCAGCACAAATTATCCAGTTACTGTCTATATTATTTTAATAAGTTTTGATAAAAACACTTGCTTATTCTATAATTTATGATAAAATATTAGATGTAACTTATGTTACATGGCGTGGTTGGTGAAGTGGTTAACACGGTAGATTGTGGTTCTATTATTTCGTGGGTTCGATTCCCACACTGCGCCCCATATTTATGTAAAACTAGAACCCCATTAAATTGGTGGTTCTTTTATATACTTTAAAAAGGCATTAATTCTATTAAAGAAACCATTGGATACAATTTTTTCATATTATACTATATTGTATCACGCAAATTTCTATAGTCAATAAGGATAAAATGTCTGATAGTGTTGCCAAAGTGTGGAGATATAGAAAAAAATCATTGAAAACAAATAAAA
>CAJUHL010000010.1 GCA_910586425.1 uncultured Bacilli bacterium
TACCACTTTTTGAATGATTTTTCTATTCCTTAAAATTAACTAGCACAACGCGTTAATATTCCTATTTTCTATACCACTTCAATTTACTTACAAATACCATTGAATTTGGTTTCAAACAATTTAGTAAATTCAGCTAGATAAGTATCGATACCAACTTGTTTTGCATACTCGTTTTGTTCTTCCAAATTATAGATAATACCTTTAGCCACATAACCTGAAATTCTATTTTTTTTATACATAATTGTAATGTTTCCATTGGATGATGTACATACTAACCTTTTAGAAGTCACTGAAGTATAAACAAGAATACCAATACTCAATACTATTATAAGTAATAGAATAACGCCTAGCACCATTAATATTTTTTTCATTCATCACACCTCCTATTTCCAAAAAGAATAATCATAAAACTTTGCCATAAAAAAAAGGGGGCTTACCCCCCCCCCCGTTTACAAATGGCAAATATTACTTTGCAATTTGTAAACAATTTTATGCTAATTCTTTGTACGATTACTATAACACAATTTCACATTTTTGACAAGACGAATTATTAATATATTTTTACATGACATGGATCTATAATTTATATTCGAATTCAAAGTCCAAAATACGAACTGTATCACCATCTTCTGCACCCATTTTGCGCAAGGTATCATCAATTCCGATTTTCCGAAGTTTATTGGCAAAACGAGTTGCAGCTTCATCGGTTGTAAAACGAGTCATACGCAGTAATTTTTCAACGTCTTTACCACGAATTACCCATTCATTTCCTTCTTTCGTCACAGTAAATGGTTGTTCCCGTTTGAATTGATATAAAATATGACTTTCAAATTGCTGCTCTTCATAAAGCGGTTGTTTTTCAATGGTATTTAATTGCTCTGACAATGCATGAATTACAGACTGTAATCCTTCCTTTTTCATTGCTGAAATAGGATAAATTGGAACATTCTTTACTTTTTCCTGAAATAATTTTAGATTTTCAGCAGACCTTTCCATATCCATTTTATTGGCTATAATAATTTGTGGTTTTTCCATCATTTTTTCATTAAAATTGTACAATTCTTGATTGATTATTTGATAATCTTCATATGGATTTCTTCCTTCAAATCCACTCATATCAATCACATGAGCAATCATGCGCGTTCGTTCAATGTGTTTCAAAAACTGATCTCCTAATCCCTCTCCTAATGAAGCGCCTTCTATCAAGCCAGGCAAGTCAGCTACAACAAATGAATCATTCTCTGAAACTCTCACAACTCCAAGATTGGGTGTAAGTGTGGTAAAGTGATATGCTGCAATTTTAGGTTTTGAAGCAGAAATTCCCGAAATCAATGTTGACTTTCCTACACTTGGCATTCCCACTAACCCAACATCAGCTAATAATTTTAATTCCACTTTAATTTTTTTGTATTCACCAGGTTCCCCATTTTCAGCATAAGCAGGAGCGGGATTGGAACGTGTCGCAAATGCCATATTACCTCTTCCACCACGACCACCATAAGCAACTACCACACGATCACCTTTTTTGGTGAGATCAGCCAATATCAAATTTGTATCCACATCTGTTATCACGGTTCCCAAAGGTACTTTTATAATAACATCCTTCGCATTCGCACCTTGTTTGGCTTTTCCTTCCCCATTGATACCTTTATCGCCTTTGATTACTCTTTTGTATCTTAAATCAATCAGTGTATTAAGACCTTCATCCACTTCAAAAATGATATCACTACCTTTTCCACCATTTCCGCCATATGGACCCCCCATTGGAATAAATTTTTCTCTACGAAAGGCCATACAACCATTTCCACCATCACCAGCATATAATTCCACTACTACTTCATCTATAAACATCTTCATCACTCATCTCTCATTGTTATTGTACCAAATTTTATCACTAAAATCCATGGAAATTAAAAAACCATAGCATATTGATGTTCCTATATAAAGGTCTACACCACATCGCTATAGTTTTTTAAGCGTTTTGTTTTTCTGGATAAACACTCACTTGTTTTTTATCTCTTCCAACACGTTCAAATTTTACATATCCAGCCACTTTTGCATATACAGTATCATCACTACCAATACCTACATTATGTCCTGGATAAATTTTAGTTCCACGTTGGCGGTATAAAATAGATCCACCACTTACATATTCCCCATCAGCTGCTTTCGCACCCAATCTTTTGGCAATAGAATCACGACCATTTTTAGTAGACCCTTGGCCCTTTTTATGTGCAAAGAACTGAATTTCTAATTGCATCAATTTTGCCATAAGTACACCTCCTTATTTATTGATTTTTACATATTTTTTATAATCTCGTTCTAACTCTTCTAATAAGGAAATCATATTTTCCATTAGAAGGTCAATGATATCAGAATGCACTAAAACATCTAATTTTACATATGCTTCTTTTTGTTCCACTTGAATACTCTTTTCATCGACACGTAGCATTGCATTGATAGTTGTAATTAAAATACTACTCACACTTGCACATACAATATCTGTCCCACTTACACCATATCCAGCATGCCCTTCAATTGTGACATGATTGGTTGGTTTTCTAGAATCGATTTGTACACGTATCATTATTTGCTCACAATCGATTGAATTTGCACTTTTGTATATGGCTGACGATGTCCTTGTGTTTTACGGTAATTTTTCTTTTGATTGTATTTAAAAACAATAATTTTCTTATTTTTACCATGTTTCATTACTTCAGCAGTAACTTTCGCATGCGCAACATAAGGGCGCCCTACAACACCATTTGCCATTAATACCTTATCAAATTCAATTACTTTACCAGGTTCTGCATCCATTTTTTCGATATATAGAATTGTTCCTTCTTCTACATAATATTGCTTTCCGCCTGTTTCGATAACAGCTTTCATAAATTAACCTCCTTTAAGATTCTAAGACTCACCATTAAGGTACTTATGTTTCAACCTTTTCTGTGTGGTTGTAGAGTGAGGCTCTACACAATATAGAATTTTATCATACATTCCTTAATTTGTCAAACGAAGATACCGATTTTGTATGAAAATGTATATTCAAAATTTCTTCTTCTGTTTTCCATGTACCCTGCTTCCAAAATAAATGCAAATATCCTCTTCGCATCGCATCCACTCCTCCATTTCTTACCATATGACATTTCTGATAGGAAAATTGATGCAGATACCGTTCCAACAAAAAGCGTTCCATTTGATACGGAATTTGTTGATAAAATTTTATATTTTCTTTGATGATAAATAACAAAATGATTCCCATAATTATATTTCGAGTAACAATCATATACCCACTCAAAAATAAAACCACAACAATCGATATCCATAATCCCACATATTTCGCACGTTTATAAGGAAAAATCGCATCCAAACAAAGTTGCACCATTTTCCCTCCATCCAAGGGAATTATCGGTAGTAGATTAAATCCTAGCAACAAATTATGGTACAATTGCAAGGTAGTATTCATGTACCCCAAATGACATAACAGAAGAAAAAAACACATTTGATAAATAGGACCCAAAAGAACAATAATCCACTCCTGATAAATGGGACGATTAAAATGTTCTTTCAACAAAGTCATCCCACCAAATGGCAAGAGAATGACACGCTCAATTTTCCAATCACAAAAAATTGCACCTGTTAAATGGCCAAATTCATGAATGATAATGAGAAGTGAAATCCATATAAAATCTTTAAAATAACCTGTAAAGAAACAAAACAAGCCAACTATATAATATAAATTCGAAATTTCAAATCTAAATATGTTCTTCATAATTTAAAACAGTTCCATTTTTTTTATATACCAAATAAAGCTGATTACCTTTCACTTCTCCTAATAAACTCCCCTTTGCAACATAATCATACAATTTTAAATTGACTGCATTCAAATTGGAATACCACACATCAATCCCATCCATTTGTTGAATAATAACTGTGTTGCCATAACCTTCTTTCTCTCCAATAAAAACAACCATTCCGCTTTCTAAAACAGGAACCAAATAACTATTTTCTACCGTTAAAGCAACCCCATCTTTATATTTATGTTGTTCTGTAAATATGAGTTTTTCATCAAAAACAGAAACGGTTGGATTTTTCCATAATTCTTGGAATGGTAAAGGAGAACCAAAGTATTTTTGATAAGCAGCATTGATGGAAGCAAATGAAAAATGGCTATCATAAACATATTGATAAAAAGTTGCTTTGAACTTACTATTGGATTTTAATGTAATGAGTGTTACAAGTGTTAAAATAATTGTAATTGCCAATTTAGAAATCCATTTCGTATAGCTTGTACGTTTGATGACTGTTTTTTGTGGGATTCTTTTCTTTTTTTGCTTCATTTGACTACGAATTCTACGGATATCTGGATTCATCATATCACCTATCTCATCTTATGCCAAAATCATAAGGTTAGAACAATCTCTTTGAAAATTTTCGTTTGAGAATAAAATAATCGATTCCATATAAAATAATTCCATAAATAAGATTCCATAAAAAAGAAGCCATGGTAATAGATAGAAAATAAGAAAGTTCAAAAGGAAAATATCCTGTTGTGATTAATATAATATAAGTAAACAGTCGATAGATTGCTACCAATACTAGAATGAATAGAAAAAATTGATACCAAGTATGTGAGATCAATCGGCAAATTTTTTGACTGATAAAACCCATAACAACAAATAAAGTTCCATGAAGAAACAATGTATTGGTAAAAACGATATCATATAAAATGCCAAAGAGGAAACAAAACCATATATAATTTTTATGTTTTAAAAAATAAATATGGCAAAAACAAATCGAAAGCAAAGTAGGAACAGGTAGCCAATAAGCAGTAGAAATAGGGATATAATAGGAAAAAATTCCTTCCAATAGAAAAGACACCATTGTTATTATGATCGCATACATAAATACTCACTCATTTCTTTAAAAGTGTTACATAACGAATCTCATCAAAATCAACACTTGGCTTGACTAGAATTGTTCTTGCCATATCAAAATGATCGGTTTTAACTTGCTTTACAGTTCCGATTAAAATTCCTGATGGATATCCATTTCCCAAACCAGTTGTAATCACGTTCGCACCTTCTTTAATTTCTGTATTTTCTGCAATTCCTTCTATTTTATATACCTGATTTTCCCTTTCATATCCAGATAAAAGTCCATATATATAATCATCATTTCCTTCTATTTTAACCGATATTTTATGAGTTTCATCTACACCGGTAAGTAATTGAATGGTGCTACTAAATGAATTGACATGAATCACTTCTCCTATCATTCCTCTACCTGTTACCACTGCCATATGTTCCGCTACACCATGATTTTTCCCTTTATCAATCGTAATGGTTTGATACCAACCATCGATATTACGTGTAATGACAGTTGCATTCAGCACTATACTTTCTGATAACACTTGCTTTAATTCCAGTAAAGCTTTCATTTCTTGCAATTGTGATTCTAATTCTTGATTTTTTGCTTCTACTACTTCTATCTGCTCCACTTTCGTTTGTAATTGCTGATATCTTTCATATATCTTATCTTTTTCTTTGGACTCATTTATCTTATCTGTTACAAAATGAACAGGAATTGCGACGATTTTTTGGACAAACAAAACAGCATCCTGAATAATCTGTTCAGGAATACTGGATTTTCGCTCATCTCTTACGAAATACATCAATACTCCGAATAATAATAAAATACCAAAGAAAATAATTATAATATAGTATTTACGTTCTATTTTTCTTTTTTTCCACATTGAAATATCCCTCATTCATTTTTTAATTCAAAATCTCCATTTTCAAAAAAACTATAGTAATGATTTTTTCCAATAATAATATGATCTAAAAGAGGAATTCCGAGCAAATCTCCAACTTGTTTCAAATGATATGTCATAGTATAATCCTCATTACTAGGCGTTACATCCCCTGTTGGATGATTGTGAATACAAATAATTGCTGTTGCACAAGAAAGATAAGCTTCCTTAAAAATTTCTCTTGGATGTACCATACTATAATTAATGGTTCCTATAAACAATAACTTTTCTTTGATGATTTTCTTTTTAGAATCCAAATACAAACAATATACATGTTCTTGTTGTTTATCCACAAGCAGACTCTGATAGTATTCATAAATCAATCTAGCTTGGTTGAACTTCTTACCCTGTATAGTGGTTACATTTCGTTGCATTCGTTTACCAAGTTCAATGGCAGATAATAAAATCATTGCTTTAGACTTTCCAATTCCTTCAATCTTTAAAAGAGACTCATAACTCATTTCCTTCAAGTCAGAAATTTGTTTTAATCTTGATAAAACAGTAATCGCAAGTTCCTTTGCAGATTGTTTTTTACTTCCTGTTCGAAACAGAATTGCAAGTAATTCCTCATTGTTAATGGATTCTACACCATATTGAAGCAATCGTTCCCTAGGGCGTTCCTGCAATGGAATATCTTTCATTTTAGTCATTTACCACTAACTCCTCATATTTTGCTAAAATCTGTGTACAAGCTGCCTGAATGGTTTTTTCATCATTGGTTCCACTCAATAATTGTTCGTATTGACTTAATACTTCTAAAAAGGCATTGCTTGTAACATTTATTTCCTTTACATAAATATCATACCCTTTTTGATTAAAAAATCCTTTTAATTTTTCCATATTTTCTTTACTTTTAATAATTGCAACATAAACATAATATTTTCCATCTTTCTCTGTATAGGTATAATATTCAAAATCAGTCAAATTTTGTTTCATACTATCCAAATTAGAATAAACTCCTTGTTGTAAAAAATAAAGCGTTTCTGTCGTTTGCATAGTGGGAATAGTAGATGGTTTTTCTTCTTTTTTATATTGATGAAACATAAATTGTCCCATTAAAAAACCGATGGCAATACAAACAATCATTATTTCTATATTTTTCTTCATAGACATCACCCATTCTATTGTAGCAATGTTGTTTGTCATTTTTTGTCGTTAACGATTATAAACAAAAAAAGTATTATACATACTTTTTATAAAATAGCCATATCCTTTTGTCTTCTATTTTTGTAGATAGAAAAGAAAATTACAATTATTTGCAAAATAATTAGTGAAATCGCAATGATAAAATAGATTTGGGCATTTTGCTTCCATACTTCAAAAATAGAATTACAAGTGTTATCAATAAACGTTTTTATAAATTCAATTTCTTCTGGATAATGCTGTTGTATCAAAGCTGGTACCTTTTTTGATAACAATCCTAAAATAATAGAAGTTAACAGAAATGATAAGCATACCCACTTAATAAATCGAAACCTTTTTCGCCTACATACTACAATGAGTGCAAATTGCAAGATAGATAAAAGGAAAATAGTCGGTTGCATTTGATATACAAATTGTACTTTCTTATTTATCTCTCGCAATTGTTCTAACTTTCTCTTTCCTTCCTGTACTTCTTCTTTTCCAGAAATTTTAGTTTCAATTAAACGTTCTACTTCTGGAATTTTGGCAACAATTTCAGGCACATATATTTTTATTTTTTCATGAATTTGCTCTTGACGCTCCTCTGTTAAGTAAGTAGAAACTTCTATCTGTTGATTTTCAAGTTCTATTACTACTTGATCCAAACCGTTTGAAAGTAAATTAGCCAATTCCTGTTCGGATATGACAGGAAGTTCTTTGTCATACAAAATAGAAGAAACCTCTTCCGCAATATAATTTCCCATATATTCTTTCAAGGATTCATTTTCTAATATATAATCTATATAATCCGATGGAATTCCTATTTGTTCTAAAATAGACACAATTTCATTGTATGCTTTTTCTCCCATCAATTCTATAAAGTCAATCTCTTTTACCAATTCAACAATGGTTTCTTTCGATATTATATCTTTTGTACTAGACAAAAAAGTAAATGTAAGTAAACTGATACAACTTGTGATTATTAATATCATTACAATTATGTTGATAAAAAAATGTCCTACTGTCTTCATTTTTGAAGACCTACAATCTTTTGCACTACAATCACTCCTAATTTTTAATAACATATAACAATATCTGTAATCCAATAAGGTATTAAAATCCTTTTTATGAATTACGATGAGAATGGACTTGAATAAAACGAATCAAAATTTGTAAAAAAATAAACAATATTGATAATGTCAAACAAATAATAATGGTTCGATTCCAACTGGTATAAATAAAGGACATAGTTTGTTCTAAAAATGCTTTCATAAAAATCAAATGTTTTGGTAAATGACTAGCAAGCAAGATTGGCAATTGAGTTTTAAAATACCATAATATGGTTCCTGTCGTTAAGAAAGGGACCATAAACCATTTAATATAATGAAATTTTTTGATTTTCAAAAGAAAGATAACACCCAGTTGTACCAAAATAAACAAACTTAAAATTGGTTTCCATTGGTAGCACCAACGTAAAACTTGTAAAGCGGTTTGAAGTTGTTTTAACTGAATATCCGATATGGTTTCTTGTCCCGCCCATTGATATTCTAATATCATGTCAAATTGGGGGATCTTTTCTACAATTCGTGGTACAAAGTATTCTATTTTTTGCCGAATACGATGTTGATCTTGTGAAGACAAAATTTCTTTTTCATCTATATTTTCCTCTTCCAATACCTGAATTGCCTGATCAAAACTTTCCAATAAAATATTAGTAAACTCTTGGGTATCAATGATTGGTGTTTCTTTGTGGTACAAAATAGATTCCATTTCTTCCGCTAAATAAGAACCAATATACGTTCTAAATACTTTATTTTCTATTATATAATCTACATACTTACGTGGTAAGCCTGTTTGTTCTAATAATTGATATAAGTCATCTTCTGCTTTAGGTCCTATAAATTCTCTAAAATTTACTTGATTGACGAGTGTGACTATGTTATCCTTTGAACATAATAATTGTATACTTCCTATAAATGTAAGTAACAATAGACTAATACAAGTCGTAAGAATAAATAAAATAACCAAAAACTGGGTGGTAAAGTGACGTATTACTTTCATAAACTTCTCCTCGAAATGTATTTTCATAGGACATGATATTCATTTCCATAATCAAAGTATACAGGATATGGAAATATTTTTCAACATTTCAATGATCAACGGTCCATTTTTCGATTTCCTCTTTGGTCAAATTCGTAGCTTCCATTATAATTTTGATATCAATTCCAGACTGCATTAATTTTTGGGCGATTTCAATATTTTTCTTTTGCATTCCTTGTTGTAATCCTTCCTCTAACCCTTTTCTCCTCGCTTCTTCTGTCTCCTCTAATAAAATGGTATTTCTTTCCAATTCCTCTTTTGTATAATCCGAATATATCGCCACTACTTCTTCATCTTGACTATATCTTAATACTTCTTCTTTCAATTTCTCCTTTGCTTCTTTTTCCATTCTCATTCCACCTATTATTTTCTTCAAATCTTCTTCTTTTCTCGCTATTAACATCCGACAAAATTCTTCTACTTCATCTTCTCCTATAGTATAACATGGTTCTTCTAATTTTGCTATATTCACATAATCTATTCTTAATTTTTCCGTAAGCATTTTCCCTGCTTCATTCCTCATATAATACGTTTCCCTAAACTTTTCACCTACTGGATGTGCCTTGTCATATACCAAATTGATTTGTATTGTTTCCCCTATCTTACTGTAATCTCTATCCCCATGTTGATAACTTGCCGCATGCGCATTACATGCAAATACGACATTTCGGTTGATAATCCCACTAGATAAATGTGTCGATACTTCTATGTTTATTCTTTTCCCACCTAATTTGAGCAATAAATCTACCTGCTTATTGGCTGCATGTTTATTTTCCAATTTCAAATTTCTAGACAATATACTTATTCTTCCTCTCATTTCTTCTATCGGTATTTTTAAATAATTTGATAGAAAATTTTCTAGAATAATGATATTTTCTTCCTTATTGAATATCGTTGTAAACATAAAATCATAGATGGGTGGTATGATTTCTCCTTTCTCTAATTTCGTTGTTCTCATATTTTTATTCATATGTATTCCTCCTATGACGTAAGAATACCACTCTTATTATTTCCTTTCAAACGACTCTTTTTTTGATTTTGATAGTTACTTATCTCTCTTTTTTTAAATTAATCTAGCAAATCTTTCATATTCTAAAAAAAGGATATCTACTTACTAAAAAATGTACTATTTTCGTACATTTTTATCTTCCTGCCTTAATCTTATTTATATTCGCAATCGCAGATTGAATAGAATCTGGATTCGGAATCATTACATAATCTTGTACAGTTCCCATATGAACATACCCTCTAGAACCACTACCTGATACTGACTGTTGCTCAATTGTCCATGCAACACCATTATCAATGGTATCTTTGGCAAGGTCTGTTACAATTTTCCTTGGGATATTGGTCGTATAAAGATTACTTACCGCATTTAATACATTGGTATAATTAGCTAAATTTTCAGGTCTTAACATTTTTTTAAAAATACTAATCATAATATTTTGGCAATTGATTTGCCTTTGCTTATCTCCACCAGGGAATGCCAATCGTTCTCTTGAAATGGTCAAAATTTGAATTCCATTATAAGTTCGACATCCTCTTTGTACATATAACTTTTCACCTTGTGTATCATCATAAGACCCTGTTATCACTGCATGTGTAGTGGTATAAGCAACATCAGAACAATATTCTATCCCTCCTAATGTATCAACCAAACCGATTAAACTATTGGTATTAATTTGAACGAAATAGTCAATATTGGTTTCAAAGATATCTTCGACAGTTTTTCTTGATGTTTGAATACCACTGTACCCTGCATATCCTAAAATATCTTTCATTCCCTTTCCATTTACCATTACATAATAATCTCTTGGAATAGAGGTTAATAAAATCTTATGTGTTTTTTGATTGATGGTTACCACCATATTGAAATCATTATTCTTTTCCGTAAAATCGGTTCCACCTATATAAATGCTAAAATGATTGCCATCATCTTTGATTTCATCTACTTGCTCCTGCACTGTAATATGAAACTCATAAATCTTTTTATAATCTTTTTCATGCATAATATTACTCTCTTTTGTGAGCACATTATACAAAGAAGCCTCGATGATAGTCGCATCCACTTTTTTGCCATTCATATCCCTCAACAGGGTCGTAAATTCAGAATATTTTTCCCTTTCTATTTTATAAGACTCATCTAGCTTTTGAAGCGCATCATCTATTTCTGGAATATTTTGATAATACCCCAATATTTTCACATCTGTTAATTCTTTATATTTTTCTTGATTTAATGTCACTACATAATAAGTATTGGTATAAGAATTGGTTGCATTATTAAACGCTCGATTTAAGAAGTGATTGGTTTTAGATATATAATAAACACCAATACTATTTACCAATATGAAAAAAACAGTCCATCCATATCCAATATATTTGAGCCAAGTTTTTTTTCTACTAACTAGAAGTAAAATTCCAAAATTCATCATAATGGATACTAAAATAATCAAAACGATATACTTCAAAGGAAGTAGATTCAATTTACAAATATGCATAATAAATACCAATGTAAAAATAATATTGATGATTGTTACGACTATAACTGGAATATTTAATTTTCGAGTTGATATTTTTGAATTATTTTTGATTTCTAAATGTTTCATTTTTTCTAATAGTTTCATATCATATCATTCCTAACTGTTTGACAGTACAAGTATACATGGAATTTTTATTTTGTTCAAGCATAATGCCCAGAAAAAAAGAATGAGAACTCATTCTTGCATCATTTCCTTTATTTTTTGTTTTGCTGCTTCTACTGTTTGTAAATCTGGCTCCATTACATATAATTTTTGACCACTATAAGAATACGTATACTCACTTTTTCCTGTTCCATCTAAATTGATGGAAGTAATTTCCCAAGATGGCATTTTATCTAACTGCATATTGACCAAACTATAAATCTTATCACTACCCATATTGGTCTGAAAACTATTTTGTAATGAATTTAAAATATTGGTGTATTTGGTAATTAGAGTTTTAGAAGACAATGCCTTATTGATAATCGCTGTAACCACTTTTTGTTGGTTTTTTCCTCTTTGGCGATCCCCAGCTGCAAATGCATATCGCTCTCTTGTAAAGCTCAAAGCTTGATCACCATTCATGTGATTCATTCCCACATGAAACTGATAATTTCCATGTAAAGAAGTAAAAGCATAATCAGAATATACATCCACCCCACCAATCGCATCTACTAATTCAATTAATGTTGTAAAATTGACTCTTGCATAATAATTAATATCAATATCCAATAAATCTTCCAATGTAGAAATGGACATATCTACTCCATAAATACCTGCATGTGTTAATTTATCCCTATATCCAGTTGTTCCATGAAGTCTCACATAATAATCTCTTGGAATGGATGTTAATAAGATTTTATGTGTTACAGGATTTACTGTTACAATAATATTAACATCACTTCTTGAAACAGAAGTAATATTTCCATAAACATCGATTCCACTAATATAAATGTTAAATGGTTCTTTTGTCACATCAGTATCTTTTTTTATAGTTTCATTTTTTACTTGAATTTCAATGGTTTCAATAACTTTTGTTTTCCCATCAAAAGATGAGTCTTCATCTTGTAAAATCGATAAATAAGAACCATTGATAAACATCGCATCAATTTTTTCATGAAGTAAATCATTCCCCAATTGCATAAAATCTGAATATTCTTTATTGGTATATGATAATTTTTTATTGAAATCCGAAATAGCTTCTGTTTGACTTTCTAAATGACTCATATGAATTCCAATGGTCTGATTTTTAAGAGAAGCCAAAGAGTCATAATGACTATTTTCTAGTACAACTAGATAATAATTTTCTGTTTGATATTGTTTTTCTTTGATTTTACCCATAAAATTCATTGTCTTACTTAAATAAGATATTCCTAAAAATAAAACCAATATCATAATTACAGATATTACTTCACAAGGTATTTTTATCTTTATTTTGACTTTTTTGATTAACATAATGATAGCTAATATCAATACAATAGGAATATAAATGCCAAGTAATATTCCCATATATTTCATTGGGAGTACACGCATACGAAATATCATGCCCAAAAATACAATAGAGACAATAAATAGTAAAATCGATAATACCTTACCTATTCTATGGTGCAATATCATTTGTTTCTTTTTATCTTTTCTCGCCATAAAATCACCTACTTTTTAATTATATCCTATTTTTTTATCAAAAATTTTTCTATCGAGAAATTTCAAAACCTTTTTTTCAAATAATTGAATTCTAAACCAATCAATACACGTACATATAACATAAATAATAAGAACTGTACCAACAGCATATAATAAAAGATAGTCACTATTATACATTGCTACATTGTTAAAAACATCTTGCCAAAGCCAGCGTCTCATGGCATCACTATTTGCATGAATTAAAAAAACTCCAAATGCCGAAGCTGCAATTGTATTGATCCATTTGTGATATTTCATTTTCAAATTTTTGAAAAATAAGAAGGCACAAACAGAAGTTATAAGTGAAAGAAATTTATTACAATCTACAACAAAGTAATAGAAAAGACTTCTGTTTAAAATTTTTGTTGCATAAGCTCCAACAATGACACTAAATACACATACAATGATTGTTAATAAGCATATACCCTCTCTCCATTTGCAAATAGTTAGTTTATTTAAAATTTTATTTTCATACAGCCGAATATAAGCTGCAACTAAATAAACGATCATAAACCATTCCACATAATTAAATGTCACATTAATAGAAAGTGATGGCAAAATGGAAAAAATAGTAATACATAATAACAATAAATTTCGATGCTGCTTTTCATTCATATAATGAATTAATATATTCAAGAAAGGAATAAATAAGAAAAATGTCAAATAAGTTGGTGTAAAACTATCAGAAATTGATGATATTGGAAAAATCTTATAAAATAAATCTTTCCATGAAAAAGGTACATATCCCACTAGTAAAAATATCAAATAAATAATAATGTTATAAAATTCTATTTCTAACAATAATTTGATAAATTTCTTTATTGATATATTAGACTTGCACATAAAATAACCTGTAATTAAGATAAAACAATTGATTCCAATTTTTCCACCCATTCCAAAGATTAACAGAAAGATAGATTTTAAACTTGTAATATTATTTTCCAATATGATATTGATGACTCCCGAATTGACAACGTAATGATGTGCTACAATCGTAAGCATTACAATAATACGAAATAACTCTAAATTAGAATCTCTCCTCTTCATCTCTGTTTTGTTTTCCATTTTTTTTCCGTTTCTACAATTGTATTTTTAATAACATTACAAATTTCATCAACAAGACTTAATTCTAAATCAGCATATAATGGTAATGTTAACACATTATTTGATACCCATTTAGCATTCGGTGTTTCATTAGAATCATATTCGTTTTTATAACAATCAAAGTCTTGAACTAATGGATAAAAATATTTTCTAGCGTAAATATTATTTCTCGCTAAAACATCAAAAATTTCATTTCTATTCACATGAATAACTGTTTCATCAAATATAACAGGCATATATGCATAATTGTATTTTACATTTTCTCTATATTTAGGAAGAATGATACCGCTAATCTCGGATAAATTTTGTAAATACCGTTCTACCACCTTTTTTCTTTTTTGAATTTCAGAATCAATATGTCTTAAATTACAAATTCCCATAGCAGCAGAGAATTCATTCATTTTTGAATTCATACCAATATCACTTATAGTTTCCGCATTCTGAATTCCAAAATTTTTCAACAAATTTAAACGTTTTTTTAACGTTTCATCAGAATAGACAACAGCTCCACCTTCAATTGTATTAAATACCTTAGTTGCATGGAAACTAAACATAGATGCATCCCCAAAATTAGAAATTCCTTTTCCATTAATTTCTACTCCAAAGGCATGAGCAGCATCATAAATTACTTTTAAGTTATACTTTTTAGCAATCTCATCTAACTTCTCCACATTACAAGGATTTCCATAAACATGAACAGGAACAATGGCACATGTTTGATCTGTAATTAAACTTTCAAGTTGGTCCACATCTATTGTATAATCATTGAGATTCACATCACAAAATACTGGCTTTAACCCGTTTTGAACAATTGCATGTGTGGTAGAAGCAAAGGTAAATGGTGTTGTTATAACCTCACCCTTTAAATTGAACGTTTTTAAAGTCGTATATAAAGCCATATGACCATTACAAAACAAGGTGATATTTTCTATATCTAAATAATTACACAATTTCTCTTCTAATTCTTGATGTTTTTTCCCATTATTGGTTAGCCATTTACTATCCCATATATCCTTTATTTCATTTATATACTCATCCATGTTGGGTATAGATGACTGTGTTACTAAAATTTTATTCATACTTTCACCTTATTCTCTATTCTAATTTTAGTTTTTTTGAACAATTCATATCATTACCTATTTCAAATAATCATGGATGGTTATCATTCTACCTTCTTTACGATAATCTTTCTCCATTATTATGTTAGCCAAATCAATTAATAATGTTGTAAGCGGTAATTCAATATTTAAATCTTTAGCAACTGACTCTAAAGGCACCAATCCAAAAGGAATATCCTCATTTAGGTACCGATAATCTATTGCTGTTGGAGCAAGAATATCTTCATAATATTTATTTGATTGAATTACTTCATGTAAATTATCTCCATCGCAATAATATATTCTTTTCATCCAATCAGAAACACTTTCTATGGGATATCCTAATTTTTCTGCTATAAATAATCGTTCTTGATCTAATTTTTCTACTACTTTGGAAACTGATTCAGAAATTCCTTCCTTATAATATTTAAAGTCTTGAGAACTCTCTATCCAACCAATATTTAATAATACGGGAGCACAATGTAAAATCATACCAACATTTCCTAATGAAGTTTCTACAAATGATTCTGCTTTTTTTAATCTTGTGGTCATACATTTTGGAAGTGCATTTAAAATTTCATCTAAATTATTTTCAATAGAAGATATCGCAACATTATCTTTTAAAGCAAATAAGTGAACTGTATCCTCATTTATCTTTCGACAAGTATATAATATAGTTTGTAATTCTGCAATTTTAGGCAAAGATTTACAACCATTTTTTTTAAGTTCTTCTGTAAACTCAATTACACCAAATGTTCTTCCTGGACTTAATAGTATTGTATTTTTACTACTTACTTTTTTTGCTAATACACGTGCTAAAGTTTTATGTGCCACTGCAGGAGTACTAATTAAGATTGTATCACATATTACATCATCTATATTGGTAGATGCTTCATGAATCGTAAATACATTATCGATAATCCCAGTACAATGAATTTGTTTGGTATTGCAAATTTTTTTAATACTTTCCTCCCTAATATTCCAAATATTTACCATATCCCCGTTTTGAACAATATGGCTTGCCATTGCAAACGCTTGATTTCCTGCTCCCATAATTAAATACTTTTCCATATTCTCACTACCTAACTTTATTTTTTTGTTTTAACTTTTCTAATCTTTGCGCTTCAGTTAAAAATGTGTTAGTTTCACTATCCCAAGCTAAACATTTCCCATCTTGAAATTTTGTCTCTAAATTTCCTTTAAACTTATCATTTTTTAGTATATGAACTGCATCAAAATAGCCCAATTTTACACATTCTGCTAAAACATCTGGGTTGGTTAATGGATCTGTATATTCCGCGTATTCACTCATAATAAAATTTATTAAATAAGAGGCTTCCCTTAATAATTCATCTTTCCTTTGTACAATCTTTTCATCTTTTTGAATTGAAAAACTATCTTCCAAGGTATGCCGAATTACTCCTTTTACAATTTTACAACTTTCAATCACATCTTCCGCTGTAGCAGCATGGTTTGCTTCACAATATCCAACTACATGAACAATATGAGGTTTTACTGCCATTTGTAAAAAAGTAGAAGCGGCAAGTTGTCCCTTGGCTACATATGGATCTGCATTAAATAAAGGTAACCCTGCTCTTGTTTCTCTATATATTTTAAAATTTTCATCCTCTAATGGTTTAATAATCTCAATCATTGCTAAAATGCGTGCGAAATCCATAGAAAAGGAAAGACCATTCGGATTATTAAACATAAATTGTGCAATATAATTTTTTACACCTAGCCTTTTTGCATTATATGCACTTATAAAACACATAACAACTGGCATCACATCATGAGAGTCCCTAAGTCCCCAGTGATGCGGTTCATTAATCTCTACTGGAATATTTTGTTCTGCATGCCATTTAATCAATTCTTGTGCTTCTCTTATGGATTGTTCAATGGGTCTTTCACCACGGCCATCTAATTCATTGTACCAAAATAAGGGAATTGCTGTCCATGCATTATCAATTGTGTTATTCAATAATTTTGCATAATCAAATACGTCTGATGTTCCACTATAACAACGCATTAATGGATAATTTCCACATTGTGATGCGGCTTTTAAATTTTCAAAATCTTCCTTTGTTCGAATAGGAACACCACCTGCACCATCAAATTGTTTTTGCATTTGATCTGGTTGAAAGAAAAATTGTTGAGCATTTTGATCTGGTCCTAAAGAAATAACATCAAGTACCTTACTTTCTGCGATTTTTTTAACGCCCTCAATTGTTTCTTCTATAGATGGAAGTCCAAAATGATGTCTCAATACAGGATAAGGATAACTCATTTGAATACGATCAATTATGTTTTTTCCATACGATTCTACACTATTTTCTTTAACCTCGCCTCTTAAAAAGCGAATAGAGTCACTAATATCATCAAAGCCATCAGAAATGTAAGAAAAAAATCCGTATTCTTTTGCAATATCTGCAACCGGTTTTGTTCCACCAAATTCCCATATTGGATTATAATCTAGTTCTTTTCTTTTTTCGTTAATTTGATCTAATAAAATTTTTGCATTTTCTTTTGTCAAACGATAACTAATAGATACCATTTCTGGTTTGTATTTATTTATATTTTCAAATAATTTTTCAACAGATACAGCAGGTCCTAAAAATATTGTTTGATATCCTTCATTTTCTGCAATTTGCAAAAAATGGGAAATGCCTGCAACATGAACACAATTTCCAATTGAAGCTCCTAATATTAATTTTTTTTCCATAATTCACCCTAAAAATGATATAACATCATATTATTTCCTTTCTCATCAAAAATTTTTAATAATTCCTTTAATTCTTTTTCCTTTTCGTGAATTTTATCAGTTGTTCCTTTTATTAAACATCCAACTACGCGATCACCACTTGTTTCCATTTTCGTGATTTCCGTTCCTTCTGTTTTATATTGAAAATAATCGATAATTAATTTTTTATTCTTTGCTTCTTCAAAACCAACCAATTTTTGAATGATCCCTGGAATACAATATACATAATGCAATTGAATTTGCTCCTTGCTTTTTTGTAAATTTAGTTCAATATTGTCATTCAATATTAAGTCAACGTATATTTTCATAATATCTATACTGCTAATTTCCTGTATTAATCGATATTTAGTTCCGCCTCCCATGCGTGCACTAAATTCTAATACTTTAATCTCTTTTTCATTAATAATTGCTTGCACCAATAAAGGGCAATTTTCTAGTTGAAATGCTTTAGCAATATTTTGCACAATGTTTTCTATTTCCATCATTCTATTTTCTGCTAGTTGACAAGGGTATTCACTTTTATATATTGTAAAATTATTATGATTTTCTAATTTACAAGTTTTTGTAACCGATAATACTTTTGAAACTCCTTCTTTTACAAAGGCATCAATAGAAATCTCAACCCCTTCATTGAATTGCTCAATAATGGCATTTTTAGTTCTACTCATTTGAATTGCTTGTTTTAAGTAATGCTGTAATTCTATTTCATCACATACCTTTTTTACACCTTTAGAACTATTACAATCTACGGGTTTTACTACAACTGGATAATTCAAATTTAACTTTTCTGCTTCTTTTGAATCATTTATAATTTGATAATCAGCTGTTGGAATTTGATTCTCCTTCATCACTTTTTTCATATATAATTTATTGGTAACATTTAAAGCTGTTTGATAATCAATATATGTAGGTAATTGCAATTTTTCAGAAACATATGCAACTGTTAGCAAAGCTTGATCTGTACATGCTGTTGTAATTAAATCTACTTGTTCTTTTTTAGCAAGTTCATATATCTTATCCATATCCAATGTACTAACAACATAATGTTCATTTGCATATTTTTTTGCTGGGGGATTTTCAAAATAATCTGCCAATATTACATAGTGTCCCCTTTTTTTTAATTCATTTATTAATTGTATCTGATCAAAGCCACCAGCCAACACTAAAACTTTCATACTACTTCCTCCTATAATTTTGAATTGTTTCAATTAAGTATTTAAAGCACTCTAATTTAAATATAATAGATAATACCAGATATAGCAAAATTCCTATAACAACTTGAATCACTAATGTAATTATACTACTAAATTGGAAAAAAGTAATGCAATATACAAAAATTCCCATAATACATGCGATTACAAATGAAGGCAATATATCTTTTATTTGCTCTATATAACTATAATTCAACAATTTTCGATTCGGAAACGAATTAATAAATGTAGAAATAATACCTGATATAATTTGACCAATAGCCATTGGAATTAGGCCCATTGGCATAGTAATCAATAATATAATAATTCCAATTATTTTTTTTACAATTTCTAATTTTAAATAAATATCACTTCTTCCTAGTGCATTAATTGCTTGTAAATTTGCAGTATGAATTGGCCACAATGCATAGGAAACAGAAAGTAATTGTAAAAATGGAATACAAGGGAACCATTTTTCCGTTAATACAATAGTTATCATTGGTTTTGCAGTTACAATAAGACCCACCGAAATTGGAAAAATAATATAAGAACTTGTGACAATCGCACGCCTTACCATACTTTTTACTCTTATTTGATTATCTTGTGATGCAGATAATGCAGGTAACATAACAGAAGAAATGGAGCCATCTAAATTTTGAATAATCACATTCGGAAATTGTTTTCCTCTGTTATAGTAAGCTAAATCTGTACTTGAATATTTTTTTCCAATAACTAAATCATATATATTTCTATAAATCGTATCTATCAAAGAAGAACAAAGCAATTTCCAGCCATACGAAAACAATGTTTTTAATTTTTGAAAAGAGAATAGTAATTTGGGTCTCCATTTGACTGTAAACCACAAGATCAACATAATAGATATCACGTTTACTAATTGTTGAATGACTAAAGCCCAAACACCAAAACCTTTATAAGCAAATAGAATTCCTATAGTAGCAGATAAAATAATTCCTCCTAAACTGCTAAAAAAATATTTTTTAAATTCCATCTTTCTGGCAATCACTGCTTGTTGTATAGAATTAACTGCACCAAAGAATAAAGTTAATGATAGTACTCGGAATACAGGTACTAATATAGGTTGATTATAAAACTGTGCGATAAATGGTGCTGTAAAAAATAAAACTATGTATAAAATAAATGCGACGAATAGACTTAAATAAAATACAGAGGATAAATCTGTATCATTTATATCTTTTTTTTGAATAAGTGCAGTGTTAAAACCAGTTTGTACAAAAACATTTGCAACCGCAATAAAAACAGTTACAATCGCAACGACACCATAATCTTCAGGAAGAAGCAATCTAGCAAGTACAATTTGAATAATAAATTGTACAACCTGTGTACCGCCTCTTTCTAAAAATTTCCATATTAAAGATGATATAATTTTGCTATTTTGCATTTTATTACCTCTTTTTTTTATACAATGTATAAATAAATGTTAGCTTTATTTTAATGAAATTTTTAATTCTATCTTTTATACTACCTGTTTTGTATAATACTTTAAATTTTTTGTTTTTCAAAGCTTTCCTATTATTGATATAGGTATGTAAATTTAACTCTTGTTGTAGCAAAAAATAGGAAATAGATTTTTCATATTGATAATTCGTCTGTTTATTGAGAACATCAAACATTATATTAAAACCTTTATATAGATTTTGCTGTTTTTTTGCAATATCACCTTGTTGCATTCGAACACTCCATGAACCTTTAGCATTCACCCTATATACAGATGCAATATCATTTATATAATAGACATCTCCACATAAAGCAAAATGAATTGTTAATGGGTAATCTCCAACAGGTGCAACTTCATATATTTGTGGTAATTCTCTTACATATTTCGTTTGAAAAAACATAGAAGCTGTGGAAAATAGCCCACCGCCACCTTCTATAATTTCATCTACGGTATAATATCTACTTCCTTTGTAAGGCTGTTTTTTTATTTTAAATTCACCAGTACAATCGTTTAATAATTTAGTCCCCATTGTTACCAAACTACATGAAGGATTTTTTTCCATAAAATCAAATTGCTTTTGCAATTTGTATTCATCACACCAATAATCATCACCTTCACAAATTGCAATATATTTTCCACTTGACTTTGCAAACACAATTGGTAGTATTTTCACTTTCTTTGAATACTGATTTTCAGTTTGGTATATAGGTTTTATAATATCCGGGTATCTTTTTTCATATTCTTTGATAATATTGGCTGTATTATCAGTAGAAGCATCATCATGGATAATGATTTCAAATGGAAAATTCGTTTTCTGCATGAAAAAGCTATCTAATGTTTGTTTAATATATGCTTCTTGATTATATGTTGTACAACAAATACTAACCATTACTTCTTCTTTCATAGGATCTCCTTTTTATAATTCTTCATTCATAAATTTTAAATAAGAATCTATAACATTACTAGCTTTACATTTTTCTATAATACTCCATTGAGCAGTAGGATAAGATTCCAGTGCTTGTTGCATTTTTTGAATATATTGATTCATATTATCTGTTTCCACCAAAAATTGGGAATACTCATCCAATAATATCTCATCTGGACCAAATTTACAATTTGAAGAAACAATTCTAGTATTACATCCAATTGCTTCAATTAAAGTCATCGGAAAAGCTTCATTATCTGATGTACAAACTAACAAACTTGCATTTTTCATCCATTTATATATATTGGACTGCCACCCCAAGAAAATTACATGATTTTGAATATTTAATTGGTGTACTTTTTGTTTCATTTCTTCTTCTAATTCCCCAGTACCACAAAATACCAATTTATAGTTTTCATAGAATTTTCCTTGATAAAATATATCAATCATTCTATCCTGTCTTTTTTGTTTAGAAAATCTTCCGACTAACAAAATATATTTATTTTCTAAATCAATTGTTTCATTTTCCTTTTTTTGAATTTCCTCTAATAAAATTGGATTATAAATTGTTTTTATATACTTTTTATTCATTTTATAATCCTTAATACTTTCCTGTCTTACGCCTTCTGAAACTGTTACAATTTTTTTATTTCCATAAATACAATGTAATCCAATTTTAAATAAAATATTTTTTTTACTTCCATAATGAGATATATTCGAATGAAATACATAAATTGCTCTATCTTTAACACAAGATACTCTTGTAAGAATATTGGACATAGGTAAATGAGATGTTATCAATTCATACTGTTCCTCTTTTTCATTTTCAGATATTATGCTATTGACTTTTGGAATAGCTTGCAATATCTGAATGATTTTTTTTAGCTTATTTTTCTCATTTATTTTTAAATCATAAATATGAATACTAGGATTTATTTCGTATGATAATTTATTTTCTTGATTACAACCCAATAATATAAAATCGACCGCATAGTTTCTAGTGATTAATTCGTTTGCCATATTAATACAAACTCTCTCTGCACCACCATTGCTTAACGAATTGATCATAAAAAGAGCTTTTTTCCCTTTCTTTTGACTTTTTTCTTCTAAAGAGCATAAGCATAGTATATATACAATAAATTGTAAAGCAATTGTTTCAAAATCAAACATAAAAATTAAAAATACAACTGTAATAAAGAAATTCAAGGGATTATTTTTCCTATCGTTTAAAAGTTTATAAAAAATAAAACACAATATTAGTATACCTATAATACCTAACTCTGATAAAACTTGCCAATATGTATTATGTGATTGTACATACCATTGCTTTTCACTAAAATAACTTCTAAAACTTGTAATCCCACTCCCAATAATTGGACTCTTTTCGAATAATTCATTTGCTGAATTCCACATAACAAATCTAGTTTTCATCGTATATGGCATATATGATTTTATCCAT
Source organism: uncultured Bacilli bacterium (assembly GCA_910586425.1). Next base: position 23,253 of record CAJUHL010000010.1, read on the forward strand.
GAAATTTTTGGCACCGCAAGTGCAGAAATAACTATTCCTAATATTAAAAGTACATTTGTAGCCTTTATTATACTTGGATGTTTTTTCATAATTCTAACAAATAATAGATATAAGAATCCGAAACAACATGCTAATACTAAAGTTTTTGAAAATGACATACCTATTGCCATCAAAAAAACAATCAAAAATATAATTTTAGATATTTTTTTATACTTAGATTTTAATGTGGCAATAAGTCCAAATAATAATAACATTGTTGCATAATTAGGATCAGATGCATATCCTGCTGGTCTAAAGTTCCAACCATATATATTTCTATGACCTGAATCAATTTCAGTTGAAGTATACTTATAAGGCTGATCTGGGGAAGCTGAAATTTGTTTTGCGGTAAAACCACAACTTACTAAAATCATACTTAATACTAAAACTAAACACGAAAATATAATGCATTTATTTATGTATTCACTTTTTATCATACTTTTATATATCCATATATTTAAAATAGAAACAAATACATTTATTATTAAAATCATTTCATTCAAAAATTTAATTGAGTTTATTTCAAAACCATTCCATAGCCAAGAAATATTGGAAATAAATATCCAAATATAAAATAGACATATTAATTTCCAACTGCTATTTATTTTACTACTTTTATATTCTCTTTTTAGTACCCCATAGATTAATAGTATTATTCCCAATGGAAGTAATACAAATCTTAAATCAACCCCCCAAAAAAGAAATTCCCTATTTATCATTGTAAATATGAATAAAAATAAATATATATTCAATAATGTCAATTTATAATTTTTTTTCATCATACTATACCCCTATTAATTTTTGTATCTCCTCGATAGCATTTTTTAGACAAAATATATTTTTTCTTTCTAAAATTTTTTTTTGATAGTGTTGATATTTTTCTTTATCTTCTAAAAGACTTTTTAGTCCCTCATACAGCCCATTTTCTGAATTTTCAGTTATGATTCCATATTCATTGTCATTACCTAATAATTCTCTCATACCTGCACAATTTGTAGTTATAATTGGTTTTTCTAATATAATTGCTTCTGAAACAACTGTACTAAAACCTTCAGCACGAGAAGAACATACAAATAAATCAGCTGATTTTATATATTTATATGGATTTTCTTTATACCCTAACAATTGGACATTTTCCATATGATTTGCTTCTATATATTCCCTTAAATTTTTTTCTTCAGATCCTTCTCCAATAATCCATAAGTCAAAATTTATTTCATCACTATTTAATTTTTGAACAACTTTTAATAAACGATCATATCCTTTTTGCACAGAAAGTCTTCCAATTGTACAAATTGTAAATTGTTTTTTTTCAATATCATCCATTGGTTCTCTTGATTTTTCAATAATTGCCTTTTCATCAATTGCATTATATTTTACTAATACTTTTTCTTTTTGTGAAAAACTTAATTTGTTTATAAATTGTTCTCTCACAATTTCTGAAACTGCAATAATGTAATCAAAATTTTCATATATTTTCTTTTCGTGCTCTATATTTTTGAAAAATTTATCGGTTTTATTTTCTTTAATCAAATCTACATGTATCCATGAGATTTTTTTAGAATTTTCATTATTTGAAGATGCAATTATTTTAGCAGAAATTCCTTCCAAAAATGCAATTTCAACATCATATTGTTCTTTTATATATTTCTTATATATTTTTTTGCAATTTACATGTTTCCAAAAAAAACTGTACAGTTTTGCCAATAAACTTTTTATTTTACTTGTACCATTCAATAAATTGCCTGATTTTGGAGAATCATTTTTCTTTTTTTTCTGGTTCAAAAATGGAATATTAAAAATTGTTTTATAATGTATATTAGAGTTTAAAGAATCGCGAAATGCACCAGCATTGATTACAGTCATTACTGTAATATCATACTTATTAGGATTCATATTATTTACTAAATTTACTAATACTTTTTCAGCCCCACCCACTTGTAGTGTGTGAATTAAAAAGAGAATTTTTTTCTTACTTTCCATTCTATTTTGCACCTGTTTTACTAATCACTGCTTTTATGGTTGCACAAATACATTTGATATCTAATTTTAGTGATTGATTTCTAATATAATAATACTCTAAAGCTAGTCTTTCACCATATGTAGTAGCAGAACGTCCATGGCTTGCCCACCAACTTGTAATACCAGGTTGTACACTTTCATATAAGCTATGATTCCCATTATGAGCATCTAATTCACCCTTTAATAAAGGTCTTGGTCCTATTAAAGACATATCGCCTTTTAATATATTTAAAAATTGAGGCATTTCATCCAATGATGTTTTTCTTAATAATTTTCCAATCTTTGTAATTCTTGGATCCTTATCCAATTTTTGATTTTCTTCCCATTCTTTCTTATATTTAGAATCTTTTAATAACTCTATTAGAACTTTATCTGCATTTGGAACCATTGAACGAAACTTATATAGTTTAAATATTTTTCCATCTTTTCCTACACGTTCATGTGAATAGAAAATAGAATGAAAATCCCCACTGCATATATAACTTAATTTAATAATTAACATAAGTGGTAGCATAAATATAACTCCAATTAAAGCAAATACAACATCCATAAATCTTTTTACACTAAAGTAGCAGATTCTAGCTATATGTTCCGATATATTTCGTTGCTTTGGAATTACTAACTCAACACTTCTAGCATTCACTACTTCTTCATTCATCTAAATCACTCCTATTATTCTTTATTTGGATACTAAAATAGGGGTTACCCCCCCCCCGTTCGCATATAGCTAACAGATATCTATATATTATTATTTTATGTACCTTTTCCTTGTCTGCTATATACATTTTATTATAATTTCGTATATTTGTCAACCAAAGTATAGCAAAAGACAATAATTGGAAACAATTACTTTACAATCTTTCAATGCCTTTTTTGGATGGATTGAATTCCATGTCATTATTTGGCAATAATCTCTTATAATCCGACAAATTCATGCCTCCACTGCTTTGACAATTCATCCAATTGTAATCAAAAAAAGACATTTTTATGCCTTTCAATTTCACAATCATTTTTATAACGATTATAATACAGATTTTATAAATTGTCCTGTATAACTAGATTGTACTTGTGCCACTTCTTCTGGTGTCCCTGTAGCAACTACAGTCCCCCCTTGATCTCCACCTTCTGGACCCAAATCAATGATATAATCCGCGACTTTAATCACATCTAAATTATGTTCAATAACCAAAACAGTATCCCCATTGTCTACAATTCGATTTAAAATCGCAAGTAATTTTTTAATATCATCACTATGTAATCCAGTGGTTGGTTCATCTAAAATAAATAGACTTTTTCCAGTTGGCTTTTTTTGTAATTCTTTGGCTAACTTCACTCTTGCTGCTTCTCCACCAGATAAAGTAGGAGACCCCTGCCCTAATTTGATATAAGAAAGTCCTACATCAGAAAGCATTTGCAATTTAGATTTAATTTTAGGAAAGTTTTCAAAGAATTCTAGTGCCTCTTCAACACGCATTTCAAGCACATCATAAATACTTTTTTCTTTGTATTTGATTTCTAATGTTTCGCGATTGTACCTTGTTCCACCACATACCTCACAAGGAACATAAACATCTGGTAAAAAATGCATTTCGATTTTTTTTACACCATCCCCCCAGCAAGCTTCACATCTACCACCCTTTACATTGAATGAAAATCTTCCTTTATCATATCCACGTAATTTAGCTTCTTTGGTTTCTGTAAAAACATCTCTAATATCATCAAATACACCAGTATAAGTAGCTGGGTTACTTCTAGGTGTTCTTCCAATTGGTGTTTGCGAGATATCAATTACTTTATCAATATGTTCTAGTCCTTTTACACTTTTATAAGCACCTGGTTTTTCTTTGGAACGGTAGATATTATTAGATACTACTTTATATAAAATTTCATTCACCAATGTCGATTTTCCACTTCCTGATACTCCTGTTACACATGTAAGTGTTCCAAGTGGTATTTTGACATTGATATTTTTTAAGTTGTTCTCACTTGCTCCTTTTAGTTCCAAATATTTTTTATTACCTTTTCTTCTTGTTTTAGGGACTTCAATTTTTTCTTTTCCTGATAAATATTTACCCGTTAAACTATTGGGATTCTGCATTACCTCTTCTGGTGTCCCTACTGCCATAACGCATCCACCATGTAACCCAGCACCCGGTCCAATATCCACCAGATAATCACTGGCTAGCATAGTATCAGTATCATGTTCTACCACAATTAATGTATTTCCTAAATCTCGCATTTCTAATAATGAATTGATTAATCTTTGATTGTCCCTCTGATGTAATCCAATACTTGGTTCATCTAAAACATATAAAACCCCTGTCAAACGAGATCCGATTTGCGTCGCCAAACGAATGCGTTGTGCTTCCCCTCCAGATAACGTTCCTGCATTTCTAGCTAATGTCAAGTAAGAAAGCCCTACATTGATTAAAAATTGTAAACGAGAATTGATTTCTTTGATAATCAATCTAGAAATTTCTGTTTGTTCTTGATTCAATTTTAATTCCCTAAAAAATTCATATAAATCTCCAATGGAAAGTTGTGTCATTTCATAAATATTTTTTCCACCTACCAAAACCGATAAAACAGATGCATCTAGTCTTGCTCCCTTACAAGTCGGACAAACAGATTCTGTCATATATTGTTCAATCCATTCCCTAATCCATGCACTTTTTGTCTCCATATACCTACGTTCTAAATTGGTTATAATACCTTCATAGTAATTTTTGGTCCTCCTTGTATTCCCTGTTTTTGATGTATAATGAAACTCTAGCATATCTTTAGAACCATATAAAATAATATCTAGTTGTTCTCTCTTGAGCTCTTTCACAGGGCTATCCATATCAATATGGTAATAATCACAAACTGTACTCAATTCTGTATAAATAATGTTATTGGTATCATCAATATTAATTGCCTTAATTGCTCCTTCACGAATACTCAAAGTTTTATCTGGTATAATCAAATCTTCATCTAATTTATACTTAATTCCAAGACCTTTACATTCACAACAAGCTCCATAAGGGGCATTAAAGGAAAACATTCTTGGTTCTAACTCTGGCAAAGAAAAATCACAATCAGGGCAAGCATAGGATTCACTCATAACAATTTCTTCCCCATCAATCACATCTATTACCACTTTTCCTTTGGCAAGTTTGGAAGAAATTTCGATGGATTCGTACAAGCGACTTCTGATTTCATCTTTCATAATCAAGCGGTCAATAATAACATCTACATTATGTTTCTTATTTTTTTCTAACTCGATTGCGTCATTTAAGTCATATTCTACTCCATCAATACGAACTCTTACATATCCATCTTTTTTTAAATGTTCTAATATATCTTTTTGAGTACCTTTTTCGCCATGAACAATGGGACTTAAAATACGAATTTTCGTTCCCGTTTCTAAATGCATAATTTGATTTACCATTTCTTCAATGCTTTGACTACTAATGGGTCTATGATGGACTTTACAATATGGAATCCCAATCCTAGCATACAGTAATCTAAAATAATCGTAAATTTCAGTTACTGTTCCTACAGTACTACGTGGATTTTTATTGGTGGTTTTTTGATCGATACTAATAGAAGGAGACAGTCCTTCAATACTATCAACATCTGGTTTCTCACTACCCCCTAAAAATTGGCGTGCATAAGCACTTAAACTTTCAACATATCTTCTTTGTCCTTCTGCATAAATCGTATCAAAAGCCAAACTACTTTTTCCACTTCCTGATACTCCTGTCATAACAATTAATTTATTTTTAGGTAATTCGATTGAAATATTTTTTAAGTTATTTTCTCTCGCACCTTTTACAATGATTTTATCCATATCCATTCACCTCAATTGCTTTCTATTATACCATATAGAAAAAATTTCATTCACATTTTATGAATTTAGTATATCATACAGCAAACATTTGTTCAATATTTTTTGAAAAAAATAACAAGTGATAATTATGCGTATTTTGTAAATAACTTCAATCAGAAAAATTACTGGAATTGTATTTTTCATATATATTCCATTTTTCAAAATATCATAAAATTTAAAAACATAAGGTTAATAACCTTTAACAAAGATTTGCATATTCATATATTATATTAGCTGTTTCTATTTGAATGATTTAGAATACAGTTGTTCATGTAACATAATCGAGGTGTTTTTATGGAATTCCAAATTAAATGTTTTTTAGATAGTAGTATTGATGGGGAATGTTATTCCATTTGTATATACAGCGATAAAAAAGAATTATTATATCAAGGGAAAACAGATTGCAATGGTGTCTTATGTTTCCGTTTTCCGCACAATGGAATTTATAAGATAATTGTAAAATCGCATTGTTTTCCATGTCCATTATGTAAGGTAGTTTATATCAATTCCAAACAATGTAATATCATTCCTATTATTTTTCATAATCCCAAGACCAATCGAACACCAATGATTCATTTTACATTAACAGATCAAAACTATAAAGATTTACCTATTGAGAAAGGAGAAATTACCTTATGGCACAACACATAGTTCCCATTACCAACGGAAAAGGAAGCAAGGAAATCATTGATGGTAGTTATAATGTTACTGCAAATGTAATAGGATATGAAAATTCTACCATTGATCCAAAACAATTGAATATTACAGCTGGAGTCAATACCTATAATTTAACCATTGCTGCCAACGGAACTTTAACATTACACGTAACAGATGATGGTACTACAATCGGAATTCCAATTGTTGGCGCAACCTTCTACAGATGTGATGCGAATGGTACTACTTATGGAAATGTCATTACAACCGATGACGATGGAAATGCAGTATTTCCTTCTGTACCACACAATACCACAAATCCACCTAAAATTTACTTCAAACAAATGACTTCTGATGGGGCACATACTTTTGATGATACCTTACAAACGACTACTTTAAATAATCCAACTGGAACTGTTGAAATTGCAAACCCTGATGCCGATATCAGAAACTTTAATTTAACAGACGCAAATTATACGAACTTACCAATTGCAGATGGAGAAATTATATTAACAGAGTAATTCAAAAATATTGACAAATAAAAACCTATTATTCTTTCCGATAATAGGTTTTTGTATGCCCTTTTCTTTATTGTCCTAAATATGTCTTGACAATTTCAATTACTCGAGAAGCCTCTGTCATCAATTCTTGATTATGCGTATTTATATATTCGATATGATTTGCTTTACTTTCCATTTCATGATTGTAAGAAAGTTCTGCTAGCTTCGTAAATCCTAAATATTTAGAATCACTTTTCATCGCATGTACCAATATGGCATAATTTGGCATATCTCCTGCTTCTTTATATTCTTGCATTTGAGAAAGTCTTGTTTCTGATTCTGTTAAAAATTCTTCTAATGTTTCATCATACATTTCCATATCCCCTAATAATTCTAATCCATGGTTTACATCAATTCCATTGTTATTCAATATACTTATATCTCTCATATCACTTTTCTCCTTCTTTTAAATATTTGATTAATAAATGGTTTAATTCGAGTTTATCTATTGGCTTCGATAAATAGTCATGGAAACCAGCACTCAAGTATTTTTCCTTCATACCAGAAATGGCATTGGCTGTGAATGCTATGGTTGGTGTTTGAAATCCATCAATTGTTTGCAAGTGCTTGAGTGTTTCCATTCCGCTCATTTTGGGCATCATATCATCTAGTAGTATTAAATCATAGGTATTTCCTTCTTTTATTTTATCCAAACATTCTTGCCCACTGATTGCTTGATCAATTTGCACTTGATAGCTTTGTAATAAACGTGTTGCTACTTTTAAGTTAATTTTATTATCATCAACCAATAGAATTTTTTTATTTCTGGCATCAAATAGTTCAATCTCTGTTTTTAAATCTGTTGCAAGCGCCTTTTTTCCTTCTATAATTCTTTGGTCAATCGCAACTGTGAATTTAGAACCATTTCCATATTCACTTTGTACCACTATATTTCCATGCATGAGTTCGACTAATTTTTTAGTAATCGCAAGTCCTAATCCCGTTCCTTCTATGGTAATATTTTTTTCCAAATCCAATCGTTCAAATTTATTAAATAATTTATCGATACTTTCTTTTTTGATACCAATACCTGTATCTTCTACAGAAATAATCAATCGACAGATATCATCTTTAATAACAGAATCTACTTTGAATTCAATATATCCTTCTTTGGTATATTTGGCTGCATTGGTTAACAAGTTTAGCACAATTTGCTTTAAACGTACATAGTCTCCATATAGTACAGATGGAATACTTGGATCAAATATAGTTCTTAATGTAATTGGCTTTTCCCCAATTCTAGATGTGGTTAAAGCAGTTAATTCTTCTAACACGTTTTTTAAACTATATTCTGTGTTTACGATTTCTAGTTTACCTGCTTCTATTTTAGAAATATCTAAAATGCCATTTACAATTTCCAGTAAGTTTTGAGAAGCCATTACAATATCCTTGATTTCATCTTTAGCTTCTTCTGGTACACTTTCCTCTTCTGCTAATGCTTGACTAAATCCTACAATGGCATTTAATGGAGTTCTTATTTCATGGGACATATTGGATAAGAATTCTGATTTTGCATTATTGGCTCTTTCTGCTTGATCACGGGCTATATTTAATTGTTCGATTAATTTCATATCTGGATTTTCAATAGTGAAATACATAATCAAATCAACATACATTATAATAAATGATAGCAATGTTAATTCTGGTTTAATCTGTCGCACTATCAGCATAGCAAACGCTAAAAATATTAATACATATACTGGAAAATATTTTTTATTTTTTAGCATCTTTTTATCACGTATAATTCCTAAAATAACCAAACAAATGATTAATGAAACATAGAGTGCTGCTATTATATATGTAATAGAAACAGACATTCCTCTTGCATCCATTATTCCATTATAATTAATTAGTTCCATATTGAAAAATATTATTAAGATTATTCCAATACTATTTACTAGCGCAATTGTCATATGAACAAAGGCATTTTCTTTTTCATAGGTAATAAAGTAAATATATTTAAACAATAAAGAACACCATAGAATAATTAAGAAAAAATCTATACGATTTAATACCAAAATTATACTAGGAGTTCCATATTTAATTGCTAAAGCTAAAATAATACATGCAATTAATGATTCAAATACATTTATCAATAATAAATAACCATATGTTCTGGTTTCAATGCTGTTAATTCTTTTTTTTAAAAAGTAAATAACACAAATTAAAGCACTAACTAATAAAGCACATATTGGAAAATAAATATTACTCATAATACTTCCTCACATTCTCTATAAATTATGTTATCATAAATTTAACGAAAATAAAATAGCTTCCTATTTTTTAAATAGGAAAGCTGTTTCTTTTTTATAACTTAAGTTTTTAATTGGCTCAAAAACTTCCTCTGGGGAAATAGCGTTTTTATCTTTATATATAGCATTTGTAAAATCTTTTAATGTTAAAGTAGGCCATTCTCCAATTTTATCTTGTACAAATTGATCATAATAATTATCAGGCAATCCAGCTCTTATTAATGGAGGTACAGTTTCCCATATTTCCCATTTTAAACTAGCCATTTGATCTCTTAATTCCCTAATAGCCCTTACTTTAGCATCATGTAGCTGGGTTGTACTTAAATCTATATATTTTTTTACATCAAAATTTTTGCCTATTTTTACTATAAACTGTTTATCATATTGTTCAATTCCAATTGGGACTATTATCGCATCCGAAATTAATGCAGTTTCAATAATTCCATAATAAAATGGATTTACTGGAAGATTTGGAGATAAATTCCAAGTTCCTTCTGGAAAATATAATATATTGCCGCCCATTTGTAAAACCTCTTGCATTCTCCTTTTTACATTATGTCGATCCTCTTTATTTTTTTCATTAAAATATAGAACACCATTCAATCCTAAAAACAATCCATCTACTGTGTCATGTAAACTCTCAAAATCTCCACATAATAAATAGTAATGTTGTCTGATTGCCTCACTTACCACCTCAATATCTGCCTTTCCTATATGTGTAACAGCATAAATTTTTGGTCGTGTAGTTTCCGTTCTATCATCACCTATTACTTGTAGATGATATCCACTCAACCGATTTCGAATCCTAATAAGTGTAATTAAAATTGGATATATTTTTTTACGAGTATCTAAACTTAAGTTAGCAATTTTAGAATTTTCAAAAAGATTTCTTAAATAATAATAATATTCTTGATATTCTTCACCAGTTAAATTTTTCTCTTCTTCCCTACTTAATTTTTTCATTACTTCATAATCCTTTCCATTAAATATTCATCAAATGCTTTATCTTGCATAAATAAAAATAAATTATTCTTATTTGGTTTTAGTTTTTTTTGAAAAGAAAATGCTTCCTCACTTGAAATTATATTTTTATCTTTATATTCTCTATGATTAATGATATCCATATTAAATTGTGGCCACTCTTCTATACGCTCTTTCAAAAACATTTTATAATATTCACTTGAAATATTTATTCTCTGTTCAACAGGAAATTGTTCCCATATTTCCCACTTTAAACTAGCCATTATATCTCTTAAAGCTAATTGTTTATCCCCCTCTAAACTATTTACATCTATATTACTACCTATATTAATATAAAATTCTTTATTCCTTTGATCAACAGCTATTGGAACAATATCCACATTTGCTGCTAAAGACGCTTTAATAATACCAGAGTATAAGTTAAGCATTGGTAAATGATCTGATAAATTCCAAATTCCTTCAGGACACCACAATAGTGGTATTCCTTGCTTTAATGCTTTAATATTAAAATCGAGTGTTCTCTGACGATCTTTTTTATCTTCAGTATCAACATAGACTACTCCATTCGCTCGAAAAAAATAATCATCAATAGTTCCATACATTAATTCCCAATCACCAGAAAGAGCATAGAAAAAATGTCTTAATGATTCCATAACCATTTCAAAGTCATATTTTCCAATATGTGTTACAGCAAATATAACTGCCTCTGTTTCAGATATCGTGGCTCTATTATTTATCACTGTTATATGCTGTCCTAATAATGTTCTCTTTATTGCTAAAATATTACAAAGTAATGGATGCATCTTTTTTCGAATAGATACACCTTTTATCTCCAAATTATTATCAATCAAATACTGTTTCATCAACTTATATTGTTCTATTTTCTTAATAACTCTTTCTCTTTTCACATAATTCCCCCATCTATAAACGCCAACTATTATAACAAATACTCGCTTTTTGTCAAATTATACTTATTATAATATTTTCATATAGCAAAAACTCAATCATATCGAGATTGAATTTCACGCTTACTTCTGTAAATATTTCTTTAAAATATTATGTAACTCATTACGATCAATTGGTTTGGATAAATAATCATCAAAGCCAGATGACAAATAAACTTCTTTTTTGCCTACAATCGCATCTGCTGTTAAAGCAATCACTGGCATATTAAATTTTTCATTGGCTTTTAACTGCTTTAATGTTTCTGTTCCATCCATCTCTGGCATCATTTGATCTAATAATATCAAATCATAGGTATTTCCTTCTTGAATTAAATCAATACATTCCTGGCCACTTTCCACTTTATCAATTGTTACTTGATAAGGTTCTAGTAACCGAGTCGCAACCTTCAAATTAAGTTTATTATCATCTACGACTAAAATACGTTTTCCAGATGCATCAAATGGGGTTGCTTTTCTTTTTCTTACCTTATGAATGCCCAAATCTCCGATTGGTGTTTCATCTATCATCTTTTGTGTCACTGTAACAGAGAATGTAGTTCCCTTTCCCACTTTACTCTCTACTGTTAATTCCCCTTTTAATAAATCAATTAATCGTTTGACAATAGATAACCCTGTATTAGAAGTCGTATCATCGGATAAAATCTCACTCATTTTTTCTTGAGACATTCCCATACCAGTATCCACTACCTCGAGGGTTAATTTATAATTAGATTTTAAAATTTCACCTTTAGCTTTTAATGTAATTTGTCCTGCTTCTGTATAACGAACCGCATTATCTAGTATATTGGTCATAATTTGACGGAGTTTACCTCCATCCCCTAACAAAGAAGTAGGAATACTCTCTTGGATTTCTGTTTGAAAATACACTTCCTTCTTTCCAAGCCGTTCCTTGGTAAGAGCAATCAAATCCTTGAGTATTTTCGCAACATGATATTCTTTTTCCTCTAATACCAAAATACCCTTTTCTACTTTGGAAATATCCAAAATGCCATCAATGATTTCCAATAAATTGTTACTTGCACTATTGATATTATCCAAATCTTCTCGTACAGGAGTAGATAATTCTTCTTCCAATGCCGATTCACTAAAACCAATAATGGCATTTAAAGGCGTTCTAATTTCATGAGACATAATTGATAAAAACTCTGATTTTGCGTCATTTGCTTTTTCAGCTTGCTTCAAAGCATCCTGCAATAAAGCATTTTGTCTTCTCATATATTCCGCATTTTCTGTTACATTTTTTGTTAATATAGTTACTTTAGTCTCCCCTTTACTAACGGTAAAAAATGCCGTACTTTCCAAATAAGTATCTGTATTTTCTTTTAATCGATAACGAGCAGAAATTGGTTCTAATATTTCTTTTTCGACCAATTCTTTAAAATGGTCCATAGAAAACATTTTCAAAACAGATGCCTGATCTTCTTCCATTATATAACGTTCAACCAATTCTTTAAATGTACTTGTAAATTCGCCAGAGGTATCATTCCCCAAATAAGAAGCTTCTGCTTTTAATTTATGAAAATGCATTTCACCGGTTAATACATCCACATTCATCTCCATGTCATAGGAAATAGAGGTTATTTGATTCAGTTGTTGTTCCCTTGCTTTGATATCTTTTGTTTGGGAAACCAACAGATGTTGTTGGTCATGTTCCGCTGTTACATCGGATACCAAAATCACATCATATTGAGAGTCCTTCTCAATAAATGGATAAATCTTAATTTTAATCCATCTCGTATGTTGATACAAAGGATTATGATAGGAAAACATTTGAGTTACATATTCCTTTTCGCCATCCCAACTTCGTAATTCATTTTGAACAATAGGAGTGCGAAAAATCTCTTCAATGATTTCCAATTCTGTTTTTTCTTTTGCTATCTCATGTAAGCCCAATACGTCATACACATTTTTGGTAATATAAATAATACTTCGATTGTTATGATCACACAAAAGATAAATCGTTTCTGAATTTTTGACCAAAGAATCAAACAATTTATTTCGGTAATGACCACCTTTATGTTTGAAAATACGATAGACCATTATAAAAAAAATACAAACGATAAAAATGATAATTATGAAAAAAACAGGATTTTGATTTAGAAAACTTCCATCTAATAACATACGCTTTGCTCCTTTGTACTTACTATATAGATTATAGTCTAATTCCGTCTTTCCTGTCAAGTTATCCACAAAAAAGATAGACAATTTTGTCTACCTTAAAATACACGTTTTCTTAAGAAAGATGGGATATCCGTTTCATCTGTTCCACTACTTTGTTCATTATTATCCTCATCTTTAATCTCTTCTCTTCTAGTAAAACTGCGAGAATTTTCTTTATTGGATTCAAACCCTGTTGCAATCACCGTTACAATAATTTCATCGGTTAAATTTTCATTGATAACAGCTCCAAAAATAGTATTGATATCTGTATTGGCAGAAGTACGAATCACATCTGCAGCTTCTTCCACTTCAAATAAAGTTAAATTGGGTCCCCCTGTTACATTGATAATTGCATCGGTTGCCCCACTAATACTTGTTTCTAATAATGGGCTTTCAACCGCTTGTCTTGCCGCTTCTGCTGCACGATTTTCGCCAATTCCCATACCAATTCCAATCAAAGCATTCCCACGTTTTTCCATAACAGCTTTGACATCCGCAAAGTCTAGGTTAATAAGTCCTGCAACAGCAATCAAATCGGAAATTGATTGTACGCCTCTTCTTAATACATTATCAACTTCCTTGAATGAATCGACAAGAGAGGTAGATTTATCAATGATTTCTCTTAAACGATCATTTGGAATGATGATTAAAGTATCCACATGTTTTTTTAATTCCTCTAATCCAGCAAGTGCTTGATCCATTCTTTTCTTTCCTTCAAAAGAAAATGGTTTGGTTACAATTCCTACTGTCAAAGCACCCATTTCTTGAGCGATATCTGCAATGACTGGAGCAGCCCCTGTTCCAGTTCCACCACCCATACCACAGGTAATGAATACCATATCAGCACCTTCTAAAGCAGCTTCAATTTCATTACGACTTTCTAAAGCAGCTTCTTTTCCAATCTGGGGATTGGCTCCTGCGCCAAGGCCGCTGGTTAATTCTTCCCCAATTTGTATTTTAATAGGTGCTTTAGAGTTATTTAATACTTGCAAATCCGTGTTGGCTACAATAAAGTCAACTCCCTTTAAACCTGATTCAATCATTCGATTAACAGCGTTATTCCCACCGCCACCTACACCGATTACTTTAATTTTTGCTAATTGATCCATTTCTAATCCAAACATATATATCCTCCTTATTCGCTAAAAAAGTATCCGAATATTTTACCTAACATTGATTCACTGGAAATGATAGAACTTTTTTTGGTGGATGAAAGTTCTTCCATATCACTTTTACTAATCATGGTATAATCTTTTCCTTTTAATTTTAATTTATTGATAAAATAAACGATATTCCCAACTGATGTTGAAAATTTATTATTTCTAAGTCCAACCAAACGAATGTCGCCAATCATGGCTACTTTTCCTAGAACGCTTTCTGCAATTAAGGAAAAATTGTTCATACTGCTTGTACCACCTGTTATTAGTATATAATCTACTTCTCTCTTTGTCAAAATATTTATTTCTTTTCTAATCAAAACAAGTATCTCTTCAATACGAGACATGACAATTTCAGAAGCTTCTAGTTGATTGATTTTAATCAACTCTCCTGTTTTATCTGTAATTTCTATTGTATCATTTACACTCGCATAATTCTTATGAGCAAGAGCAAAGCGTTCTTTGATTCTACTCGCATCTTCTAAATTCAATTTATAAATATAGGAAAGATCATTATCAATATTTTTTCCACCCATACTCATCATAGAATTTTTTACTAAAATTCCTTTATTATAAAGTGCAATGGAAGTGGTTTCATAACCAATATTAATGACTGCTCCTACCAAATCTTTGATATCCTTGTCTCTTACAGAATAAAAATCTCCTATGCTATTCAAGGAAATATCAACTACTTCTAATCCAACACTTTCTAACAAACTTACAACGGAATAAATATTTTTTTTAGGAGACATCACCATAACTGCTCTTACAGATAAATGACTTCCTTGCATCCCCTTTGGATCTTTGATGCCTTTTTTTTCATCTAATGTAAAATCGATAGGGATAACGGTTACCATTTCCTTATTGGGCACAGCCTTTTCTCTCATAGCAACTTGCAATAAAGAAATGATATCTTTTCCATCAATCAGTTCTTCCCGATTTAATGTAATCTCACCTTGAATCATGATAAAATCGGCTTGATATCCTGGAATTGAAGTAAGCACTTTTTTTATTTGAATACCAAGCATCTGTTCCACTTCATTCAGTGCTTTTTTGACACTCTCACTTGCCTCATATACATCGGTAATGAGTCCCTTTTTAATTCCTTTTGACTGGATAGATGATGTTGCAAGTAAATTGAGTTTATTTTGAAAAAGCTCACACACGACTACTTTCACAGTATCGGATCCGATATCTATGCTCGTATATACATGCTTCATACAATCATCTCCTATAATCTATCCATAATTATACTATAGATTTTTAAAAAAGTAAAAGAATTTTCAAAAAAATTAAAAAAATCCCCTTTTATGAGATTTTGTCTTCCAACATATAATTTAATTCTTCTGTTAATTGGTGAATCGCTTCTAAATGAATATCATTTTAGAAAAAGAACATACAATCTACCCGAAATTTCTCTTCCATCAAAAAATTATAACTTTTGAAAAAAGAACAAAAGAAACCCTTTTTCCATTATGGTAATAATGTAAAATATTGACCCGAATCTAAATTTAAAATTCCCTTTTTATTGCCATATTTACGAATAAATTCTGCATAAATACTCACATAATTATTGATACTTTCTAACGTCTCTAACGTTAAATAAACATAATTTCCATCTCGCATAATAAATAAGAAACGTTCTTCATCCACATTACTTGGCTGATACATAATTTCAGAAACACGTTCTAAAATAGTAAAATCAATTTGCTGCATTTTTGTTTTGAATTGATCATAAATGGTATCTGGAACATAATTAAGCAATACTGGAGCAGTCCAGATATCTTCTATTTCAGAAAAATCAGCAAGTACTGTAATCCCTAATGTTTGATGGTAAAATAAAGCATAATTTTCTACAATCTTAATATGAATTTCTTTTCCCTTCTTCTTTTGAATCTGCGCAGATACAATACGAGGATCTTTTGTCAGTCGTCTACGAAGCTCTGTTTTACTTGTTTTAAGAAAAGAAGGATAATTTTCAATTTTGGCCAATTCAATAATTTCTTGATCAGTCAAATGAACATTACCTGCAATATAGATATTGCAAATGGGCACTTCTAAACATTTCAGAAAAATCAACATTAGAACAAGAAAAAAAGCCAGTGCAAGCAAAATACGGCCTATGCGCACCTTTCGGCGTTTGATTTTGTGACTTCCCTTGACTTGGATAGGAGGTCTTTTTGTGATTGTTTTTCGTCCGACTTGCTTTGCAACTGGTTTCTTTGCTTTCATATCTATCCCTCATTATTCTACGATTTCTTGTTCTAATAACATATCTATATGATTTTCTTCCTTTACCTTTGTTTGAATTGTCTGAATGACTGCTATCACATCTTCTCCTGTTGCAGTTCCATCTGTTACAATAAAATTGGCATGCTTTTCAGAAACTTTAGCGCCCCCCACTTGGTAGCCTTTTAATCCTAAATCTTCAATTAATTTCCAAGCAGATAGCCCATCTGGATTTCGAAAAACACTTCCTGCACTTGGCAATTCCAAAGGTTGTGACATCAATCTTCGTTTTTTTCGGTCTTCAATAATTTCAATAATCTCTTCTTTATTCCCTCTTTTTAAAACTAAATTTACTTCTAAACAAACATATCCAGGATTTTGTTTCAAAAAAGAAGTACGATAATGAAAATTCAATTCTTTATTATAGAATCGTTTCAGTTCTAATTCTGGCGTAATGACCAAAATACTTTCTACAATATATCCCATATCGCTTCCATAGGCACCAGCATTATTAAATACAGCCCCTCCAACGGTTCCTGGAATTCCAGTTGCAAATTCAAGCCCTGTATAACCCATACGAGATAATTTAAGAGCCAATTTGAGCATTGGATATCCTGCACCTACTTTTATTTTGGTATCTTCTATTTTTAAAGTATCAAAAGCACACAATCGAATTAAAATACCATGATAATCCCCATGAAAAATCAAATTCGAACCGCCACCAATGATTTTATAAGCAAGTTGATTCTGTTTGATATAGGATAACAAACGAAGGAGTTCTTCTTGTGAGCCTGGTTCGACCAAAAAAGAAGCTTTCCCTTGTAATTTATAAGTAGTATAATCTTTTAAATTTACATTCTCAAACACTTTTCCACATTTTTTTAATTCTTTTATCACATTACTTCACCATTTCTTTTAAGGTTTCATAAATTGTCGTTGCACTAGAAGGAATATCTAATAAAGACAAATTTTTTTGCATTGTTCTTAATCGCTCTGTATCTTGAATCATCGTATCCACTGTTCTAACCAAAATATCACCTTTTACATCTTTTTCTTCGATTAAAACAGCTGCATCTTGTTTGATAAAGTCCATTGCATTTTTATATTGATGATTATCAGGGACATAAGGACTTGGAATTAAGATAGATGGTATTTTAAGAGCAATAATTTCACTCAATGTCGTCGCCCCACATCTGGTAATCATAATATCAGCATTATGCATCATTTCAATTTGATTTTCAATATAAGGAACAACAAAAACATTTTTAGGAAATTTATTTTTAGATACAGTTTCATAAGAATCTTTTCCAGTTACAAATAAAATTTCATAGTCTTTATTTTGAAATAAATTCATAGTTTTCACTAAAATATCATTCATTTTACTTGAGCCCAAAGAACCCATTACAATATAGATTAATTTTTTATCTTTGGATAATCCATATTTAGCTTTATCGGATTGTTTGGAATTTTTTGCAGCCTCACTACAAGGATTTCCCGTGAATATTGTTTTATATTCTGGAAAATGTTTTAATGTTGTTTTGAATGATACACCAATTTTATCTGTATATTTACTTAAAAATAAATTGGCTTTCCCAGGAACACTATTTTGCTCATGAATGAATGTGGGATATCCTAATTTTTTAGCAGCATATATAACTGGTCCTGTAACATATCCACCAACACCTATCACTATATCTGGTTTAAATTCCTTAATGATATGTTTGGCATTTTGAATTCCTTTTATAAAACATTGTATGGTTTTAAAATTTTTAAATAAATGTTTTCTTTGAAATCCATATATTTCAATCGTTTTAAATGGAATTCCCCTTTTTGGAACAATATCTTTTTCCATCCGGTTGTGTGTTCCAATATATAAAAATTCACTATTGGGTTCTTTTTCCTTAATTTTATCAACAATGGCTAAAGCAGGATAAATATGACCACCTGTACCACCTGCACTTATGATTACTCTCATTCCATCACCATCCTAATTCTATTATACCATAATTGTATGCGATTTTAGAATAGTTTAGAAGAAAGAGAAAAAAAGCATCCTTTTTTAAGATACTTACCTATTTATTTTTCTGCTTAATTCTTTTTTTCTTGCGATGTCAGATACAAATACCTTCATTTCATCTTGGATATCCACTTCTTCTAATAATAGTGCAAAGACTTCTTTTTGAAAAGGGATCAATTGATTTAAAACATTACGAAACTGATTAAAATAATATAAGCCTTCTCGATGATTTTGTATGGCTTCTAAAGCAGTACCTTCTATTGGAAACGAAGTATCTTTTAAAATGCTATTTCCATTCCATTTTAATATATGACCTAATAAACAATTTTCTTTTTGTGAAAAACCAACAATCGATGTTGTTCTATCAGTTGCACTATGCATTTGCTTTTTACTACTACAAAAAGAAATCCCATAATCATATGATTTTTTATCCTCAAATGATTTCACAGAAATGGTATGTTCTATTTTTAAGTCGTCTATTTGATTCTCACAATTTAATAACATATGATGGGTATCCATCCTAAAATCCATATATCCACATTTTTTACCCCATAAAGTAATATGTGGTTTTTCTCCTAATTTTAAAAGGACATGAGTTTTGCTTTTATCTTGTAAATTAAATTCATACTGTTCTACTTCTTTATATGGTTCCCTGATTGCATAATATTGAATGCTTTTACTTTCCACCTGAATACAATACCCAAACAATGGGATTTGCTTATTTTCCTTTGCACTAGGCAATTCCACTCTTTGAACACTACCAATTGGTATATTCATTTGATCCACCACTTGATACCACATGTCATCACCCAACGGAATGACATGATAACCAAATAACGCTAAAAAGCGAATTTCACTTTCGATTTCACAACCAACTTGTTTTCTCTCCATAAAGAAATCCTCCTTAATACGCTATTATAACATCTTTTGAAATAAAACAAAAATCAGCATCCTATTCCGATACTGATTCATCCATTATATTTTCCTTTTCGTATCTTTTTTTCTTCTTTTCTTTTCGCCTTTGATGCCTTGCTTCTATGGTTCTATCTTTTTTCTTTCCTTTTTTACATAATACAATGATGAGAATGAAAAATAAGAAAAGACAACCACCACCGAGACATAATCCAATCAATTGATACTTCTCTTTTTCTTGTTCTAACAATTCAACTTCTTCTTGAAAATATATCTGTAGTGTATTTTCGTCACTGTTGTATAAATAAAAATTTGATACACCAGTTTCTACATTCATTCCATAAATAAGTGCATACTTTGAATCCTCTTTTAATTTATATGCATTGACTTTTTTCTCATTGATTACCACAACAGCAGGTTGATAGCGAACAGGAATTTCTTTGACTTCCATTGGATATAATACAATTCTTTGAAAAGCAAATTCTTGGTATTCAATATAACTATTTTTTTCCGCATTATAAATATAATATCCTATATTTCCTTCTTCATCTTTTAATCCTACCAATGTATACTTTGTAATTTCACTATAATAAGTAGGTACTTCCTCTTCTCCCATCATAACTGATGCCTCTGTATAATTGGCAGGAGCAGTTAATTCAGAACGTTTACGCACAACACGATATTTTTGACCCTTGACTTCTACTTCAATCGGATTGTATTCTTTGACATTGACTATCACAACATAAGTTCTTACATTACCATTTTGTGCAGTCACTTTTACTTCAAAACGATTCGCACCTTCTGCGACTTCTTTTGGACCAGTACCTTCTAAAGTCGCTGTTTTATCTTCCACAGACCCAACTAAATTAATCGCAGTCGTACCTGGTTCCAACTCTACTGTGTATTCAAGTACCTCCTTGTTAAATTCAGGAGACAACCCCACACCTTCTACACCAAGAGATGATAAATAATTATTTTTACTATATGAAGCTTCTATTTCGGCTTGTGTTTTTAAAGTAACAGTACGAGATCCACGATTGACTGCAAGACCTCCATCATATAAACCATTGACAACTGCAGATTGAATATAGATGTTGGCATTTCCACTGGCTTTGGCCCGAAACGTATAATTATAGCTACGGCTTGTAACATTGTTAGCTGTTGTAATCATATCCATTATATATGGGGTTCCGCTGACCAAATCCAATTTACTGCTATCAAAAGCAAGGGTATATTCCCAGTTTGCAAGTGCTACATTACTGGATACTGTGACTGTTACATTGAACGTTCTACCTACAACAACCATTGAGGATGAACTTTGAACCGTAACGTTTGCCGAAGCTGCTTTGACTGTTCCGCAAATGAAAAGGAAAAAAAGGGGAATACATAATAGCAGATACTTACCTATATTTTTTTTCATACTTCAACTCCTTATTGTTGGATAGACGCTATTTTAAGATAATGCCTTTGAAATTGTAACAAATCGGTTAAATCGATGGTACCATTTCGATCAACATCAGTGGCCTTATAATAAATACCCACCAACTGACCACTTTCTACTTTAAGATAATGTCTTTGTAAATATAAAATGTCTGTTAAGTCTAATTTCCCATCACCATTGGCATCTCCATATATAACAATTTGATAAATTTGAGATTGTCCATTTACTTCTAATTTAATTTGATCGCCTGTACCAATCATTTGATCATCGGTTTTAGTAGCGCCATTACTATCAGTTACTGTAATGTCCAAGCGTCCATAAACACTGCTTAATTTATTTTTTACACTTGAAACTGTTTGTTGGAGTGAAAAATTAGAAAGCATATTTTCTTCTATGCGGAAGCCTGCCTCACTTACAATATCTGGTATAGATACTTGGGCATCATCGGTACGAATTAACGTTATCGTATATTCATTCTGACTCCCATTTTGCGCAGTTACTTTTATCACATGTTTCGTTTCTTTTTCTTTCAGTGGAATTTTACCAATTCCTTCTACCACTGCATTTCCATTAATTGCAGCTGCATTTATTTCTGCATATGTACCACTTACATATACAGTATAATTTACGGTATCATGATAGAAATTATCTACATTTTTACCATTAACAGTCAATGTTTTTAAATAATAGTTGGGATTCCCAGTAGGAGGCAAACTAGATTTTTCTTCTGGAAAACCTTGATAAACTGGTATCGTAAAGACAAATGAAACTCCTTCTGTTCCATTTTGAATAAGTCCTAATTTTTCATAAGAACGAAACACGGTTCCCGCTTCACTTACAGGAGCCATAATATTAGTCATATATTGATGTGTAAATGGATTATTTGTCACCACGTTCCATTTTTGAAAATACATGGTATCCTGTCCCACTGAAATATAATCTTCAGCAATCACTTGCGCTCCTCCTAAAATTGCCTTTTCTGGAGTATTCCATGGTCTTCCATAAGAAGTATCGTGATTAATCCCTCCATTTGCCCAAACAAGTCCTTTTTTCCAACTATCCTCACCCGAAGTTGCACCAATATTGTAAAAGTTATAAAGACCACTATATGTTTGATCTTTATAAGTAAATTCTGCTCCACTCGTAGTTACACTAACAGTCGTTCCAACTTCTTGACGTACACGAGAAGCAAGATGAATTGGGCTAATGTTATAATTTTGCGCAGCTTCCATAAATACATCTACATATTGTTGTAAAAATTCACTTCCCAATATTTGTTTTACGACTTCTTTGGTATGTATTTCTTCTTGATAAGATAAATCTTCAAACATGAAAATAGACATTTCTGTCAAAAAATTTCTAGGATCCATATAATAAGCAACGGTTTGTCTATTAGCAGCAAGCCAATTGGGTCCATCTTTTCCATACCATGTATCAGTAAGAACGTTGTAAGAGCCACTTGATATATCTAAATAGCCCCCATTCCCTGTATAATTTTTATGAAGCAAACTTTTTCCAACAATCGCCTCATTGTCTAAAGCATCATTCCACTGAATACCCGTTTGATAAGCCTGAAAAACCCAGTTAGGATGCGCTTCTTTTAAAAGCGCTAATGATTTCCAATAGCTTTTTGGAAAACCTTGTTTTTCGAATTCTTCTATATAAGGAGTAATATCAATCTCAAATTTTACATAATCTCCACAAATATAGCCTGTATAGGATGTTCCATTATCACTAAATAGATAACGCACTTGATAAAAATCCGTTTGGCAAGTACTGACTGTTGATTTTACTTTTACTCCAGTACTGCTCACCTCATCTCCCATATCTAAATAATGCAATAAATTGGGTGCAACATAGTCATAAGTGCTTGGAGATTCTATATTAGGGTTTTTGGTAAATGGAACTTTTCCACTTGTAACATTTCCTATTTTTTCTTCTGCATGAATTTCAATTACAGGAAAAAAGGAAATCAATAAAATACATAAGAAAAATGAAGCAATTCTTTTATTTTTCATTTAATCCCCTCTCTTTGCTATAATTTGACAATATCTTACATATATTGTAACAAAAATAAGACGAAATGTATAGCTTCTGATGAAAAAAATGACATAAGTTGACAAAAAAGGAAAACCATAACACTATAGTTTTCCAAATGTATCCAATTCGGATACACTATAATATATGTTTCTTCTCTTTTTTTCATGCAAAGAATTGATTCTGTAGCATGAATTTGCTAAAATATACTTATTGGAGGATTGTTATGAAGCAATTGAAAAACAAAAAAAATATAGGTAAATTAAAACCATTCATTCAAGATTATAAAAAATGGCTACCCAATGTTTTAACTGGGATGCGTATTGTTTTTACCCCCATAATTATAATTCTAGGAATTGGGAAGCAAATTCCTCTTGTAATCGCTTTTGCAAGTATCGCAGCAGTGACAGATTTTATAGATGGAATGTTGGCCCGTAAGTGGAATACAGTAAGTGACATAGGTGCTAAATTAGATGCAGTTGCGGATAAAATTTTTGCAATTGGATTATGTCTATGTCTCACATCTGTTTTTTCACTAATATGGGGTATTGTTTTTTTGGAAATCATTCTGGCCTTATTCAATTTATATTTTCATTTAAAAAGTGGCAAAACTGAATCTTTATGGGTTGGGAAAATTAAAACAACTTGCTTATTTATTACTATATTATGTATCTTATCTTACCACTTTATTCCCAATATAAAAGGTGTTGTACAAGGTTTTATTTATGTTTGCGTGAATTTGCAAATATTATGTATATGGGAATATATCTTTAACTTTTACGACAATATGCATCCTCTATCTGTAGAAGACAATACAATGCATCAAATGATCATGGAAGAAGCAATGGAAGAAAAAACAATCGAACTAGAACATTTAGATGAATTGATTACAAAGTATGAAGCAGAAAAAAATAATGAATGATTACTTTTTTTGAGGCAAGCGTCAAATTGGTACAAACACATGGAATAGATATTTTAAAGCAAATTGCCAAATT